>NZ_JBWDNW010000027.1:0-73327 GCF_056269405.1 Paenibacillus sp. J2L1-98 | reverse complement strand
TCCTGGATGATGGAATTTTTAGGGCTATGACCCGTTGCGTACTTCCATCGTACCGAGGCGCTCGTTTTTTTGCAAAGCGGAAATTTAACGCTCTACAGGAATGCTATCGTACCCGTTAGCTTAATGCTCAACTGCCCGCGATGCGGTTGGTTATTACGGTTGTGTCCAGCTCATTCTACTTCCATGCTACTGAAGTGCCTTTCCAAATCTACTCCTAACTGTCTGGACCGAGGGCCGAAGGGCCCGAAAGCGTGAATATGGTGTTAGTTGAAGTCATTGGCTTCCTGTAAATTCAATCAAGATCTAATTCCTTTAATATCCTATCTAAAAGCTTTTCTTCTTCAATCAACTCTTCTTCCTGTTCTTTAGAAAATTCATATTTATTTTTATTATCCTTAATTTCATTCAAGCAATTAACTCTAACAGTCTCAATATATTTCTTTTCCACGTTCCACAAATCAAAAACTAAATATAAAGCATCTACGAAATAATTAATAAACGTTTCTAATGGGGATTTAGAGTTGTAAATTTCTTCATATGGTAGCCATACTCCATAGTTTAAATGCTTTGTTCTCTTAGTAAGTTTTTGTTTCTTTACTTCTATTACTTTTTGATCTTTTTTAGTAGAGATTATTAATGAAAAATAAACGTCAGTACGTAAATCTTCAAGACCATAAGGTTTAATAATCAAATCTAATATTTGAGATTGAATAAAATGTAACACCTCAAATCTCACTTTGAAAAATACTTTGGGTTCATAATAAAAAGATGAAATACTAAAATTCATTTGTGGTACCTCTCTCTTTATTCGTATTTCAATGATTTCACCCAACGTCTAATTCACAAACTTTGCAGATACTTCAATATTTTACATATTCGTGAATCGGTTGAATTATCCTGCCCGTTAGCTTAATGACGTACCTGTCTAATACTTTTTCTTTGGTTCGTAAACTATTCATTATAATCCACTTCGCTAAATTGATTTAAGAAATGCTTTACCACGTCAACGTAATGAACCATATCATAAGTAATCACGTTGCACTAACGGGTACGATAGTTGAGAGAAGCAGAGCGCCGCAGCACTCTGCTTCTTTCTTTGAAGTACTGGCCGCAGCCAAACGGAGGATTTCATCCCAATAAGCGCGGATGTGTTTCACATTTACATTTCTACCGGTCAGACTAGGGTCCTCCAACCAAATGACGTAAACCCATGCTATGACATTAATTACGTAAGCTCCATTTGCCATGAAAGACAAGCCGATAGGCCAGTCTTATCAATCAATTATTCACAAGCCTTTTTAATCAGGATTTGCAGCATCTGCAAGCAGCCGGTCAATTTTTTCTGCCGCACGCGTAAGCCCTTCCTTCGCCGAGATTTCGCCCAAGAAGATTTTACCTAAATAGAGGCTGTAAACCTCATCGATTTTTTCCCAATTTCTTATCGCCGGCCTCTGGACAGCATTGGCCAGAGCTTCCTGATAGGGATGGATGTACGAATCCCGACTCACCTTCATCGATTGGGCTGCTTCCCTATTGGTCGGTAAAAGCCCGCTTCTCGATATCATCAGCTGAGCTTCTTTCCCCGTCATCCATTTCAGAAATGTCCAAGCCGCCTCCGGATGCTTGCTTCCCTTCGTAATCACCAGATCTTCCCCGTCTGCAAGGGAAGAAGGCCCTTTATCATTGGGGAAAGGTACGGGAATCGTCAATTTAATAGCCCTTTGCAATTCCGTATCCGTCCAGTTGTTATAAAACCAGGGACCTTCGTCCGTGATGAGCACGTTGCCACTTTTGACACCCTCCCAGTTGTCTGCGCCTTCTTCCCCCAACGTGCCGTCAATCAATCCTTCTTTGTAAAGGAGACGCAGCTTTCCTACGGCCCGGACCGTCGCTTTTCCATTTAAATAACCGGTCGTCTTGCTGAACGCAGCATCCGCAAATGTTCCGCCAAGGCTGTATATGAACGGGAGCGTTCTCCAAGTATCCAATCCCCCCAACCCGACGATGTAACGCTTTTGTCTGGCCAGCTCCAGAATTTCTTCCATTGTCCGAGGGGGCTCCGAATACCCTGCCCGCTTCAAAAGTGTACGGTTAAAGATGGCTGCCGGAACATACATATCCATAGGGAGGGAATAAGATTGATTCTGATGAAGGGCTGCCGGCATCACTTCACGTGTAAGCAAATCACGGAATTGCCGGAAATCAGGAAATTCATCTAAAGGGAAAAGCAAATTGTTTTTATAAAAATCAGGGACCCAATCCTTTTTCATCCGGACCACGTCAGGCCCCCGGTTGGAAGAAGCGCGGGCAATCAATATGTTTTTCAACCCATAGATGTACAGCTGCCGTACAGGCATTATTTTTATACCGGGAAATTGGCGTTCAAAAGAAGGAATCATTTCCCTCTCCAAAATGCGGCTTTCTTCATCGCTGTAGGTATGCCAAAATTCGATCACCTGAACTTTGCTTCCTTGAAGTTTTCGAGCTTCATCCGGATTGGTAATGACCTTCGATTCTCCGCAGCCGGAGGCAAGAACCGCGATTAACAAAATGAATATTTTCCATTGACGTGCCATTATGCCTTTCTCCTTCCATTCCCGAAACTGAATGGCACAGGGCTTCCAAGCAATATACGAACGGTCGTACCGTTTTCGGAATTACTCATAACCGACCACTCCGAACATCCGGCATAATAGTATCGCAGCGTATCATAGACATGCCGCAGACCGATGCCCATTTCCCCTTTGGCTATGGCCTTCTCCGGTTCATTCAACATCTTCAGCTTTTCTTCCCCGATCGCCTGTCCATCGTTCGTCACGAGAAACTCTGTACGGTCGCCGAATGTATGAACACGGATCGAGATACGGCCGTCCGCATCTTTCGGAATGATGCCATGGATGATGGCGTTTTCCACCAACGGCTGCAGCAGCATACGGGGAATGACCAGTTTTTCCATGCCCTGTTCCATGTCCACATCCAGTCTGAAGGCTTTTTCGTAGCGCAGCTCCAAGATGGCAATATATTTCAGCAGAAAATCCAGTTCCTCCTCCAGGGTGATCATGCTTCCGCTTTTACCCATATGTGAATCCAACAATACGATCAATGCCGACAGCCCTAGACCAACACGATCATGCTGATTCGATTTGTTCAGCCACCAGAACGTGCTCAGCGTATTCAACAGGAAGTGGGGATGAATCCGATGCATGACGGCCCTGAGTTCCGCCTGCAGTTTCTGACCCTGCTCTTCCTCGACCTGATGTATGAGCTGTTCGATTTCCTGAAGCATGCTGTTAAACTGCCTGCTCAGGAGACCAACTTCATCCTTGGACTTCACGTCCGTTCTCACCGTTAAATCACCTTGTTGTACTTTCCGCATATCAAGGGTAAGCTGATGGATGGGCTTCGTTACCCTGCCGACGATCAGCAGGCCGATGCTGATGGCAAGAAGGGTAAGAAGTCCTGCGGAAATCAAGATGAAGGAATATAACGCTTTTAGCTCTCCGGTAATTTCATGAACCGGCACCGTCCCCACGATCATCCATCCATTGCTCAGCAGCTGCTTGACCCCATAATACGGCACTCCGTTAAAGGTATAATCGAACTCTGCAAGGTCGCTGCCCACAATTTTTTGAAGCAGATCGGGGTTTTCCACTCTTTTGTTGATCAGGCTGAGGTCGGGATGGATCATGATCTTGCCTTCCGGATCCACTACGAAAAACTTTCCCGTCTCCCCCAGCTTTAGCTGCTCAATGATATTTAAGATCGAGTGCCCGTCCAAGTTCACCTGAATAAACCCTATACGATTCATATGATTAAAATCTTTAAGAACCCTACCGACAGGAAGAACGAGATCCCCATTGCCGCTGGTCCCCGTCAAGACGTCATACTGCAGCCCCTGCCAAACCAGATCGCCGTCCTTCCGTTTCGCTTCCGTTATCCATTCCTGATCGGATACACGCATCTGCATCTGCAGGTACAAGGAGGGATAATACACAAATGGGGAAAAGGTGCCGCCACTCCCCATACCCCTGCTATCTTCCTTCAGCACATAAACATTTTTGACAAAGGAATTCGAGAAGAGAGTTTGGATTAACATGTTTCTCATATATTTAAAAATCTGGCTCTGCTCTTTAGGTGTACTTCTGTTTAGTTTGATGACCGCGTTCTGGATATCCAGATTACTGTAAATAGAATCCGATGTATCGTTTCCTGAGTTAAAAATAAAAGAGAGAGAATCGGCCGTCTGTTTGACGATTTCCAGGGCGGATTCGCGCACATTCTCCTTTACGCTAAACAAGGATTTCATATAAAAAGACATAGAGATAATTAATGCAAAAAAAATGATCACGAACATAAAGGCCAGTATAATTTTAAAAGCAAAGCGATTGTAAAACCGGAAAGTTCCAATCATACGCCCCACCTTATCCGTTTTTTAATCGACAGGCGAGCCTAGGCTCTTGTGCTTTTCCCTGTATTCCATTGGAGTTAAACCCGTCATTTTTTTGAACAGCTTGCTGAAATATCTCCCATCATTGAACCCGGACGCTTCGGCTACGCTATAAATTCGCTCGTCGCTCTCCGCCAAAAGCCTCTTCGCTTCCCGGATCCGAAGTTCTATTAAATAATCGACAAAATTCCGGCCGGTTTCCTTTTTGAAAAGGAGGCTGAAATAATTTTTACTGACATGCACGGTATCCGCTGCGCTCTTAAGTGTCAAGTTCTCGGTATAATGGTCGGCTATATATTCCAACGCCTTCATGATCAATGGCCTTCCGTTTCCATTATCGTCCAGCCTCGGTAATATGGGTTTCCCGATTTCCTCCAGATCGCGTGCCAATAGGGAAGCCATTTGATCCAGCGTCTCGGTTCGGTGCAGCAAATCGAGACGCTCAGGAAGCAGGGAGGCTGCGTCTGCCTGCAGATAATAAGCGCCAGAAAGCAGTTCGCACGCTTCCTTCTTTACTTGCTCCGGATCCGAGCCTCCGCTTCTCCAAAGTTTAAGCGCATATTCAACCGCGGAGAAAACCGACTCTTGATTACTAATGATTTCGTAGAAGGATTTCTTATCCGGCGTTTCCGGTTCATGCTGCGAAGTGATCGCCGTTCCCCGGCCTTCATTCGGTGCTTCCCATAGATGAATGCCCCCCAGTCCTTCAAAGAATCTTTTTTGGCAGGCCATACGGCTGTCGGCAAAACCATCGAGGATCCGGCTTATCCCTTGCACAGTTCGGCAGCCGATAGACGTAGAAATTCCCAGTTCAGCTTCCACGGATTGTTTCCACAGCCGGAGTCGAAATGGCGTATCCTCGGCGTTCTCCGAAAACACAAGAAACATGCTGCTTTCCGGCAACAGCATGGCGATACCCTCATCCATCCTTTCGTAAAACAATTTCTGCAAATCCTCCAGCAGTAACTGTACATGCAGGTCTCCGTCATTCTCTCTTAATTCACCGGCCCTATCCAGCATGAGGTAGACACAAGCATAGCGCAGATCCAACCAAACAGGAGCCCAATCGGTCGACGAAAGCGGAACCTGTTCCTGGACGATCAGCCTCTTGATTTCCTGTTCGATAGATTTCCGTTCCCGGTAGCAGGCCCCTTGTTGATAATGGTTCAGTTCAGCTTCCTTCTTGCATTCTTCATTCAGCATGGAAATACAACGCAAGAGGACGGCGCGAAGCTCCTCCGGTTTCAAAGGCGCTTTCAGCAGGTAATCGACGGCCCCCAGCTTAAGACCCTCTCTTACATATTCAAAGTCGCTGTAACTGCTGAGCAGGATCACTTTAAGCATGGGATTTAGCTCCAGCGCTTTTTTCATGAGTTGGATACCGTTCATCAAAGGCATTTTTATATCTGTAATCAAGATATCGACCGTGCAGTTCCCCATAGAAACGAGCGCTTCTTCCCCATTGGCACAAAGCGCATGGACCTTCATATTTTCTCTTTCCCAATCAATAATACTTTCGATTCCGAATCGGATGATCTGCTCGTCGTCCACAATGAGTACCCGATACATTACAGTCCCCCCCTTATCCGTCCATTTCAAAAAGGTTTCCCCCATAAAGATGCTGTTTCTATTTAAAGTGTAAATGAATAACAATACCAAAAGCATTATTTGGAACATGTGAATTACCGCCATCGCCTTAAATTTCCATTAAATTGCTTATTTTATACAGTAAGGTATGCGGATTCGAGTCAATGTCTTAGGTTACTGAAATCAGTATAAATAGTTGAGTGACGTTGTCACAAGGTCATTGGTTACTGTGATTACAATAAATAATTGAGTGTCAAAAAAATACAGGAACACTCAATTTAGCATGTCTCACATTCCAAAGAACTATGATTTTTGCACTTTCTGCATCTGTTTGCCGTGAAAAAAACTTTTTTTGCGATAATGCTCTGCACTTCGCCAAGGCTTACAAAACGGCTCTGAGCCTGCATTCTTGTTATCTGCCTCGCAACCAAACCATCTCGCCGTAAACGCCGCTGCCTGGTTTTCGACCTCTCTCGACATTTTTTTCATACGGAAAGCCCATGGTTCCCGCCCCAATTTAGCATTTATATTTTAGGGACCCGAATTACAGGGAAATTTATTGATGAAATGGAGAGAGATGCAATGTCGCGTAAACAGCGTATGAAGAAAATGGCACCTTTACTATTAGCAACTGCTGTTCTGTTTTCAGGTAATACCGTTTCGGCTGCAGAGTGGGTCAAACCGGAAGGGGCCCAAGTTTGGGAAGGCAAGATGGTCGATGCGAACGGGAACTTGCAATTTGTACATGAAGAAAGGCCTTTGGATAAAAGTAAACTGCAAACACCGATGACCGTGCAAGGAGTCGAACAGCTGGACAACGGCGTGAAACTGAATTTGGGTGAAATGGAAGCCTATATCCGCCTGCTGTCCTCCGATATTTCCAAAGTATCGATCCTTAAAAAAGGTGAAAAAGAATTCACTTCCCTCGGGATCGCGAAAACAGATTGGGCAATGCCTCAATTCAGCGTTAAAGAAAATAACAAGAATATTGTCTTGAAATCCGACAGCTTGACTATAGACATCAACAAAAGCCCGTTCGGTATTAAATATTTGGATAAAGACGGCAACGTCATCAACGAGGACGCGGATCAAGGCTTTGGCTACGAAAACGGCAAGCCTTACGTGTTCAAGAAAACCGACAAGAACGAAGACTTTTACGGATTCGGACAAAAAACAACCGGCTTGAACCACCGCGGCAAGGATATTGCAGTATGGAACCGTGAGAATATGCCGGAACCGGTCTCAAAATACACATTCTCTTCCATTCCGTTCTTTATCGGGTTGAAAGGCGACAAGGCATACGGTATTTTGTTCGATAATACGTACCGTTCCTATTACGACATGGCGAAAGAAAGTGACGATTACTACTACTTCTGGGCCGATGGCGGTAAATTGACTTACTATTTCATCAACGGACCGCAAATGAAAGACATCGTTAACCGGTATACCGATTTGACGGGTAAAATGCAGATGCCGCCGCAATGGGCAATGGGCTTCCATCAGTCCGCTTGGGGCTACCATCAGAAGGATATTGAGCAAGTCGCCAAAACGTATCGTGAAAAGAAAATTCCGATTGACGGCGTCATGCTGGACATCGAATGGATGGACGATTATAAAAACTTCTATTATGGCGCTAAATTCCCGGATCCGGCCGGCATGAACAAACGTTTGCACGATAGTGGGTTCCATTATACGTCCATCATCGACCCTGCCATTCGCGTACCTGACCCGGGACAACCGAAATATCTGCCTTATACCGAAGGGACTCAAAAAGACCTTTGGGTTAAAAATCCGGACGGTACCGACTACTTAGGTAAAGTTTGGCCTTGGGGCGTCCCTTCCAAGTCCGTATTTCCTAACTTCATGAAACAAGCAACCCGCGACTGGTGGGCGGATTGGCATAAACCGATGTTTGACTCTGGCGTCGACGGCGTTTGGAACGATATGAACGAACCGGCTAACTTCAGTACGGAAAACTATTGGACCCTGCCATTGGATAAAGTTTTTGAACAAGACAATGGTGAAAAAATGACGCACGAAGAAGCGCATAACCTTTACGCCCATACTGAGGCACAAGCGACAGATCTGGCTTTCAAAAAGCATAAAAAGAATGTACGTCCGTTTATCTTGACCCGTGGTTCCTTCACAGGTACGCAGCGTTACGCTACCGCAACCTGGACAGGCGACAACTGGAGCAGATGGGAAATGCTTAGAATCTCCATCTTCCAAGACGCGAATGTCGGCTTGACCGGTATGCCAATGGTCGGAAACGATATCGGCGGCTTTGCGAAAAAGCCTCATGAAGGAGTTGTCGCAACACCGGAATTGTTTGCACGTTGGGTTCAGGTCGGCGCATTCTATCCGTTCTCCCGCGACCACTACAACAATGATGGCAAGAGCCCGATGGAAACAGACGCGGCTCAGAGCTTGAAATGGGGCAGACAGGAACCATGGCAGTTCGGCAAAGAAGTTGAAGACATCAGCCGTAAGTACATTTCCATGCGTTACGAACTGATGCCTTACCTTTACAACGCGTTCAAAAATGCGCATGAAAAGGGCAACCTGATTTTCCAGCCGCTCGTATACCAATTCCAGGCTGACCAAAATACGCATGATATCCAAGACCAATTCATGTTCGGCGAATCTCTGATGATGGCTCCGATTGTTTATGAAGGCACTACGTCCCGTGACCTTTACCTGCCGGAAGGCGCGAAATGGGTAGACTACTGGACCGGTGAAGTATTTGAAGGCGGACAAACGATCCACAAAGAAGCCGATCTCGGAACGCTTCCGATCTACGTCAAGCAAGGTTCCATCATTCCTCGCCGCGAAGTTCAGCAGTACGCAGGGGAGAAAAAATTGACCAATCTGATTCTCGACACGTATCTGGAAAATAAAGCATCTTACAGCTTCTATGAAGACGATGCGAACACAGAGGATTACAAAAAAGGCGAATTCAACGTTACCGACTTCAACGTAGAGAAAAAAGGGAACACCATCGAGTTCGGGCAAAACAAAACGACTCAAAAATACACATCCGACATTCAGTCCTACACGCTGAAGCTTCATCAGGCTGTAGAACCGAACAAAGTACAAGCTGCCAACAACAAATATGCAAAAGCCGGCAGCCTCGAAGAATTAAAAAAACTGGAAAGCGGCTACTTCTACGACGGGGCAGAGAAAGTGCTGTATGTAAAAATCCCTGTTAACGAAAACCATAAAGTAAAAATCTATAACTCTCTTCTAGATGTTCAAGCGAATGTAAATGCAAAAGTTTCTCTAAAGAAGTAAGCTTTAAAATGAATTATATGAAAAAGGGGCTGTCCCGTAAGCCATGAATATGGCTGAGGGATAGCCCCTTTTCTCTGATTTGTAAAACAAAAAGAAACCATCCTTTGGTAAAATGGAGCTGCCACCCAACCATATACTAAAAGGAGAGGTTTCTTTTGATTTATGAATGAAGTTTTGTCTGCGTTCCGAGCTTGCTTTTCCCGAACCGCTACAAGGCGGGTACTTGAAGAAGGTCGCCAGTCGCTCCAGTTGAGTCAAATCAGCCGCGCGATCCGCGACCGTCAAGAAGAAACTGATGCAATCTAATCTTCCACATCAGATGCGACCGTCACCTCAACATCCCATTAGGGTGTGCCCTATTGGGATGCTGTATCAGAAGAAAATAAAGTTTTAGACCGTTATTTTTCTTCCATTCTTCAATAACAGGAACGAAAGCTTAACAACAACACCAATAAGGTTGCCGATACCGATCAGTGGCCTTTTCTTCCGGGATGATCCCAATGAACCACTTGTAGGCCAAGTTCACTTGCGTTTCTTGTACCACCCGTTCGTCTGAGAGATTGTAGAGGATTTGCAAAAACAGCAGCCGAAAGAGCGGTTCGGGCTCATTCGCAGGTCTGCCATAATATTTACAGTAAGATTGCTCTACCAACTCGTGAATAAATCCGAAATCTACGGCCATATGAATCTTGCGCAGCAGATGGTCTTCCGGTACAAGTTTATATAACTCCGCATGAAATGATGCGGTTAATTGTCTGGCAGGATATAACAACAATACTCAATTCACTTTTCCTTTTTCCCCAAGTATACAACAAACCCAATACCGGCGCGGTACTGGGACGTTTTTTACAGATAATGTATTCGTTTTGCAGGTCTCTCATTTGAGCGACTCATTTTATCGTAAAACTTTTCGGCTGTACCGGCGTCCCCTTAACAATGTCCTTAACGGGCAGCGGCCACGTCTCAGATCCGTTCCGCACCCGGACATAATCAGATATCTCCGAATCCTCTTCCGGCTCCAGAACGCCCTCATGGGTCGCCATTGTGTCGAGCTCCAACACAACAACCTGGCCCAAATAATCGCCAATACGCATCGTCCATCCCCCTCCCCTCGACACAAACGGCAAATGCTGACCATTAGCAAAAAACGAATAAAGTCAATGATCAACCTTTTCAATGGATGCTATTTTCCAATGATGGTCCCCTTCATCCAAATTTAAAACAAACTTCACGGTCTCGTCGTCTTTGGTCATGGTTACAGTTTGCGATGTGTCGTCAGACTTTATAACTTTAAATTGAACATCAATAAAAGCATAACCATAGGGGAAATTAAAGGTGTCTTCAAATACCGACATGATATCATACTCACTCTTCATATTGGGCACCTTCATTTGCTTTATTTCTTCCCCGGCTTCCAAATATACAGCTTCGATATAGGTTTCAATAAGTTCCTCCGCACTCTCCGGATAGGTAGATTTCTCAAAGGATTGGATGGGCTCGTCGAAGCTCTTGCCGTTCCAATAGCTCGTATAAAGCACTCTATACTTCGCGAAATGTCTGTAAGCGACAATCTTATCGTATACTCCGTCGTCGTCCTCGTCCTCTAATAGATCCGCTCCGGATCCGGTAGCAGAGGCTCCATAATAGAGCGTGACGATTTCATTTTCACGAACCTCATAAACTTCCGCACCTTCAAGCCCCACACCATTTGAAATGCCGGTATAAATATAGCTTTGTTTGGCATCCTCCAGTTTGATTAGGCTAAGGTCGGCAATATAGTATCCACCGGACTCTATATCAGATTTTAGCAGCTTATAACCGGACTGAATGTCGCGGATCACATAAACTTTAGCATATTGATACTGATCCGGATATTGCTCTTCCTCCTGGCCATAGCCGACAACATACTCCATGTTCCCGTCTTCGTCAAAATCATGGCTTATTATTTTGATAATACTGTTGCCGCCCCCTCCACCGTCCAATTCCTCCATAAAACTCAACAATCCTTTTGGTATTTGTACGGTACCGTTAAGAGTATCAACCGAAACCGGTTCGTTCCTGTTCCCATCGCCGAGTGCTGCCTGCCCGTTCTGCGTATCCTCGTTTATGTAGTCTAAAGAGTCTTCTTTCCAGCCGTTCTCATAAATGTAATGTCCCTCATACGTCTCATAACTGTCATTAATGCCATCAAATACCTGAATTGTTGCGTCCGCACTTTGGTCTCCTGCATGGAATTCAATTACTTTTGCCGTATCCCAATCCAGACCGTCTACACCTTCCCAAGGCGCAATCCCCATTTTTCCATCGATCTCAGCCATTAGCCCGCTATCCATACTTGCACGAATCTGATCCTGTGCATGCTTTACAGTGATTGCCGTCCTGAGATAATCCACAATTTTTTTCCTTGTATCAAATTTTTCGCACATATAATAGATTGCAAGCCGCTGGGTTTCACCTGATGGTATGGCTATCTTCCCTTCATCATTTTCACTGCAGCTCCAAGCATTAGACGAAACAAAAACATCCTGCCGTACTTGTTCAGCCCTCTTTCGTATGGAAAGCACATCAGCTTCGGTTATTTCGCGGTTTTCCGCTTCAGAGTAAGCTGCTTCCGGTTTGCTCGTCTGCGAATGTTCTGATGCTCCTTTATCGGAAACTGCCGTCTCCCCCTTACATGCCGTAAGCATTAAAAAGATACACAACAATACTACGGTAAGCTTGTTCATTATTTTCGTCCCCCCATAAGGTTCTAAGCATTATATTCCGGCATCCACTCCTCTTAACTTATTCAATATTCAGCGGGTCAGTAGTATTTCCTCTATCCTGAAAATTCATTATCTTGCACAACTGTTGAAGGCAACACCAAACTAACCCGGTAACATCTGTTTTTTGAAAAAGATCCGGGTCATAGAGAATTGATGTAAGCTTTTACGCGACCGCCTCAACAGTAACTTTGAAACCTAATGTTTCCAGTTCTTTTATCGATTGTTTGATGACCGTCTCACGTTTTCGCTCTTCATAATGGGATGGGCCCAACTCAAGATAAGGTTGTTTACGAGATAGAATGTGATAGGCGATCATCAGTATACTGTGGGCTACTGCGACAGCAGCACGATTGGCTCCTCCCCTGGCAGCAATTCGGTGATACTGAGACGATAAATACGTGTTTTTTGTGCGCGCTGCAGCTCGAGCAGCTTCGACCAATGCACTTCTAAGCTTCTGATTCCCTTTCCGCGTTCGACCGGATTTGCGCTTGCCTGCGCTTTCGTTGTTACCTGGTGCCAGCCCTGCCCATGAACATAAATGAGCAGCAGAAGGGAACTGATTCATGTTAGTTCCGATCTCGGCAAGCACTTGTTCGGCTGTCCGTCTTCCCACTCCGGGAATCGTATCCAATAACTCCAGGTCTTTCTCAAAAGGGAGCATGCGCACCTTCACTTCTTCATCCAGTTTTCCAATTTCTTGATCCAAAAGGTCGATATGCCGAAGCTGAGTCGCGAGCATAAGCCGCTGATGTTCTCCCATCAAACCATCCAATGCGCGCTTTAACTCTTCGTTTTTGTTTTTGAGTTTACGTTGTGCCAGACCCGCAAGCACTTCGGAACTCGTTTCGCCTTGAATCATCGCCTCAATCAAGGCACGTCCCGATTTGCCAAGCACATCGCTCGCGACCGATGAAAGCTTGATGTTCGCTCCTTCAAGTACCTTTTGTACCCGATTGACTTCTCGTGCACGCTCGTCAATAAGACTTCGCCGATAACGAATGAGTTCCCGGAGTTCCCTTTGGTCACGTGCGGGAATGTAACTGCCTTGCAGCAATCCGTGGCGTAGTAACCTGGCAATCCACTCGGCATCCTTCACGTCGGTTTTACGCCCCGGCACATTCTTCATATGCTTGGCGTTGACGACCAACGTTTGCAGTTCTTCGAGTTCCAATAGATTGTAGATGGGTTTCCAAAAAGAACCCGTACTTTCCATCGCAACATGGGTACAGCATTTGCTTTTGATCCAGTCTACCAACAAGATGGTGTCCTCGGTCATGGTAGAGAATGTGCAAACTTCCTTCCCTGCGGGTGTAATGATGCAGCCTACGACGTTCTTCTTGTGTACGTCCAGCCCGCAGCAACGACTGTAAACGACTTCCATCCTGCACTCATCCTTTACGGCTTGCTTCATTAAGGCTGGTGCAACAACCACTTGGGATTATTCTATCCTCTGTGCTCCCTTCTCAGGGAGCAACAATCTGTGGTGCACCTGGTCGCTGTGGTCTGTCTAAATCACGGGCTCGCAGCACCAAGGAGACTCGACCCACATTCGCCAGCCGTAAGTTGAGAGAAGTCGTAGCTATTCGTTGACTCACCCATACACATAAGGCGACTAAATCTTGCGCACGATATTTACTGGTTCGTGTGACGAATCCTGTTTCTTTGGCTAGTTGGGTGAGAGCAAGAGGAGACAAATGTCGTTCCAGTTCTTGTGAAAACAAATGAAGATCGTCTGAAATACCAAGATTCATCATAAAACGCTATCCTTTCATTAGTCAGTCTACTGAAAGAATAACGTTTTTTCGTTTTGAGGAGGTAGTATTTTCCTTAGCTTAATGGGCATGGGGCGGTATCCCTTACATAAACTAAATTAGGCGTAGGCTTCAGATGTAAAGGAGTGAAGAAGGAGTCATGGCAGTGAAAATATGGGTTGCTCGAAACAATGATACACTCCGAATCATCGCGGATCAAAAGCGTGTATCGATTGATGATCTCATAACACTTAATCCATCTATCGAATACCCCGATCAGAACATCGCTGGCAAACTGGTAACTCTTCCTTTTGTCACCGAATCGGACATAAGGCAAGCCGCTATTCCTCCGACATGTCCCCAACCATCAGAATATATCGATAATTGGATTCCTCTGACTCCATTGGAAACCATGGCGGAAAACGAATACGATGTTCTGATTGTTGGTACAGGCGCCGGAGGAGGAACCATGCTCTGGAGACTGTGCGAACAGTGGCGGAATAACGGTAAACGGATTGGCATTATTGAACGAGGAAGCATTGTTATGCCATCACATGGCCGAAACCTTCCAATGATGAATCGTACACGTCTGGAACAGTATTACCGATATATATCCAAACCATTGCAAGGCTCCTTACCGGAGTTTATAGGGGCAAGAGAAGTTATATGCCTTGGGGGAAGGACCGTGTTCTGGGATTTAGTTACTTCACGCCTGGATTTGTCCCTGCTTCCGGATTGGCCGGTTCCGCTTCGTGAAATGGAAACCTATTATGCCATGGCCGAGCGGGTCATGAATGTCACCCAAGAATATGCCAAAGGGTCTTCGTTAACGGAGAAATTGCTCACTCGACTGCAGCAAGGCGGTTTCCCCGAATCGAGATATATGCCGATAGCTGCTGACCTTCAGCCGACAAAGTTCGGGGAAGTTCACGCGGATGTTTTTTTCAGTTCGTTTTCTCTGCTGTCTAAAGCTTCATTCCTCAGATCTTTCGATTTGGCTATAAACGCCCGTGCAGTTCAAGTGCTGATCGATCAGGGGAAAGCAACCGGCGTCAAGGTCATGTCTCCGGATATGAGATCTTTTATTCTCAAGGCAAAAACGGTCGTATTGTCGGCCAGTACGTATGAAACTCCGCGTTTGCTGCTCAATTCGGGTATCGAGGGAGGGGCGGTCGGCCATTACATGACCAATCAAGTTTTTATGCTGGCTCCTGGAAAAGTGAGGCGCAGCGATTTCACGGGCATTGCAGGAACTCTCGCCATATTAATTACTGGAACGCCGGAAAAGCCCTATCAAATCCGTCTGATAGGGCCGAGCGGTTATGATTGGTATCCATCTTCTGAAGAAAAACCGTTCATAGAGGAGCTGGACATACTTCTCCAATGTTTTGGCAAGATTGATCCGCGATATGAAAACAGGGTCAGTCTTAACCCTGACATAAAAGATGAATACGGGGTACCGGAAATAGAAGTATTCTTTTCTTTCAGTGAAGCAGAACATGCCGAAATTCAAAAGATGTTGGAAACTGTTAAGCAGATTTCTTCCGTCGTCGATATCACCATGGGTGAAGTCTGCCTTGAACCTACCGGAGATTTGCATCACACTTCGGGTACGTGCCGTATGGGGGATGATCCTTCGACATCGGTCACGGATCAGTACGGTCAAGTTCACAGCATTTCCGGGCTGTATGTGGCCGACAACAGTGTTTTGCCATTCATCGGGTCCGGAAATCCAACGTTGACTACAGTTGCGCTAGCCATTAGAACGGCAGATCATATCATCACGCTAGCGTGAATAATTCATGCTAGCGCCCCTTCAATGGGGTGAATTACCATGTGTAGTTGTACTTGACCTCTCCCAAGAGGAAGGGAATCAACTTCTCCGCATTGTCACGTTAAAACAGAAAAAAAGAGTCCTTGACATATTTCATGAGCATATTTTTCCGTTTTGGGGGTGTAGGTATTTCTTAACTTGATGGGCAGGAGCGCCAGTGGAAGCGGAGCAAGCCATGATGTTCGAGCATAAACCAGAGGTCTCTGCTTCCTTGCGAGTCCCGTTAAAAATCCCAATGGAACCCGGATGCTATTTCCGGGGTCGCTTGGGATTTAGGGACGGTGAACCGGGGGATTAAAACACCTATTTTTGTTCAGGAACTTCATTTTCCACATACACTGGTATGTGGAAAGGGCTGGTGATGAAAAGATATGCAAAAGAAAATACGGCGCTTAGGTGTGCCTTCGGCTACGAAAAAGCAAGTGAAAATTTCCGCTACGTACAAAACACTTACAATAACAGTGCCTGACGCACCTGTTAATGAGCCGCTTCCTGCAAAAATGAAATTCTATGTGGATACGCGTTTTTTACACAACTCAAACAAACAGAATCAGATCCCTTATCGTGCTGGCATTAGGACAATGGAGAACTCATTTTGATCAAGTTGATGAATCTGGTCGATCTGGATACCAATTTTGCGTCAACAAGTATGCAAGATTTAATTTAGCACCCGTTTGGTTTGAAGAGAAGCTTTCAAACGGCGCTGCGGCAGCTGCTGTGCAGATGAATGGATTGACAACCCAAATTGCTGCTAATGGGTTCGGTCGTGCCGCTAAAGCTTATATTATGTATCAAGTTCCTGAGGCTTCCGACAATTTTTATATTAAAGGTGTGAATGCATCCGATCCGGAAAAAAATTCGTTGACTGTTAAAGTTAATCCAAAGGGATTGGTTAATAGTAATAGTAATTTAGTTCTTACAGGCGCACTAACTCATGCATGGCTCCATCGAGAAGGCTACAGACACCCTGCAGGTAAATTTACCGGCTATATGGCTGGCGAATGTAGCATGTGTTTAATGAGAGGAAATCAAAATAAAGTATCTGGACAAAAAGATAGTGTTCTAACGAAATATTTGGTCTAAACATGAGTATTTCAAATAAAGTCGTTAAATACGCCAAACGTTATGTTGGCATGCAGTTCAAAAAGTATCCTCCACCCATAGAAATCGACTGTTCTTCTTTTACGCAAATGGTCTTTGCGAAATATGGTATTCGGCTACATCGAACATCACAAGAGCTCACCCATAGATCTTGCTCGCGATCATGTAAAAGGCTTTAACGTTCGAGAAGAATGGATCTGGCTCAAGTAATTGGCAATGCGGGAAGAATTCTTCCTGCAGGTAAGGAAGGATCGCAGGTGCCCCACCCCCGCATAGATAGACTGCATCTCACTTCCCCCACTTCCGATTAACGGAATTCGTGCCGATTTGCCTTGCAAATGCAGCAACCTGCAGGTTGCTCTTACTCTCCATTCCTTCGGTGAATGTGAAGCTGCTCTTATTTATGTATTGCCGGTCTTTGAGAGTCGCGTAATTAACGCTGCCGCTACCAATATCGATCAGGCGTACTATTCCCATCCCCGGAGCTAGTAGGCCCGCTGCCGCACCTTCGGGTGATATTTCACACTGACGAATGACGATGGTTTTGCGAATCCCGTTTACAATCAGATCGTGCCGGCGCTGCAGCAAGTTTTTTATTGCAGTCTTCTCCTCTTCTGTATGAGTTGCGATAGGCTGGCCGACAACGATGTTGAACTCTATCCCTACTCCGAACTGATGCAATGCAATCAATATCCGGAGCAATGCGTCAAAGTGAGCCTTGGAGTCAGTGGTTAGATCGTAAAGGGATAAAACAGGAGTAGGTAGCAGAACAAGGGGGCGTGGGAAGAACTACAGTTTCGAATGCTTGTGGGGATGACCAATATATTCCAAGCGGGTCGTCAATGAAAAAAATAATAAAAGCCCTACGGGAAATAGATCCTTCAATTCGAGCTGATCAATTTTGGGATATATGAAGCCATTGATTAAGAGCAGCTGGATGATGTTCCGGAACATGTAGTGTGAATTAATGATAGAGGCACCAAAATGTTTCAATCCATTTCATCAAGTTACCTTCCTCGGCTCGTTCTAAAATATAAAACCTTAAGGAAAAAATATATTCCAACAGCCATGGCTAACAGCAGGATCGTTTTCACTGTAGCATCATCTATAAATTTAAATAGAACTAATGCTATAGAAACAGAAGAAAGACCTGCTATTACCATGAACACAGAGTTTACAATTAAATTAATAATCCACACTCTATGCATGATTTTTGAGGGCAGCCCTTCAGCATTGAACTCGTTCCTCGTTAGTTGAGCAACCAACGGGTCAATGACTTATCTTCCCAAACTTGTACTTCTATGTACCTCTCTGGCCCATTATTCCCTAAGGAATTCCACTCCTGGGGTAAACCAAATTCTTTTATTACTTCAATAATCTCATTTAATGTATAAATTTGACCTCGATATTTCTTCCCGTCCCGGTATCTCATCGTTGGAAACAAATCTCCATAAGTAAAGCTAATAGAATATGGATCGAATTCTTCAATAGGTATGTGAAGCTCCTTACCTTTTTCAAACCAATCCAGGAGCCACGGACATTCTCCAACAGTCATGTAATGCGGATAGTTTCGAATTGGCTTTCCGCCCTTTAGAATAAACAGTTCTCTTGCCTTTACTTCGAGGCTTCGCCGAATCGTTAGATAGTCCGCGGATCTTTTACTGGCGAATCCTTTCTTCTGAACCCGAATATCGTCAAGTATTCTCTCCGCATCTTCTAGTTCTAAATCAGATAAATTTTTAAAAGGTCCTGTTGATTCATCAAAATAATGGTATAGAAAATTCATCATTTAATTAACCTCACAAACCGTAATTGACTGACCGAGACAATCTTAACACGATATTGAACTATGCTGCTCGTTAGCGCAATGAAGCTACCATTACCGTCCGCACCTATGAATCAAACCAGATCGGTTTTATCGCTCGATAACCCCAGTTGTAATCTTCATATTTGCAGCATAGGACAAAAACACATTGTTTTTAAAAGCTTTTGACAAAAATGATTCCAGTCTGTACTCATTCTGCGCCTCTTCATAAGTAGAACCGCGGTTAACTAAATTTGCAATAAACGGTTCTTCTTCTCCAGGATCCGCTCCAAAGCCATCTTCCTGTAATGAGGTGTAAAGAGCATCCCTTTTCCCAACTTCAGCATTGGGATCTAAGAAATTCACCTTATCACTGACTCTGCACTCGATTTGCCTAATCCCTAGTTGGCTTAGATAAACAGGTACCTTTATTCCGACATTACCATCCTTGCCGCTGCGTTGTGCATCTCTTTCAAATAACTTCTGAAGAAATCCCAATTGGACAACATCCGATGAATGATACCCTTCAAGATAATAGCTTGCCATGCCTGAGATCCAGTGAGGTTCAAAGCAAATAATTCTGCCTCGATCCACCAAACAATCTATCATTTTTTGAAGAATTTCCTTAGGATTTTCCACATGCAATAAAAATGCATGGCAAACTACAATATCATACTTTTGATCAAAATCCATCTCCTGAATATCACCAAGGACAAATTCGGTTTTAAACGGAGCGTCTTCAAACACCTCTTCCGCATGATCAATTAATTTGTTCCCAGCATCAACACCCGTGTACATAGATCCTTCAGGAAGCAATGGTAAGAGTTTAGTCCCCAAATATCCGTAGCCACACATCAATCCAGTTCTCTTCAAATTTCTTCGTGCATTCATTAATAACATCTTGATTTATAATGTTTGAAAATGCTTCGACTACTACAGAATAGAGATGTTCATTAACGCCAACTTTATCAATCATCCATTTTAGCCCTGCATGGACACCCATATCGCTGCGGTCGCGTATGGTTCCACTATCGTACCCGTTAACAGTTTAACTGTCTAATCAAGAACAAAGAAGTCGTCAAAAGATTGACCTTCTAATGTATAAAGCATTTTATAAATACCTAGTTTTTTATTCTTATAGACAATCGGTATATAGGATACGACATAATCGAAACCATATGAGTAGCCTTCGTACACTTTCGTTTCATCCCACGTGTCTATAAATAATGCTACGCTTTTCATTTCTACTGTTAGTAGCTCAGCATCAAAATCATCGCCAAATACTTGTCTAAACTCCCCTGGGTCTTCTTGTATGTAATTATTAAAGCAAAACCAAAAACCAGCAATGGTTGTTTTTTCAATATCATTTTTAACAGCCCATTGTCGTAATTCTTTATCCATCATTCAATCACCTCTATGTTATTATACTGCCCGTTAGCCATGCATGCAGCGCAAGCGCCACACCACAGATGATGAAAATGGAGTTAATTTTCATGGGAGCTTAATATGAGAATATATGTCACGGAGCTATCGATCCCTGATAGCGAGCTATTCACCCAGCCAATCCGCTGAATCATCAATCTTTCCACTTGTGAAAAATTCTCTGACAGCAGAAAGCATTAAATGTTGGTCAACGCAGAAATTCATTGGATATTCACTTAATTGTCCTCCAGCTACTAACTCCACTAACTCTTCAGATCCATATTCATTAACTAGCGTGTAAAATGTTTCGTTATCCAAAGTTGCTGTCACGATATATTTGCCTTTTTCTCCGCCTCCAATTAACATTTGCGAATCATTACTGCCATCAAGCGTAATCAGTGTATGTATGCTACCGTCTAATTTCATTAAATGGCTTTCAATATGATGCCAAGAAGGATGATTAATCCGTTTCCCTGCATCTACATTACTAATCCATCTATCTATCCACATCGATTGAACGTACATATTGGCACCTCTTAGAACCATTTTACTTTTTATTCGTGAAACAAATACTTAACCCCTTCAATTCAATGTTTTCGTTATCACGCTATTCAGCCTTTAAGCGGAGAAAAAGCAGCCAATAATAGTGGCTGCCTTCTCCTGATGGTAACCGATCGTTAAGGCATCAAAAGGCCTTAAAACGCAAATATGAGCCTCGAAGGTCTATCCTAGTTTTTCTATTTCCGCCAAAAAGTCGAACAGTCTACCTTATCCAAAATATTAAACTCGATCATTTTCTCAAGTAATGAGAAATCAACCGGACTATCCCACTGGATACGTACCAACTCCTTGCTGTGATCATAGCCTGCCTGTACAATGCCATCAGAAAAATGATTAATCCCTGCTCTTTCAGGGGCAACAGCCAAATGATGTTTGGCTACGCTAAAGCCAATAATAAATGTGCCGTGATCGGTAAACATAGGCTGATTCCACGCAATTTTTGGCATTAAATTTGGAAATTTCTTAGTTACCCAAGTCAAAACTTCTTCCGTTCGGCCCCGATGTTGCGGGTTATCAATATGTGCTAAATATTCTGCAAAAACTTCCATGTTGTTCCCTCCTAAAATATAAATTATGTCGTTCAGAGAAGTCCCTCAAATCCATTCGTCGTTAAAACTCCTCACAGAACCGCTCAGTAACGTTGAACAAGGAGCAGCCTGCCTCTGGCAAACTGCTCCTTGATTCGTTGGATTTTCGTTCCCCGTTACTTTAATGTAAGGTCAGTTGTTTTTAGATTCCATAATGAATTATTAATTGATTATAGTCCGAGGCTTTGACAGCTAACCCAATCAATTGTTTAAATTCAAATTGCATTCTTTCTCTCTTCATCCTATTCCTTGTCTGTTCCCAGTAACCTTCTCCGTTCTCCTCTTCTTTCCAGATGATATCTCCTCTATAGCTAAATGTGTCTGGTGCTTCATCGATTAATTTTAGCCACTTGTCTAATACCCTTATTAGCTTCTCAGCTCCAGTTTTATGAATAACGGTTAGTCCATGGTAATTCAATCCACGACCACTTTCTTTTGTTTCTGGGTTATACGAGGGCATCCAGTTCAAGAAATCCATCATGTACTGGATAATATCATCTGATATTTCAACTTTTTCTTCCCATGTATACCGATTAGTGTTGTACCATTCATATCGATCGTTTAACTCAAAGTCGCTGCTAACAAGAAAAAACTCATGTGTTAAACTCATTCAAATCACCTGGGATTCCCCGATGTTAATTTAGTGGTCTTCAGACATTAATATTAACATACGTTCTTCTGTCAACGGGATTAATTATAAATGGTTTTAATTATAAACAATCTTATGAAATATTCGCCATTCGCATGGATCGGGTACTATAACTTTTCAACAAACCCCGCAGACGTGGCTGCCGGCCTCGTATAAATCGTTAAATATCGTTTATTCCGGTGCCGCAACAGCCGTTCAAAATCTTGCTCTGTCACATCAGGATGTTTGGCTAATTCATTGGCAAAAGTATGGCGCAAGTCATGCGGGCGCAGCGGTGAAATATAGCGCTCTGGATCTTTCAGCTCTGCATCGTGCCATTTGCCGATTTGTTCCAAGATGCGGTTTATGGAACGAGGGAATAGCCGGCTATCTGCTTTTCGAGCCGGAGTTCCTTTCGCACTCAAGAATAAAGCGAGCGTTTCATCCGAAGCATCCAGCTGACGCTCCTCTTCCAAATAACCGGCCAGGGCAGCCCGTGCATCGGCTGATAAATATTCGGTTCCTTCCGTCTTTCCTTTCCCCCTTATCCGGACAATTTTAGCACTTCGGGAAGCACGCAGTTGAGCAGGATCATGGGGTTCCACTTGATCGAAGTTCAAATTGACGAGCTCCTCCCGGCGCAGCCCCGTCAAAAGCAGGAACATTTTTATATATGTGTTTGAGCAGCATCATGAATTTGGTGAGAAAGCAAAGCGGCTGCTCGAGCAAATTGAGGATGGAACGTATTCCGCTATTGCTTCGACCATTTCATTGACCGAGATCTTGGTCAAACCAATTCGAGATGGGAACTTGGCTCTAGAGAAACAGTACAAGCTGCTTTTCGCCCACTTCCCAAATCTTTCTGTTATACCCGTGGATAATGCGGTTGCCGAACGGGCCGCTTTTCTACTAGGAAAATACGGAATGGAAACACCGGATGCGCTAATGATCGCATCCGCCATCGTTGCACAAGAGGATGTTTTTGTTACAAATAATTTTCGACTGGAACAAGTGGAGGAAATACCTTGTAAAAGTATGGATCAATTATAAATGCAAGAGGAAAAAAGCTAGCAAGTTCCTGATCCGCAGTGGCCGCCTTAGTCACGTACCGGACGTATGTTTCTTTCCTCCACTATTTAATAGTAAAACCCGGTCCGCCCTATTTCGGCTGACCGGGAGGCTGGCTATTCTATGTTCTTACCAAGCGGAACACAGTTTCCAGATATCGATCGAACTTACCGTGACCAGACCGCCGGTTGAGAAAACTTCCATATGGATGCTGCCCGGATCCGGATATATATTATTGGTCATCACGGTACGGTAATGATCCGTATAGACTTCGACCACAGCGGTGTCGATGAAAATGTGCAGTTTCAAATCTTCTTCGCCCGATCGTTCCAAAATAACCGACGGAACGCCCTCGCTCCATCCATCGGACTGATTTCGGTCGAAACGAAGCTCGTTTGTCGTCAAATTGTAGATGAGCATCGTCCGCTGCGTACCGTCACCAGAGGCTCGAAGCACGAATCCGATCTCCTCCGCTGTACAACCGGCCAATTGAAACTCCGCGATGATTTCCACGCAATCGCTTGCGGCATACTTGGGCAGCACGTCGGCCCCCGGGGAGATGGTCGTATTCTCCAGACGAACATGCTCTCGGCGAAGCACCTTCAATTCCTCCACAGGCGCAAATATCAACCTGCCGTCGGTATCCAGCTCCACGGTTCTCGGCGCAGACATTGCGCCGCACCAGTGATTCTTCTCCGTTGGACCGAAGTCTTTGAACCATGGCATCCAATCCCAGGCGTTCAACCAGGCAATGATCACTCTTCTTCCTTTGCCGTCGAGAAACGATTGCGGCGCGTAATATTCGTACCCATGGTCGATATCTCCCATCGCATCCCAGGTGAATTTCCCTGTCTCATAATCCATATCTCCAACGAGGTAAATCGTTGTTCGATTACCCATTCCCATGGGCGAAAACATCAGGACGTGCCGTCCGCCGAGTGGGAAGAAATCCGGACATTCCCACATATAACCCATTGTACCGTCACTTTCCGCAAGTATCCCGACATATTCCCAGGCACGAAGATCAGGCGATTTGTATAGCAGCGCCTTCCCGATATTGTCTTTCCTAGAGCCAACTACCATATACCAGAGTTCACCGTGTTTCCATACTTTTGGATCGCGAAAATCAACAGAGCCATCTTCCGGAGGGCCCGGAATAACAGGGTTGCCTTCAAATTTCTCGAATGTGATGCCGTCTTCACTTGTTGCCAGGCATTGGGTCTGGATGACCTGCCCGTCCTCATTTAGAATGGTTCCCGTGTACAGCAGGGTGAGGACGCCGTTGTCATCCACGGCACTTCCGGAGAAGCAGCCTCCGCGCTCATGCAAATCATAGGGCTCGCTCGGTGCGAGAGCGATGGGCAGATGTTCCCAATGTATTAGGTCCTTGCTCTTTGCATGTCCCCAGTGCATCGCGCCCCACCTGGAACCGTACGGGTAATGCTGATAGAAGAGGTGATATTCCCCCTTGTAGAAGATCAACCCGTTTGGATCGTTGATCCAATAGGCCGGCGCCATAAAGTGATATTTTTGCCGGCTTAGGTCTCTGCTTACGGTGTCTTTGATCTTAGCGATCGAATGCTCTGCTTTCAATAAAGCTTCCCGGTGGGAGGTCTTCCCTTTAGTTGACAAATCCACGAATATTCCTCCTACTGTTTATTGCTGCAGGACCATGAGGTCCTACAGCAATAGGAATCTCTTACTTAAACGAGTTCCGGATGTTTTTGCTCTGTTCGATGTTTCCTTGGGAGTGTCTGGATAGCCTGTCTACTTTCTTCTGAACTTGATTCGTCCGGCCTTCCGAATACTCGTTCATTCGCTCTTTAGCGAGCTCGTAGGATTCCTTCATTTCATCATTCAATTCTACCTTCTTCAGCGGACCCGGGCTCGGGAATTGCGGCATCGGTTGGATGCGTTCTTCCACCGGCAGAATGCCGAACGGCTTCGAAGGAAGCGTCTGGTACCAATAAGCCGTGGATGACCAGTCGTCGGATAGATGATTGGCATGCCCATGTTCAATGGTGACTTTAATGCTCTCAGAGAAATGAACCGGATCGGTAATATGGAAGCGGTACGAAACCTGATAACCGGGAACATCGCTCTCGTGCACGATAGAGCCGTGAAACGGAAACGCGTTCTTCTGCATGCCCCAAGCATGGTTGAAATAATCTTCCGCGCCTGTTCCGACAATGCTTGGCAGCTTCTCGCCGTCGATGAAGAACATATCGTCGCCTTCTCCCCACCAGCTGCCCTGGAAGTGTGTAACGGACAGATTGCAGCCGATATAATGGCCTTTCCCTTCCGCTTCCAGGATGACGTAGTTACCTGCTCCGTCGAGATTTGCAACCCGATTCACCTCCGGCGTATTGACCTGAAGGTCGGGCCCCCAGCCATCGCATGGGTTCTCACGGCGCCATTGCGCATGGAAATAAGCCGTGTCATCGCCGAAAGGCCGCTTGTAGAGCTCATAGTCGATATGGAAATATAGACCGAACGGCACATCGTTTTCATTGATGATTTCGATTCTGGCTCTCTTATTGAAGGGCATTGGCAAGTAACAGTTTACAGATGCAACCCCGCCGAACTTGAATTGTTCCTCCGGTTTAGCGGAAACCGTGAAAGGGAGCGAAGCAAAATTGCCCGGCATGGAATGGCCGATACAGAAAAAATCTCCATAAGGGACAAGCACGCTCGGATGGGATTGATCGTCCCAAGTCATCTTGATCAGCACTTTACGGTACCAAGCCGGGTCAGCCGTCTCCCACGTCACGCCAAGTGCGTTATGAATTTCATTCACCGGTGCGATATTGCCGCCGCCTTCCGGATTGATGACGCTCGGTCCGTGTGTTCTGCGGCAGAACGATGTCATCCAAATATGTGAAATGCTTCCCGGCCCTTCGAAGTCGCCAAGAACAACCGATTCACCGGCGGGAATCATCCAGTAATCCTGATTACGTCCGTCTTGATCCCAGCTGGATGCCCTGGCGGTGCGGACTTCCTTGATCTGAGTGAGCTTACTGAGCAAATTTAACGATTGGCTTTGCACGGATGATTTCTCCAGGTTTAACGATTGATTTTGCATAAATGATTTCTCCTTTTGATAAGTTTTGTTATATGGAAAATAGTTGTTGCCGACTTGGAAGTTGCCTGTCTGCTCAGCCTTTCACAGCGCCTGCCGTCATGCCTTCAATAATGAATCGCTGGAAGAAAGCATAGAAGATTAACTGCGGAATAATCAGGAGGATGCTGGCAGCGATGATGCCGCCGTAGTCGATGTTGAACCTGCCCTTAAATTGAGAAATACCGAGCGAGATCGTCGTCATAGCCTCATCGCTGATCAAGGTCACGGCGAAAGGGAACTCGTTCCAAATATACAGCGCATTAAAGATGAATACCGTAGCTACTACAGGCATGATGATCGGAAACACGACTAATCTGCCTAAGGTAAGCAGCCCGCATCCGTCGATGATCGCCGCCTCCTCCACTTCCTTCGGAAATCCCCGTAAAAAGCCGGTAAACAAAAGGGTGTTGAAGGAAATGGCTGTCGCGATATAGGGAATGATCAGCGATGCGTACGTATCCAGCAATCCGAACGATATGGTCAGCCGATAGACAGGAAACAGTAGGATGAACGCCGGTATGGCAAGCCCCATTAATAAGAGAGCGGCAATGGAGCGTCTTAGCCTTTCCGACCTGAAGATCATGCGTGACAACGCATAAGAACTCATGAAGGTGATCAAGATTTCGATTACGATTGTCACGATTGCAATGATAAAGGTATTTTTATATAACAACCCCAAATTCAATGTATGCAAGGCGCGACTGTAATTATCAAAGCTAATGGTTCCAGGAAGACTGAATGGGTTGTTCAGGATGTCGCTGTTCGATTTGAATGATAATAATATCATCCAAAGGAATGGAAGCAGTACGATCAGGGTGACGAGATAAGACAGCACGGCTTTACCGGTACTCCCGGAAGAACGCGTCAATCGATTACGTAAGGCAACTTGAGTTATCGGCTTGGAGCTTGTGCTTGCTGCATGATTCACCTTTGTCCCTCCTCCTATTCCTCGATGTTCTTTTTGCTGAGCCCCATGTAAACCAGGGAGAAAACCATAGTCAGCAGGAAAGTGACGGTGGCGATCGCCATTCCGTAACCATACTCGCCTGAAGTGAAGGTCACGTCATACATGTAAGTCACCATCACTTCCGATAAGTGATTCGGTCCACCGTTCGTGAGCAGCAATACGGTCTCGAATATTTTAAATACACCCGTAATGATCAGGACGACATTGATTTTAATGGTCTCGCCCAGCATGGGAACCGTGATGCGAAACAACTGCTGAAGCTTGCTTGCCCCGTCAATGGAGCTTGATTCATAAACATCCCGCGGTATCATCTTTAAGCCGGCCAGGAAAATCGTAGCAAGGAAACCGATCATCTGCCATGTGAATACGACGCCTACGGAATATGGCGTCAGCTTCGTTCCTCCGATCCATTGCAGAGCGAGTTGATCCAGCCCGATTTTCTTAAGAATCACATTGATTAATCCCATCTGCGGATCGAGGATGAATACCCAAATCAATCCCACCAGAATCGGGGCCACGATGCTGGGGGCAAAGTTCATGGCCTTGACGGCATTTCCGCCCTTGATCTTCACATTGAGCAGCAGAGCGAGCAGAAACGCGCCCGGCAAAAGCAGGACAAACGCAACAAGCAGGACGATGAACGTATTCTTGAGCGATTTCCAAAACAATGAATCGCCCAGCAAGCTGGCGTAGTTATGCAAGCCCACGAATTTCGCTGCGCCAATGCCCGAATATTCTGTCAGGCTATAGCAGAACGATACGATCACCGGAAGAATGATATAAACAAGATACACGAGCAAGGTGGGAAGAAGCATAAACAGGATATATCTTCGTTTGCTAAGCCAGATCATCACGCTCTCTCCCTATCGTATGGATTGTAGGAACGATTCTGCCGGAGCCGTACACCGGCAGAATCGTTTTTTGCTACTTGGAAACCTTATCATCAATGAGCTTGAGCGCCTCTTCCGGTTTGTAGATTCCGTTGATAACGCCGTAAATGCTGTCGTTCAACTGATTGGCAACTGCTTCGGACACAACTAGGTCGGGTTGAGCTGCCGGACGCTCCCATCCTTCTTCATTTAGCTTGCCTATCACATCCGCATAGACCGGGTATTTCTCCTTGTCCACATTACCCGTGTATTTCACGACTGGAGGCGCTTCATTTTCGGCCATTACGGCTGCCCCCTCCTGACTGTAAAAGAATCCGAAAAATTTGGTTACCGCATCGTACTTTCCCGCGTCGTCTTTTACTTCCGCGCTCGCGACCAGAGGAGCTGCAGCTACTGCCATGGCAACCTTCTGATTGCCTATGCCGTCCGAGAAGGTCGGTCCCCATGAAAAGCCGGCCGTCTTGCCGATCGGGCTGCCTTCGATCTTCTTAGTTTCCCATACGCCGGCATCGAGCATCGCCGCTTTGCCTCCCGTGAACATTTCGACCGCTTGAAAGTAGGAAAGCGTCGAGACATTGTCTGGGAAGGCGCCGTTTACGCGAAGCTCGTCGATCTTATTGAAAAAGCTCAGAAAGTCGGGATTAGCAAATTTGTCTTTCCCCGCCTGAATGTTATCGATCTTCTCAAAGAAGCCATAACGGGTCAGCATCCCGAGGAACGCCCACGTGCTGAATGTGTCCTTCGCCCCCTTCGCGATCGTCACTACATTGTTCTCCTGGAACACTTTGACGGCTGCGAGAAGTTCATCATAGGTTTCCGGAACCTTGACACCGTATTGATCAAACAACGCTTTGTTATACCATAAGCCGGTGACCAAGGCCTGATACGGCAGTCCGAACTGTTTGCCGCCATCCTGATAAGCGCTTACCATTTTGGAATCGATACTGGCAGCGGTTTCAGGATTGATTTTCAAAAAATCGCTAAGATCGAGCAGTAGTCCAGCCTGATTCATTTCTTTGGCCGGAGCCGGCAGCATCCAGAATATGTCCGGCAGCTTCCCCGCCTGCGCCATCATTTTCATTTTCTTCACATGTTCCTGCGTTTCCGAACCCTGAAGCTCTATCTTGATTTTTGGATATTTCTCTTGAAATTTCTGAATGATTCCAAACATATACGGCTCTTGTTCCTTCACGTTGGCCACATGCATGGCAATCGACAGTGTTACCTGCTCAGCATCGGATGCTGTATCTCCCTGGCCGGTATTGGCGCCGGCATTTACTGGCGCAGGGTCTGCGGTATTTCCGCTTTTACCGCATGCCGCCAAACCGAGCATCAAGAAGCATACGATCAGGACAATCGACAATCGTTTATTCATTGCTCATACGTCCCCCTTTTTCACATTCCCCCAAGATAGCAAATATTGCACTGCCTCTCGAAGTATAAGCCAATAATACTCTCATAAAATCTGATTGTATTTAGCAAAGCTTATTTTATATTTATCATTTATTGCTTTTATGTTACGCTTACAAAAATCGATGAAAAGGCGGTAGTCGTATGATCCTGCATCAAATTTCCCCTTACATTCGCGTTGCCATGGATAATACCGTTGAGCGTCCTTGGGTCATTCAGGAGCGTGTGCTGTTCGATTATGAGCTGTTGTATATTATGGAGGGTAAAGTCATCGTCACCATTGAAGATGCCGTCTATGAAGGAGTTCGCGGGGATATTTTCCTGTTCCGTCCGAAACAGCGGCACAAAATCGTCAAAGTCGAAGGGCAGCGGCTTAGGCAGCCTCATCTCCACTTTGATTTCTTTTATTCGGAGGACAGCGATAAAGTCAAGGTTTCCTTTCGGCCGCTTGAAGAGATTAGCGTCGACGAACATACTTGGTTCAGGGAAGACATCATCGACGAAATGCCGGTCCCGTTATCCAGCCATTTGCGGCTGAAAAACCCGATTCTGATCGAGAAAATGCTAATGGACATTATCTACGAATATGAAACGAAAATGCCCTTTTACGAGTTCAAGGTTAAAGGATTGTTCATTCAACTGTGGATTCAATTGCTGCGGGAAAATTATTGGCACCTCAACCCTCATCTTGAAACGAACATGCACGCATTAATGCATATCAAACAATACCTGATGCACAATACGAGCCGGAAGGTGAGTCTGGATGAGATCGCGAAGATGTCGGGGATCAGCAAGCATTATCTGGCCCGTCTCTTCCAGAAAGCTTTTGGCATGAGTCCGATCCAATACCACCAGCTCATGCGCGTTCATGCCGCCCGGCATTTGATCCAGTTCACGACAGACCCGCTGACGATCATTGCGGAAAAGATGGGTTTTCCGAATATCCATGCATTCAGCCGGTTCTTTAAAACGGTCGAAGGTACCGCCCCTTCCTTTTACCGCAGCAGCAAAAATTAATCCGGCGCCCAAACAAGGTGCAGGAGAGTTTCACCGATCCACAGTTTGGACTTCAACACGGAACTTTCTATACCGCAATAAAGCCAATGACATGGCTGGAAATGATCTCGGTCATGGATATTAGTCAATAAGGGGCCACCTCACGAAACGGAAATAATCGTACGCTAAGCAATTCATTGCATGAAAAAACCGACCCCTTTACTCTATAAGGGAATCTGGTTTTCGTAATCGCAGCTTGATTGGAATGCTATCGTTCCCATTAGCCACACATGCAGCGAAAGCGCCGCACCACAGATGATGAAAATGGAGTTAATTTTCATGGGAGCTTAATGACGATTAAATTAACTCCGTCGTCCGCTGCTCCAACTAAACCGAATACCTCCTATATCTTCAATTGTTTTTTTGCCCGACAAAGATACTTCAATTATCTCATTAGGAAAATCACGATGTTTCTCTATTACCTGATCAGTCCACTCGATAATTTCTTGTTTTCTGAAATAACCAATAACTAATCCAAGGTAATAGTAAGCACATAGTCCTTTTATTGTTTCCACAGTAGGCCCCTTAGGATTTGTAGATTTCACATTTGCGAACTTTGCGATATCCTGCCTTTTGTTGCTGTAATTTACCAGTTACGTAACGGCGTTTTCAGTAAATAACTTATCTTATGTATTGAAAAAAACCGCCCCCTCAAAGGACTGGTTCCCGCTGCCATCATTGAACTATCGTACCCGTCCATCCATGCCGCTTACGCGATACCACAGATTATCGAAGTAATTGCGTTCTTCCATGGGAGCTCAACGAGGCTGCCGTCCCATACCGGCAGCCTCGTCCTGATGATCGTTACGCTATAGTATCCGTTAGTCAAATTAAAAATTGGGTATAAATTCATCTTTTATATTCATCAAGCCAACATCGTAAATCACTTCAATTTCGTGTTCTTTACCATTGCTGTCCTCTATCACGAAAGTAAACCGATTTTTATAACGGACTGACATGCTCTCGGAATTTAAAAAATTCTTATAATTGCGTATTATGTCATCAGCAACCCAATCAGGAACGTCAACATCGTCGGGGTTTAAAAACCCAGCCAATTCGGTTGTGTTCCCCTCATCAATAAGGTCTAAATATTTAACAACCATTTTCTTAGCATAAGGAAAATACGTTATATAAGGGTTGTGGTAGACAATACCGCCATCTTCTTGATATTGAATAACTAACGAATTCTCTACATGATTTCCCTTAAAATTCTTATCCACCAAAACGAATTCATACTGACCACCTTCAGGATACATTGCAGGTCCATCATTATTGATTTGTACTGATAGGGATTTCAGGTCAAAATTTACATCGAAGCCTTCAATTATTATATTTACTCCTTCAATATCTAGTCGAGAAAGGGCAGACTTATTAAGTAATCCTAATAATTTATCTGAATCTTTTTCCTTAATAAGTTCTAGGAGCTCCTGGGCATCTTTTATCGCTTTCATTTTATTAGTGTCTGTATTCTCTTGGCTCGAGGGGGTGGTTTTCTCTTTTGGTACTATGTTTTGTTCTGTTCCAGATGAGGTCACTGTATTAATTTTTCCCTCAGTGTTACCATAGTTACTCGATGCCATGTCAACGGTTCTTTGATTCGTACAGGCAGATAAGATCAATATCAACAATGCCCCTATAAAGACCACCCGAGATGAATTCGTCAATTATACCACTCCCTACATCCTAAATTTCTAAAGTTTCAACTAAAATGATGGCTTCTGAGTTGCTCCATTTCAGAATACTCGCCTTCTTTAACAAATAAACTCAAAAATCAAACGCTAAAAATATACCGAATGTTGCGTTAATCTGCCCGTTAGTTGAGAAAACGGCAGCCAATTCACCAGCTGCCGTCTCTTCGTGCTTATTGAGCTATCGTACCCGTCCCTCGGTTTTAAGGGTTTATCTCACATATACTCACTCATCCGCAGGATTTCATCACCATGGAATAGTAACATCGTCATAGAGACACGCTGTTACCTGAATCGTTTGTTCGGTTCGCAGCAGGTGATGTAAACCTAGTATCCTATATTGTAATAGGTGGATGTAACGGCTTGTCCAGTAAAGCTGGAAATGTGTTTCCTAAAGAAATCAAGCACACATTTGATGCTCTTCTAGAGAACAGAACCGTAAATGTTGAAGAAATCGCTCAGATGATTGCTCAGGCCACACACGGTCAGACTATTGTGAATATAAAAGAATATTACAATCAATTAGGAATGAGAACGGGAGGCTGCCGCTCACCTCTGGGAGCAGCAAGATAACCAAAATACGGTTAGCCCGACATCTGAAGAGTCTGTTCCAAAATAAAGATGTCTATACATCTATCATAAGAATGAAGACATCTTTCGGGCTCGTTCTTCGGAGCTTAATGATTAAATGAACGCCGCTTTTAATATAGATTCCTCTCCTTTATCCCCCTACTTCCTAGCCTATATTACTAGATCATATTACATGTTTCATATTGTAAATATTAATACGACCTAACCTAGTACCTGGTACTATAGAAAGTTGGTACTATTTCACAATTGCAATCAGCTGTAAATTTAAGACATCAAGAACGATCATTTAACTCGATTCGGGAGGCAACTCAAATGGAAAAAATGGATATACTGCACCTTCGCAAGCCAGCTAACTTTTATCGTCGTCGCAATACACCGACCTATACCTTCATGGCATGGGCTGCATTTATCATCGCCTGCAGCTTCGAGTTTATCGGCATCTATACACTCAAGCAGCCAATGTCCGTACAGGGCTATTATGCGGTAACCGGCGTGCTCTTGATCATCACCTCCTTCCTTCTCCAGAAGATAGCACGTGATAATGACGAAGACCAATATCTTAAGGACTACAATCCAGGACACAGAAGTCGCAACACCTCTGCTTTCACGTTCATGGCATGGGCCGGCTTTATTATCGCAATTCTCGCACAATATATCGGCATCTTCACACTTGAAGAGCCTTTATATGTGAAAGGCTACTATTCTATCGCCGGTGCATTTCTAATCGTGGCTTGCCTTGTTCTTCAGAAAACGATTCGGGACAATGAAGAGGATCATGCTCATGTGAATCCGGCTGAGGAATTCGAAAGCTAATAGTAACAAAAATAAACTCCGTTTAATATAAAATGAGCAGGTCACCGCAGCGCCTGCTCATCAATGTGTTATTCAACTATCGTGTCCCGCTAGCGTAATGGAGACTGCCCACGTTGGAGATAATTATCGATCAGGGCATACATGAAACCAACAGTTCCGAAGATTAAAATGGAGCTGCTAATATTCAGATTGTATTCCTGAATAAAGTGGTCACTGTAAAACTTATGGAATATGAAGATTCCTCCTATTCCACCCAGCATGGAGTACAGCAGCACCCGACCAAGCGCAACCGTCACGATTTTGCTAATAACGATAGATAACGGTATTAAAATAACAGGATAGAAGACAGATGCAATAAGAAACATCATCGTCATAAAAATAAAACCTATATTACGAAGACCATAATATTCGCTTGTGGTGATTTTATATCCTTCTATTAGTTCCAAGCCCACTGCAGCAACGCTGAACAAAATGATAAAAGAAATCCATAAAATTAAGTATCTTACTATGTGCAAAATTATCACCACCTTAGCTGGACCATGAATCTTTCGTTTTCCGGCTAGCTTTAACATGTTTAAGCTGGGCAACAATAATGACGCTAATGATTACCAGAAGGAACCACGAACTGATCTTACTGAAACTAACCAATTGCCAGGCTTGGTACTGGTCAGGATATTTCCAAGCATGAAAAAATGTAGCTATATTTTCGGCTAACCAGATGAAAAAACCTACTATGAAAAAAGCCAATGTCAAGGGCATTCGATAAGTAATGGTCCGTACCCGATATATGATCCATGTTCTCCAAAAGACAATGAGCACAAGCGCCGTCAGCCACCAACGAAAATCAGGAATGAAATGATGTGTGAAAAAGTTCAGATAGATGGCTCCTCCTAGTAATCCCGCAGAAGTAAGCCCCGGCCAGCCGGTCATGTCCATCTTCAGTCTACGCCATACCTGACACATAAAGCTTGCGACACTTGCATACATAAATCCGCTATAGAGCGGTACACCGAACAGCTTTGTAAGCCCGGGCTCAGGGTATGACCATGATCCCATCCTTACCTTGTATATTTCCAGCAACAAACCAATACAGTGAAATATACAGATAACTTTAATTTCATCGCGCGTCTCTAATCCACTGCGGTACATGAGGTACTGCACTGTAAGCAGTATAAGAAGAATGGCATCATAACGGTAAATGAAAGGCACCTCTATTACGCTAGAAAGAGCTAAAGTCCCAAAGATCGCAATAGGAAATATGCAGCTCATCGCCTGATGATAGCCAAAATGCAGTAGTTGTATTATTGGTTTCAATGATGTTATCTCCTCGCCGGGTAGCTTTAGCCTTTTCATTCTTCAAATAGCCCTCATCTATTCAAAAGGTGGGGGCTATGCATCATATACATTGCCAGGCGTAACAATGGACGTAAAAATAGCTGTCGAGGTTTCTCGACAGCCTGAGTTGGAACATAATTATCTCATGTTCCAGCTTTTTTAGGCGGATAAGCTTTTTTCACAAACTATTTAAGCAATAATGATGTCAAGAACAGGTGAAGAGTCGGCTGAAATGAACTCGTCCTTACCGATCGCGGTAATTTCTCCATTCGGTTTCCCTATAACTGCCCCGTCTTCGATCACACTTCCCTCGCCAATAATAGCTTTATAGATTTGGACATTGCTTCCGATTTTGACGTCCGGCATAATGATGCTTTCCCGGATTTCGCATCCTGGGCCGATATGTACGCCGCTAAATACGACGGATCGCACTAACTCTCCTTCAATTATGCTATCGGGATGAATCATCGATTTATGAGATTCAGCAGTCGGGCAGAGATTCGTTGTCGATGGCTGAAGACGCTTATTTGTGTACATCGGCCATTGTCCGTCATCAAGAACGATCTCACCGCCGAGCACCTCCATATGTGCCTCCCAAAGGCTCTCCACCGTGCCCACATCACGCCAATATCCCTGGAAAGGATAAGCATACACATTCGACCCGGCCGCCAGCATCTGAGGGATGAGGTCCTTTCCGAAGTCATGAGAAGAAAGCTCATTCTCAGCATCCTGGAGCAAATAACGCTTTAGGAACGACCAACGGAATATGTAAATGCCCATTGAAGCAAGATTACTCTCAGGCTTGGATGGCTTTTCGAGAAAATCAGTTACTTTATACGAATCGTCTACGTTCATAATGCCGAATTGATGTGCGTCTTTCCACGGAACCTGCTTTACCGAGATCGTGGCTTCTGCTCCGCTTTCCTCATGGAACTGAATCATGGCGTTATAATCCATCTTATAAATATGATCCCCAGAGAGCAATAGCACGTGCTCCGGATTATGTTGCTTTATGTATTCCAAATTTTTGTAGATAGCATCAGCCGTTCCCGTATAGAGGCCATTAGCCTGACGACTGGCATCAAGAAGCGTAATTTCGGTTTCTTTGTCATTCAACCATAATCCGCCGTCTTTAATATGCGTATGCAAGGTCTCCGCCTTGTACTGGGTCAATACCCCAATCGTGTCGATTCCTGAATTCAAACAATTGCTGAGCGGAAAATCAATAATGCGATATTGACCACCGAATGGCACCGCCGGCTTAGCGAGCTTCTGGGTTAGCGGAGCAAGCCGTTTTCCTTCCCCACCTGCAAGTAACATAGCAATACATTTCTTCTGTGTAATACGGACCATCTCCTCTATTGATGTAGTTTGCTCCTAAGCCAAAAAGAGTAACTCAAAAAATAGTACCAGACGATCGTTACGAAGCCTGTCATAAGCTGGTGTAACTGAAAAATATTTATCGACAAAATATACGGAAGAAAAAATCGGAAACAGCCCCCATTAGCACTCCATTATTCGGAGCACTTGCTATGGAATTGCGACATATCCGCGATTTCCCTTGTAGTTTGTTATTCGGCTTCGTGTCATTTTCAATGATCATTTTTATTATTTTCGACATACTTATTTCGACAATATCTTTAGAGCTTTTGTGGTAATTGTTCTTGTCAATATAGCTTAAAAGTTTAAAAGCTTGATACAGAGCAAAGTAATAAGGTATCGCCGATGCATACAAATCGATTAAAACAAGATATTTCATAAGTAATGTCCGGATACAATCCTGCTTCAAAAATCGCTATCTCAGGCACCAAAAATATGCACAAAGCAAGAACTGGGATTCCAATTAGAATAACAGCTACCTTTAAAAAGAGTGTTGTTCCTCGTTTCATAAATAGCGCCTCATTTATTTATTTTCAATTTGAATTTAACACGAAGTTTATCGTTTTACAATAAAAAATTACTGCTATTAAATATTTTATTGTTGTTATGTAGACATTTATAGAGTAATCGGTACTACTTTTTTCACTGTTTACGAGTTCAGTGATTTGAATAAATTGGAAGCTCGCATTTCCGCGACCAGCTCTTTCTTTCGGCTTATAATAGTTGAATGTCTATTTGGCTTTGAGAGAAGGAGTTTTTGTTCGTTATGAGTAAACGATTTGTACGAAAGTGCGTGCTGCTTTGCGGTATCGCGATGATGCTGTTGAACCTGAGTCCAGCCAATCTTCCGTCAGTAAGCGCAGCATGGGTCTACAAGCCGGTTGTGTCGGAGGTTAAACTCGATACGGGCTCCGAGATCTGTATGCAACGGCATCCGATACGAATGAGCTGCTGTTCATTAACTCTAATACGATGTACGGACGGAATGTTCCGCCCGAATCAGACGATTACGCAGCAGGAGACGCTTGAAATTTTCAATCAAGCGCTGCTGTATGGCGGCTACAAGCCGTCAAGCACAGGAACGCTGCTCAAGTTCGGCTTGCCAAGGGGCTACGATGCTTGGTCCGAGCAAGCGGTAGACCATTTGCTGCGAGAGGGAATCATCAAAGAGAATGACGAGTTCCCGATCAATACGGATAAGAAGTCGACGCGGGCTGAGTGCGCCGAACTGATTTATCGCTTGCTGTATGTGCTCAGAAAGGTATAAAAAATCGCCGTCTAAGTGCGCTATTATGCGTCTTAGCGGCGATTTCCTTAGCCTGCTCCGCCCCGGCGGCATACGACCGAGCAGAACAATACAAGACACTTGCTCCGGATTCATGGCAGGCGTTTGAAAGCACCCCATCGCAACTTTTACCGTAGAGATGACACTCATGCCGGGCGTACATAGCAAAGCGCATGCCGATGTCGGCATGCGCTTCTAAGGCTGCGAAAGTTTCTTATTCCTCTTTAGCCGTTTTCACATATTTTTTGAAATTGTCTAAAATCGCCTGCCACCCGGCTTGTTGCATCTCGACGGTGTTGGTCTCTTCTGCTTCGAACGATGTGATGATTTTCGTGTCGTTGTCTTGGCGTGTAAAAACATTCTTCACTTTTCTACCGTCGGCGATCGTATAAGAGATGCTCTCGTTAATGCTCACCTCGTCGTATACTCCGCTGAAATCAAATCCAAAGCTGCCGTCTTTGGCTTCCATTCTCGAGAGAAATTTACCGCCGACCTTCAGATCATTCTCGGCGTATGGCGTGTGCCAGTCATCGGAAGCCTTATTCCATTGCGTGATATGCTTCGGATCTGTCCAATATTCCCACACGCTTTCGATGGGAGAATGAACGATCGTTTCCACTGTTATCGTTACCGGATTGTCTGTTCCCATTACACAACCTCCTTGGTGGCTAAGATACATAATTTACCTACACCTATTTTAACATGAATCGGCAGCTAGATTTCTTTTCGATTGCTATTATACAAATCTGCCAAAGACTACGAAATTTTTTTAAACAGAAACCAACACCTCCCATTATCTATATTTAAAAAAACAGGCAAATGTCGCACCTTTTTTACGTTATCCTGCCCGTTAGCAGGGAAAAGGCAGCCGATAATACTGGCTGCTAGCACAAAATTTAACTAGAAATTCAACGGGATAGAAAATCGAGCCGAATACAGTTTAATTCGATTTGTTGAATCTATTTGAAGTTAGTTATCCGATAGCGCCCATTTAGTTTGATTTTGATCAATTAAACAGCGTATTGGGAGAGCAGCTTCTAAAAAGGACCGATTACGTTTGCAAAATAGAACTAATCCGCCGTTCTCCCACACCGAGCGCGATTTAGTTTTATGAAATGAAACTATATCACTTTTTTACATAATCGAATCAGGCGCGTATACCCGCTTGCAGGCGACCAGGAATTGACGTTGATCGTACCCTGGCCCCCGAACAGCTTGGCCAATGTCTGGTATGGGCCGCCTGTGCCTGCCATCAGACGTCCTTGTTCGCGCGATGATCGTTTGGAACAACATATAGGTCGAGCATGGATCGAGCTGCAAAACTCCGGATCGAAACCCGTTTACTTTATAAAAGCGTGATAAGCGCCAGCGCTCCCTCATGCTCAGGATCAAGCGCCAACACGCGATTCGCATAATCCGACGCAGCCGCTTCACTACCCGTCTCACAGCAGCAGATCGCCAGTTGATACAGCAGATCGGCAGTCGCCTCGTACGCCGAAAGCGACCGTTCGAAGAAAATCTGCGCATCTTCGTACTGCTCCAGCTGAAAAAGCAGTACACCGCAGTCGCGTGCTATGTCATACTTCTCGTCCACCTTGTAATAGCCTGTCCACATCGCATGTATGCCTTGGCGGAGATCATCGATTTCCTCCTCGCCGCTATCTTCAAGCAGCAGCATAATGTGCTTGGAGCTTTGAATGAACAATTGCGCATCATAGCGGCTCAACCGCCAAAAGGCAAGGATTTGGGACAGTGCCATTTCCTCCAAATGCTCGTCAAACCATAGTTTCATGCTAAAAAAATCATCCGGTCCAAAACGTTCGACAAACCGGCGGTAGGCTAAGCGCGTATTGACGTAGCCCGCCGGGCTTTGCAGCATAAGCATGCAGCCCACATTCAAGTTTTTATAGTGATGCGCGGTGAAGCAGGACAATGCGCCCTTTTGCCCAAAAACATGCTGAATCGCATGGTAGTTTGCCGTTAAAGAAAAGCTTCCGTGATGAATCAGCTTAGGCGGTTCTGCGAACTCCCAATTTTCTATCCGGTGGTCGCCTTTATCCGCCGTGAGCAGGACAAAACCCTCCTGCGATAACCAGCCGAGCCGTTCTAAGCAGTCCAGCCCAATCGCCGGAAACAGAATATGCGAATCCTCAAGCTTATTCTTATACAGCTCAATAACGTCACGGTAAGGATACGACTCCTGCTCGTATTCGACTGCTCTGCGATAGTGATATTCGGGGACGGCCTTCCCCAGCATTTCCGATGCGGTAAGCGCATCAGCCTCATCCGGAAACTGCAGGGACACCCTGCTCTCATAAATTTTCCCTTCATCCACATAAAGCAATTCCTGCGGGATGCTGTCAAAGAAGTAATTCGCGATAACGAGCAGCGGCTGCTTCAGGTCGGCAGGCCGTATTGTGATGCCCGACTGCGTCAAATGCAGTTCCGTATCCTGCGCCGCATCGAACTGGGCAAAATCCAATACCCCCTGCAGGATGAAGGGCTGCAAGCTCGGATGCTGCTGCCAATAGGTAATATTTTTGACAGGCAAATCACTCATTACATAGCGAAATGGCGGAAGCGCCATACCTGCATAATCATTCAGTCCGCCCAGCTCCTTAAGCACATGATGCGCTAATCGGCCCGGGCCCGCTCCAAGCTCAAGAATCGTAACCGGTTCCGCGCTATGGCCCAGCCTCGCTCTATCCTGAAGAAATCCAAATATCATTTCCGCATAGGCTCCTGCAATGACTGGATTATTCGTAATATAATGCGGCACTTCCCCGCTCTGCCAAGCCTTAATGCCCTGCTCTTCAAAATATTCACGCTGCAGCTCCCAAATGGGCGCCTCGCTAAAACGGTAAATATGCGGCTCGTTATTCGTATGGGTCATCCTTTAAAACCTACTTTTCGTCATTAAATTCAAACAATCAGACAAGCCTCATTAAATAGCTTGTGGTTAAACCAGCTGCCTTAAACCTAGCATCTGTATGCTTAGTTGTCTACACTCTTTCTCATCAATACGCCGCTAGCCAAATCCGGAACTAAAGCGCAAATGGAACAGCTTTTATCATTCTAAGGGGTGTATGCCTGTGTCCATTATAATCTTATAAATGCGATCCGCCTGTTGCGTCGATTAATTGCCCGGTTACCCAGCGGCTTTCTGTTGAGGATAAAAAAGCGACAATATCCGCAATGTCGGAAGGCTGTCCAACTCTTCCGAGGGCGGACATTTCGGACGCCAGCTTTTGTCCTTCCGGCGTATGCAGCCAAGAGGCATTCACATCTGTATCTACAATTCCGGGAAGAACGGCGTTCACCGTGATTCCGCGAGGTCCAAGCCATTGCGCAAGATGCAGTGTAAATGTATTTATAGCTCCTTTGGTAAGATTATAGGCCATGATATGCGGGTATGCGATTCGAGTCACACCGGATGAGATGTTAATGATGCGCCCTTCGTTACGCAGCAGGGGCAGCGCTTGCTGAACGAGAAAAAAAGGCGCTTTTACGTTAACTGCAAACACTTCATCGAATGCTTCCTCTGTCGTCTCTTCCAATGTCTTCGAGGTCCCTATCCCGGCATTATTAATAAGAATATCGAACCTGCTGTCTCCGGTAATTCGAGTGAGTTCCTCCTCTATAGATTGGATCAATTGTTTCACGCCAGCAACGGATTCAAGCCTTGCGCCGACTGCAAAAGCTTTACCACCTTTCTCTTCAATGGACCTTACAACATTCGCCGCTGCTTCTTGGTTATTGCCGTAGTGTACAGCTACAAGCGCACCCTCTTCCGCAAGCCTTAACGCTATCCCTTCCCCGATTCCTCTGCTGCCACCTGTTACTAATGCCGCTTTTCCATTCAGTCTCTTCATGTCTCTTCACTCCTTATTTATACTTAGCCTCACTTTACACCCTCCTGTATAGGGGAGAGTCAAGCGAGTTGACTTTTTACACAGAAAAAAACATGTACCGGGCTGCTGTAAGCAGAATGGCACATGTTATAAATACTTGCTATTTTACAAGCTCAACCGGTATGAGTAATTCTGCCAGACGCATTTTTCCATAAATATCTTTATCTGACGTTAAATAGGTTTCCCGGATTGGGGCAGTATTGTCCCGTGCGTAACCGTTAAATGAAATCCATGCCTCCAACTCGGCAGAAGCAGAACAAGAAGTACGATAGGGATCGCAATGATGCACAAGGGAGGCCGCTGTCTTAAACCCGGGCAAAAAGCCGACCTTCACTCTGTTGCTGCCGGGAATAGGGTTCGGAATGGGTAAGGCCACCTCGATATCGACCAGATTCGTTTCTGTATCCTGATCATGCCTTAATATTATCAATGAGCTTCCGTGATCCTCGCCGTATGAGCGGACGTACTGCGTGACCTCGTCAAGCAGCAGACAGAGTTGTGCAAGAGGGACTAATGAACGTAAAGAGGCTGCCAGCTGCGAATCTACTCTGCGAATGGTGACGGAATGAGCCGCTGCATAAAAAGCATTGGATTCTTCGACGCGTTGAAGCCTTCCTTGGATTTCATTCAGCTGATTTTTTGCCTCTTCTATGGTGCGGTGGAGCTCTGTTTGTTTATCTGCCAGCTTGTTTTTCACTGCTTCTAGCGATATATTTTCCCCAATAAAGGGAATGATCTGCTCCAATGTGAAACCTTGATCTTTAAATGCGGCTATTCGCTTTATTGTCAAAAGCTGTTCTTCCGAATAGTAGCGGTAACCGTTGTTCGCGTCCACGACAACCGGTCTCAACAGTCCCAGAGCATCATAAAATCGTAACGTTTTGACAGAAACGCGGCTCAACTTTGAAAAATCACCGATTTTTAGCATCTCTGGACTTTCTCCTTTCCCGAGATTCCCAATAAGAAAAGAGGGCTGCCCCATAAGTAGCAAAAACCACTTGAGGGCAACCCCTTTTGAAAGCATTACCGATTACCGTCTAAAATACTTTCGTCGTCCATGATTCGCAATTCCATGTATCCGTAACGACATCGCGATAAAATTCCGGTTCGTGGGAAATAAGCAGGATGCTGCCTTTGTACGCCTTAAGGGCGCGCTTTAGCTCATCCTTAGCATCCACATCCAAGTGGTTAGTCGGCTCATCCAGCACGAGCAGGTTCGTTTCGCTGTTAATCAGCTTGCAAAGGCGAACCTTAGCTTTCTCACCGCCGCTGAGCACGGCAATTTTGCTCTCGATATGCTTGGTCGTGAGCCCGCACTTGGCCAGTGCCGCGCGCACCTCGAACTGCGTGAAAGAAGGGAATTCCTTCCACACTTCCTCGATGCAGGTATTGTAATTCGTTTCCTTCATTTCTTGTTGGAAATAGCCGATTTGCAGATGCTCTCCCCGCTGAACAGTGCCGGACAACGCCTGAATCTCGCCTAAAATGCTCCGCAGCAGCGTCGTTTTACCGATTCCGTTCGCGCCGACAAGCGCAATCTTCTGTCCGCGTTCCATGCGGAGGTCAAGCGGTCTGGATAAGGGGCTGTCATAACCGATAACGAGCTCCTTCGTCTCGAATATCAGCTTGCCGGAAGTTCTTCCGTCCTTAAAGTTGAACTGCGGCTTCGGCTTCTCCTTAGCCAGCTCGATCACTTCCATCTTATCGAGCTTCTTTTGTCTGGACATCGCCATATTCCGCGTCGCAACGCTCGCCTTATTCCGGGCTACAAAATCTTTCAGATCCGCAATTTCCTGCTGTTGCCGCTTAAAGGCGGATTCAAGCTGCTGTTTTTTCATTTCGTGAACCTGCTGGAAATGCTCGTAATCTCCAACGTAGCGGTTTAACTCTTGATTCTCCATATGATAGATCAGGTTAATTACGCTGTTAAGGAACGGGATATCGTGTGAAATGAGAATGAACGCATTCTCATACTCCTGCAGGTAGCGCTTCAGCCACTCGATATGCTGCTCATCGAGGTAGTTCGTAGGCTCGTCGAGGAGCAGAATGTCCGGCTTTTCGAGCAGCAGCTTCGCCAGCAATACCTTCGTCCGCTGACCACCGCTAAGGTCGTTAACGTCCTTATCCAGTCCAATATCGGTAAGCCCCAGACCGCGGGCGGTTTCTTCGATCTTCGCATCGATCAGATAAAAATCCTGGCTCGTCAGCGTATCCTGAATCGTACCGACATCCTCAAGCATCTGCTCGAGTTCCTCCGGCGTTACATCGCCCATCCTTCCGTACATATCATTCATTTCTTGTTCCATATCGAACAAGTATTGAAAGGCTCCCTTCAGGACATCGCGCATGGTCAGCCCTTTGCTGAGCACCGCATGCTGATCGAGATAGCCGACGCGCATCCGCTTGGACCATTCAACCTTGCCGTCATCCGGCTGAAGCTTGCCCGTAATGATGTTCATGAAGGTGGACTTGCCCTCGCCGTTAGCGCCGATGAGTCCAATGTGCTCGCCTTTAAGCAGGCGGAAGGATACGTCGTTGAAGATCGCGCGGTCTCCAAAGCCGTGACTTAGTCGTTCTACGTTTAATATACTCATGAATGACACCTTTTCTTTTGGAATATTCTCGTATTATTATAAACGTTAACCTGTCTGGAACTCAATCTATTGGATTTAGTTCCCTTCACCCGCTTCCGCCATCCGGCGGTACTCCCTCGGGCTCGCCCCCATCTGCTCGCGGAACAGCGAAGCGAAGTGATTATAATTTTGAAAGCCGACATCGAATGCTGCTTCGGCTGCCGTCCGGCCTGAATGCTTGATAAGCAGGGCAGCCTGCCGAATCCGCATCACTTTAAGCGTCTCTACTAGCGTGGTGCCCGTCTCTGCTTTGAACAAATGAGACAGTCTTGAGCTTGAAAGGCCTACGGATTTCGCGATATCCGCGATTTTTATCGCTTCCTTCATATGTCTGGATAAATAATGCAGAGACTCCTCCACCCGCGGATCAACCTTCCTGCGTCCGCGTTCCGCCATTAGCAGCAATATCCCTCTAATTTCATTTTCGCATAGCGGCAGCCAGAAGGAGCGTTGTTCTCTGGAGTCCTGAAGCACATTCCTAAGCGCATAATAGACTCGATTTTGCAAATGGGCGTTTCCCAAAGGCTGAATGAGGAGCTCTTCCTCAGGCAAATAATTCGTTTCGGTCAAGTCTGGAAAATGCGCCCAAATGAAATTCCACCGGCCGCCCGCTGCCGTTCCATATTGGTGGGGAACGCCTTTTCGCAATAAGGCGACGTCGCCCGCAGAGCAGCTTTTCTCGCCTGCGGGCGTGCGGAAATAACCGTTTCCCTCAACTGTATAAGTAAGCAGCCAGTCGGACATCCCCGCCGGGCGGCTGGTCGCATACTGATCGTTCTCATTGAAATGGCCGGCGAAGATCGTACCGTATGTCGGAGAACTATAGCTTTGGAAGCTGTCATAGGTAGTCATCGGATAGTCTCTCCTTCGTATCGAAGCATCGTATCGAAGCTCTGCTTCGGATGTCATAAATGTGTCCGTTAACGGCATCGAACCAATCAAACGGCACGCTCCTGATGTTGCTTATAATAGGCATTCATGTTACATTTACCTTCGATTATTGATCTCGATTCCTCATCCAGGCATACTTAGCGTACACTGCCGAAGCTATAGCTGTAAATTGCAATTTTGTATACCTAATTGATATGGTGTACCCTAATTGCCAACTCGATTCCCGGGGGCGAAACCTTTGTCTATTAGTCCGCTGACTCTCTCGATCCAAGAAGATATAGCCCATGCTGCAGCCGGCTCCATCGTATATCCGCCCGGAGGCCGTTTTGGTCCCCGCGTCCAGCAGGATATTCAGCTCGTCATGCTCTATACCGGCGAGATGAATGTCACTGTCGATGGAAGAATGATTAGCGTTAGTCCCGGTCACGTCATTATGCTTAAGCCCGGCTGCGAGGAATCCTTCACCTTCTCCAGAACCGAAGAGACCTGGCACCGCTGGATCACTGTCCATTTGAACCATATATCCGATCATACACGGCTTGCGTTGGAACAGCTTCCGGAGTGTCTGCCGCTCACAGAGGAGATGAACCGGCTGCTCGATCTCATGCTGAATGTACAGCGGTATGCCCCTTTCGAGGACCCGGCTGTCGTTAGTCTCGGATTAGCCGCCCTCCATCTATATCCCACCGAATCCAAGAGAGTGCTCCTTCAAAAGGAGAAGCACCCTGCCGTCTATTCCGTGTTATCCTTTATTTTCGAGCATTACATGGAGGATCTGTCGCTTGCGGAGCTGGCGGACCGGGCAGGGCTGTCTCCCGAGCATCTGGTGCGGTTGTTCAAACAATATGAGCAGTCAACTCCAATCGCCTATCTATGGAACTACCGGATTTCCCGGGCGGTGGAGCTGCTCACCAGCACCGGGCTGAACGTGACCGAAATCGCCCATCGCTGCGGCTTCAAGACATCGCATCACTTTGCCCGCATGGTAAAGCAGGTGACCGGCCGGACCGCTTCCGATATACGCCGCCTGTCTTGGAGCGGCATGCGCAAATCATGAGCCTCCCTGTCATCGACAAACAGCAGCTTTCAGGAACAAGCGTCTCCTGTAGGCTGCTGTTTTTTTCATCTATTCGCTCTATGGCGGATGGCGGAATGCAATTTATCTTAAAGCATGTCGTAAAACAAAATACACAGGATCAAGGCATAATACCCTTCTCCCGCCGGCAGCTTTGGCCAATGCTCATAGCGAGCTCCAGGCCGGATGCTTATCGAGCCGCTGCTTCATCAGACCGTACGTTTTCTTGTTCCGTTCCAGATTGCCGTACACGTCTCCCCCCATGCCGTAGCCTTGAAATCCGATCGCTCCGTCGTAGCCATGCTTCTTCAACGCGCCCAGGAAGCTAAAAACGTCCAGCTCGCCCTGGTCAATGCATTCGATGGAAGCCGGCAGGCCTGCTGTCGGCGCTTGCTTGCGGCTTCCGCAAATATTCACCGCGTGAAGATACGGCGCGCAAGCGGAAAATGCCTCGTTCAGGCGCTTTCCGTCGATTGCGAACCAATGGAACGAGCTGAAAGTCATCCCGAGCAGCGGATGATTAAGCTGTTTAACCAGCCTAAGCGCATCCTCCCACCGCTCCAGCCAGAAGAAGACATGGTGGTAGAGCGAGATTCGGATGTTATTCCGCTGTGCGATCGGCAGTAAATACGTCAACCATTCGAGCGCCAAACGGTCTCCTTCCGGGTCCGACGGCTCATACCCGGAATCTCCCATCGTAAGCGCAAGCTCAAGCCGGCTGCAGCCTTGCAGCCGCTCAAGCATCGCTGCGATTTTTGCCGCTTCCGGATGATCCTTCGCTTGCGTGAGGTCGAGCACCGCATAGACGGCCTCGACCTCCAATCCATACTCGTCTTTCACGAACGGCAGCCGGTCGAGATCCTTCCAGGCCTGCTCGTCCCATAAGGTTAAATATGCGGCGTCATAGCCGAGCCCGCGCAGCATTTGGCATCGAACATCGAACGGATAATTGCCCAGACTATGATAAAAAAACGTATCCATCGCATAAACGTTTTTCACCGGCTCCCCTCCAACGCGACAGCTTGTACTTCTCCGGTCCGGATGCAGTCATAAATGGAGGAGAGAATGCTGAAGTTGAAAACGGCCTGCTCGTTAACGATTGCGGGGGAAGCTTGTCCGGCAACCGCTTGCAGGAAATAGACGATCGGCTTATCCATCATCCCTAGCGGTGCGTTTGCCACGCGGACGCGGCTGACAGCCGGCTCCCCGTTAACGTCATAATGACGAATCAGGTCGCCTTCGCCATCCAGACAAAGCCAATCCCACTCCAGTGCGCCCGCCGTCCCCTCGATTTCCGTCACGCTTCTTTCTTCACCGTGGCAGCAAGCCGCGCGCTCGTAATGAACCGGCACAACGCTCCCGCCCGGCAAATGAAACTTCATCGTCGCTCCGACATGCTGCTCCACATCGGACAAGACCCCGGCGGCGAGCGGGTGCTCCGTCTTAGGATCTGTCATCCAAGCATGAAGAACCTCCACCTTGACGGGCTGGAGCACTTCGGTCAAGCTTGCGATGTCGTAAGGTCCCCAATCCATCAAGGTGCCGCCTCCGCTTACCGACCGGTTCAGAAACCAGCGGCTCGACGGCTGGTATTCGATGCCGGTCCGGGCTCTTTTACGCCGCTGAACCCATTGAACCTGATAAACCTCCCCCAGCCCGCCTTGCCCGAGAATCGCTTTAACCTCCTCGGTGATCCGAAGGCCGGCGAACCGGGAGCTGCAGCAGCCAAGCCGTTTTCCCGCTTCCTCTGCCGCCTGGAGCATCAGCGCCGCCTCCTCCTTGTTCATCGCAAGCGGCTTCTCGCACAGAACATGCCGGCCTGAACGGAGCGCGCGGCATGAAATATCCGCATGCGTCAAAGGCGGTGTCGCCACAATGACGACATCGTCCTCCTGAGCCGGCTCGCTCAGCACCGACATCAAATCCTCAAACGGGGTTGCCCAAGGGAACCGTTTGACAAACTCCGCTAAAGCCGTATGATTCACGTCCGTTACAAAAAGCGAAGGACGGTCAGCTTCAGATTCCGATAAATGGGCGATGGCCTCGGCATGGTATCCGGCAATGGCTCCGGCGCCTACGATATAAATGCGCTGCTTCATTTTCCACACTCCTCGTTTGTAATATGGACGCTTTGGGACGAACGAAAATTTGATCAAAGATTAGAAATCATCGAAACGGAGCCTTCTTTTGCCGTGCTGATGCTTTTTCGGTATTCGCCCGGCGTTTTACCTACACTCTCCTTGAACACCTTGCTGAAATAAGCGGCATCTCCAAAACCGCATACAGCGGAGATCGACTCCAGCGTATTGCCCTGCTCCTCCAAAAGCTGAACAGCCTTGCGAAGCCTTAGCATCTTCAGCATTTGCACCGGCGACATCCCGTAGGCCTGCTTGAATACCCGGTTGAAATAACCCGGATGAAGATGGGCAATTTGGGCCTATAGGAGTCACCCGTAATCACTCTTTTTCCTGATAGCGGAAGTAGTCGAAATCCGCCGGCTTGCGGCCGCCGGACAAATCATGGGCGCATAATCCGATGAAGGCGCCCGTGAAACCCCAATCGGTGAAATAACCGTCAACCAAATGCGTAGCGTATTCGTCGGATATTTTGCTCGCATCCAGAACCGGTCCTATCGCACTCCACTCTCTGCCATCCAATGAATAATAGAATTGCAAATCGCAGTCGTTTAATTGCAAACGCAAATAAACGCGTTTCCCCGCAGGAACCGGGATATGCGGCTCTGTATGCTCGCAATAGATACCATGATCGTTCGCAACAACCGCAAGATTCGTTCCTGCTTCTTCGTCGTAACCGATGCGCAAATAATAATAGTTTTGCGAATTGTAATAGTAGATTAAGCCGGCCATCTGCTGGTACGTTTCCGGCTCGAACTCGGCAGCCGTCTCTGCCTCGCACCGGAACGCTTGCTGGCGCCGCCCGATCAGGCTGTGCCGGAAGCGCGAATTCGGCGACTCCATGCCTTTCAGGCGCAAATATCCGGGGCGCTCGGTCAGCGACAGCCAGTCTTCCGAGAAAGGCTGGCGGAGGGACTGCCAATGAATACTGAGCTCGTTTCCGTCAAAATCTTCCCTTTCCGCTTGCTGCGGGAACGGATGCTCCGGCAGCGCAGGGGCTTGCACCGAATGCTGAGGGTCGTTTCCGCCCTCGGCGAGGCGCAGCCATCCATCCTCCGACCAGACGCAGCGCTGGATAGCCGTTTCCCTGCCGAGATTGCATCGTCTATCTTCCGTATTGAGCGGCCGGCCGCATAAATGGACGATGTACCACTCGTCGCTTTGGGTATGCACCAGGCTGGCATGCCCGGCTTTTTGCAGCAGCAAGTCCGGCTTATGGTGAGAGGTAAGCATCGGCGCACCGGGATCCGTTTCATACGGACCGGTAAGCGTCTTGGAACGCGCCAGCGTTACCGCGTGCTCATAGCTTGTTCCGCCTTCCGCAACCATCAAATAATAATAACCGTCTTTCTTGTATAAATGAGGCCCTTCCGTTAGCCCCAGCTCAGAGCCTTGATAGATGAAATAGGAAGGACCTATTAGCCGCCGCTTCTCTATGGAATATTCCCGCAAGTAGATTCCGTTGAAAGGATTCCGGTCTTTGCGGTAATCCCATTGCATATTGACGACCCACTTCCTTCCGTCGTCATCATGGAACAACGACGGATCGAAGCCGCTGCTGTTTAAATAAACGGGATCCGACCATGGGCCCTTAATATCCGGAGCGGTTACGACATAATTATGGGTATCTTTATAAGCGCCTGCATGGCTTTTCACATCCGTGTAGACCAAATAAAACAAGCCGTCATTATAGGTGAGGCATGGCGCCCATACGCCCCCCGAATCCGGATTGCCGGCCATATTAAGCTGGCTTAACCGGTCCAACGGACGGGCAAGCAGCTGCCAATGAATAAGATCGCGCGAGTGATGGATTTGTACGCCTGGAAACCATTGAAAGGTTGAAGTCGCTACATAATAATCATCGCCAACTCTTACAATGGACGGGTCCGGGTTAAAGCCCGGCAAAATCGGATTTTGAATGCGCAAGCGCTCCTGGCTCCTCATTGTCTCACTTCCTTCATTCTGATCGTCTTTTGAGATGACGGCCTGCAGCGCAATGCCGCAGGCCGCCTTTTACACACTGTAATGCCCGTTATTTCATTTTGTTCAAGTTGGCGTCATATGCGCTTTGCAAAATTTTCAAATAATCATTCAGCTTCAGACCGCCGAAGCCTTGCACATAGCTGTCCCAGTCTTTCTCGATATCCTTGTGTCCGGTAATGAACTGCAGCATATTCGATTTCACGTAATCTTCAATCGTCGCTTTGAATTGAGCGGATTTCTCCCCGTCCTCGGCGCTGATGAAAATATCGACCGGGAACATTTCATTTTCTTTCGGCTCGAAGCCGTCGTATTTCTTCGTCTCCGTCACCAGACGCAGCTCGTACCCTTCAGGCGACAGCATGTCCTGGGAGACGGCTTCCGATTCGAAGCGGTCACGCGGCCTAAAATCAGGACCGGCTTGATCCCAGCCGTCCGAATGAACCGTTTCGCTTCTGTAAGACGGGTCAACCTGATAGCTGGCAGGCTTGCCGTTCACATTAAGCTGACCGGCGCTTGCTTTGCTCCACGAATGTCCTTCGACCGAGAATACTTGTCCCCAAGTCCCTTCCTCGGTCCAAAGGTAATCCAGCATCTTAATCGCCGCAATTTGCTGCTCTTCATCCGCTTTGTCTGTGATTACAAAACGGCCCTGGTTGCCGACCGATTTGTAATAGCCGGAAAGCTGTACCCCGTTAGGCCCTTTAAGCGGCGGAACAGCGACATAATCAAGGTTGCGTTCATCCGTTGCGGCTACCGCCATTTGGACGTGGCCAATCGCGAATGAACCCAGAATCGTATCGCCGGCGTTGTTGCCAAGCTGCTGCAGTCCTTCCTGATTTTGCGTGAAGGCCTGAGGATCAATTAAGCCCTCCTTGTATAACGACGCCAGATAGCGAAGACCGTCTTTCCATTCGGGCTGGTTAGCGGAAAGCTGTACTTGTCCATCCTTGACGCGGAGATACGAATACGATTGGCCGTCACCGTTGTTATAAATGAACGGATTCATCAGAAAGCCTGTAATGTCACCGTGCCAAGTGTAAAGCGCGCCGCTGAGCGGAACCTCGTCCGCTATGCCGTTTCCGTTCGGATCCTTCGTTTTGAACGCGCGCAGTACATTGGCGTATTCCTCCGTTGTTGCCGGCATTTCCAGTCCGAGCTTGTCGAGCCACTTCTGGTTGATCCACAGCTTCTGCGCATACCAGCAGTGATAGCATTCGTTCACCTGCGGCATGCCGTAAATGTTGCCGTCCGAGGACGTTACCGCTGTTTTCAAATCCGGGCGCTCTTCAAAAATTTCCTTAATATTCGGTGCGTATTTATCGATAAGATCATTAAGCGGCAAGAACACGCCTTGCTTGCCGAATTTCATCTGCTCGGCAGGCGTGAAGTTTCCGCTAAGAAAAATTTCCGGATAATCGCCGCTCGCCATGAGCACATTGCGCTTATCATTGTTATCGTTTGGCGGCCCGACTGTAAATGCCAGCTTGACATTCGCCTTCTGTTCCACCTGTTTCGTAAATGGGTTGTCCAAGCTCGCGAGGTTAGGCGTTTGATTGATGAACGCGGTCAATTGGACCGGTGCATGCGCCTCTCCGCCTTCAGCGCTTCCATTCGTTCCTTGTCCAGCCGAATTATCGTTTTTCGAGCAAGCGCTCACAATTAGCGCCGCAGCCAAAACAACACCCGCCATTAATTTCCATGATCTTCTCATTCGGACACCCCTTCAGAATCGTTATGGATACTACTTGGGTATTTCTCCAATTATAATCTGTCTATTTTAACCTTTAAGAGAACCGATCATGACCCCCTTTACGAAATGCTTCTGAACAAATGGATATATGATAAGGACCGGCAGACTGGAAACGACGATCAGCGAGAACTTTAGCAAATCCTTCATTCCTTGTCTGGCTTCCATTGTCCGAACGTCAACCATCATCGAGTTATCCACGGAATTCTGGATCAGAATTTCACGCAGAATCAGCTGGAGCGGATACAAATTCACGTTCTTGAGAAAAATTAACGCATCGAAATAAGCGTTCCAGGCTGTCACGGCGTACATGAGCGCAAGCACGGCGACAACCGGCTTCGAGAGCGGGAGCACAATCGACCACAGGAACCGGAGATCGCTGCAGCCGTCGATATCCGCCGCTTCGTTCAATTCCTCCGGTATCGTCTCCTGAAAGAACGTTTTGGCGATGAATACCTGCCATACCGCAATCGCCTGCGGCAGCAGCAAAGCCCAGCGCGTATCGATCATTCCCAGGCTTTTAACCGTTAAGTAGTACGGAATGAGACCGCCGCTGAAGATCATCGTCACGATAATGAGATACATAATGAGCGATCTGCCATAGAAGGTGCGCTTCGATAATGGATAAGCGAGCGCAAACGTTAGAAAAACGCTGATCAACGTACCGGCGCACATATAGAAGATCGAGTTGTAATAGCCTGACCAAATACGCGGGTTGCTCAGTACTGCCGTATATCCTTTAAGCGAAAGCTCTACAGGGAACAGCCATACCCGTCCGGCTACGACCGCCTGCGGAGAGCTGAATGACGAGCTGACGATATAAATAAGCGGGTAAAGCACAACGATCATTATGGCGAACAATATGACGTAAATGAAAGTAAGCAAAATTTTGTCCGACAACGGTTCTTTGATTACGTTGGATTTCGCCATCATTAGAACAACCCCGATCCTGTTGCGCGTCTTGCCCCGAAGTTGGCAAGCAGTATCAACATCAAGTTAATCAATGAATTAAATAGCCCGACAGCAGCCGAGAAGCTGTAGTTCGCTTGAACCAGGCCTACCTTATACACATAAGTGGAGATAATCTCGGAAGAGCTGGTGTTCAACGGATTTTGCAGCAAATATACCTTCTCGAAGCCGATGTTCAACAATTGCCCCATATTCAAGACTAGCAGCAGCACCATAATCGGCATGATGCTCGGCAGATCGATGTGAATGATTTTCTGCAGCCGGCTGGCGCCGTCCAGCTTGGATGCTTCGTACAGCTGCGGATTAACCCCTGCAAGCGCGGCGATATAAATGATGGCGCTGTACCCCATGTATTGCCATACGTCAGATAACACGAAGATCGTCTTGAACATAGATGCATCGCCGATGTAGTTGACGGACTCAAACCCCAGCGCTGTCCGGATATGATCGATAACGCCAATCCGCGGTGCCAGAAAAAGCAGAATCATCGATACCATGACGACGGTCGAAATGAAGTATGGCGCGTAGGTGACCATTTGAACCGTACGTTTGAATAAGCCGTTTTTCAGCTCATTCATCATAAGGGCGAGCAGAATCGGTGCGGGAAACCCGATCGCCAGCGTGTACAAGCTAAGGAAGAGCGTGTTCTTGATCAGAATCCAGAAGCTCGGATGATTGAAAAACGCTTCAAAATGCTTAAAGCCTACCCACGGGCTGCCCCAAATCCCCAGCTTCGGGCTTAGATCCTTGAAGGCGATCTGAACGCCCAAAATCGGTACATATTTGAATAAAATGAAATAAAGCAGCGGCAGCAAAATAAGAATGTAAAGCTGCCAGTGCCTGCGCATCCTGCGCAGCGCTTCGCTCCGGATCGTCCGTCTGATCGGCTCCGCCTGCAGGCCGCCAGCGGCTGGTACATGAGTCATATTGGACATCTCGCAACGCCTCCTTGTGACTATTGATTTGTTTGTTGGGGCAACTATACCCCACAGACGAATAGCCCGGCAATTTACAAGATTCCGCCGATATACAAAAATCGGATCGCGCCCTGACGGCACGATCCGACTGTATAATATACCTTTTTCCTTGATTAACCGAGCTTCTCTTTGCGGTAATCGCCCGGCGTCATCCCTACGATCCGCTTAAAAACGCGATTGAACGAGACCGGATTCAAATAGCCAACCGAGCGCCCGATTTCCTGAACGCTGTCATCCTTCTCCTGCAGCAGCTGCTTCGCCAGCTCGACCCTCCTATGAATGAGGAAATCGATAAATTTAATATCGAATTGCTCTTTGAATAAGGAGCTTACATTTTTCGATGGAATATCGAACTGCTGGCTGAGATGGATAAGCGAAAGGTCGGGATTAAAAACATTCTCATCGATGTATTGCTTCATTTTGTAGGCAATCTCGGCCGCGCCTCCTTTACCCGCTTTCTCCGCGATCACATATTCCAGCTTCTCCATGATTCCTAAAATTTCTTCCTGCACGTCCTCAAGCGTCTCGAATTGGTCGATAACGTCCTTCATTATCTCTTTGTTTGTCTCGGTAATCTCATCGTTCAGAATCGTGCCATGCACATGCTCGAATAAATAAAAGGTGAAATAATTGAGCAGATTAACAATATCGTCCCGCTTCAGCTTATTTTGCTTAAATTGTTCAAATAACGCGCCATACTTAGACCTCCATTCCGGCTCCATCAAGCGGAAAGCGTATATGAGGCTTCGTATTTGCTCCAAATGATGATACAGCTCGAACGATGCGCCTGTTTCCGTCTCCCAATATCCGATCGTCCGGTTGTTGCCTAATACAACCCTGTAGTTTACCGCTTCAATAGCAGACTTATAAGAAGCTTTCAGCATCGGGACGGAATCGGTTGGCTGCCCGATTCCGAAGGTAACCGTGAACGATAAATTAGCTCTTATCCATTGAAGCGCATTATCAGACAGCTTGAGGATGTTATCCATCAGCATGTTCTGGTTTTCTTCCTGCACGTAGATAAAGCCGCACATTTCCTTATCGTTCATCCATTCGCTCCAGCTGCGGAGTCCGTATTTCTGCACAAGCTCCACATACATATTCTGAATGATAAAGCGGAATAAAATCATGTCCTGCTCCCTATACCGCGACAGCACATCTGAATATTTATCGATAGAGATCACGATGACGGCAGCCTTCCGGAAGCCCCCCTTGAAGCCATGGTGCTCCATTTCCGTGTTCCATTCCCCGCTCGCAAGCGATCTTGAGCCGCTCATTACCTCAAGGAATATCGATTTTTTGCGGTATCCAATGTTCATATCGGACTGGGATTTGAACAGATTGAAGCGCTGCACAAGCGAATCAACCGTCGATTCAATGTAATGAAACTCATTACGCTGAGCGCTGCCCTGCTCACCCGCTGTTTGCGATATTCTGTCCAGCTTCGTGATCAGCGCGCGGAGAGGCTTATAGTTCCGGTGCGTCATATAGACGATTGCGAGCAGCCCCAAAATAGCGACGATGACCGCAAGCACGATCCACAAATTTGAAAAGGTCTGCAAAATCGTAAAGCTGCTGCCGTTCTGCAAACCGCTCTCGTACGTCCAGCCCGTGTAATCCGAAAGAATCGTTGAAATCGCCGTTCTGCTTGCGGAATCGTTGTTTTCCGCTGCAAAGATAGGCTTATCGTCCTTTCCGGCAATCGTAACATAGCTCGACGTTTGATCGATTTTTTGCGATACCAGCTCATCAAGCGCGCTTACCCACACATTAACAACGATAAGTCCGCTTTCGCCGCGGCTCGTTATATATTTACGGGCAAGCGATACAACAGGTTCTTCCCTGGAGGCATGAAATTCCTTGAATAGACGCTCGTTCGTCCAGTGGTAAGAATAGTTGTCCTGCATGAGCCCCTCGATAAAGGAGCGGTCCGCAAACTGTTCGAGCGGCGATACCGTGTTGGAGCTAAGCACATAGCCGTCACGATCCCGCACTAAATAGACGGAATGGATAATTTGGTTAAGCTGCTTCATGTTGTTAAATTCTTTCCTCATTTGATACGTAAAATAGGCTGACGGCCGGCCTTCCTGATCGAAGAAATCCAGCATATTGAAATCGGCAGAATTGCTGTTACGAGTCTGTATCGTCACCATCATATGATCAATTGACTTTAGCGGCTGCTCGACGCTTTGCAATATTTGATTGTTCACGCTCGTATAAATATGAGACGTATCCTGCTGGGCACGCTCCGTTAAAATTTGAAAAAAGATGAAAAACAAAAATGAAATCATTAGAAAGAAAACTGGCATATAAGAAAACAGCAGACGGTAATACCAAGTCTTACTCATTTTTTCATCTCCAATTCAAACGAAAATTGCTGTCCGCCATAACTGAAAGCGCTTACGCGTTATTTTGTCATACGCCTGCTTATTTTATCAATACCGTTCGGTGGATTACAATGGAAATTGCGACCTTTCTTTTGTATTTTTTGCACAATCATGGTTTGGAAATTCAACAGAATCGGTCTCAAAAGAGGAAAATGAGAAAAACGGGTGTACGGGCAGAGGCGATGGTGGAGAGGGAGGATAGTGAGGAGCTCCAGCGAATGAATAACCGTTCCGGTCATTGGCTGCCGAAAACAGACGTTCAGTACTTGCAGTACACAGGCTTTTTATCTATCGTTCGATGGATCATGGGTGGAGGCGCGAGCCCCCATCCCATTCACCGCTTTCTATCGTTATTCACGGTCTTGAGTCCTGTTACGGTTCAAGCGCTAGACTCTCTCGCTTGGTTTCGTCATGATCCAGGCATGCTCCGCGTCGTTGACGAACTTCCAGGCACGGGTTGGTCCGGCCATCACATTCAAATAATACACTTCGTAGCCAGGCGGCGCGGACACCGGATGATAACCTTTCGGCACGAGCACAGTCTCGCCGTTCTTTACGACAACGGTCTCATCGAGCGTGCGGTCGTCCGTATAGACCCGCTGCACGGCAAAACCCTGCTCCGGTTGGATTTTGTAGTAATACGTCTCCTCCAGCAGCGACTCCTCGGGCATGGCGTCCCGGTCATGCTTATGAGGCGGATAGCTCGACCAGTGGCCCTCCGGCGTATACACCTCGACGACCAGCAGACTGTCCGCAGGCTCGCTCTCCGGGAGAATGTTGTAAATCTGTCTCTCCAGATTTCCGTAGCCGCGAGTTTCCATGGCGGCTTCCGTAGGCGCGATTAGCCGGGCCTTAAAGCTCCCGCTGCCGGGAGCGCTGCAAATCGCCAGCTCGACTTCGGTTAATGCTTTCACTTCAAAGTGATCTTCGTTCGGTACGTAGACCGAATAGGGAGGCTTCTTCTCGAATACGCTCATCCGCCCGCCGACATTCGTCCACTCCGCTTGCTGCGTCGATACATCCGCAATGCCGGAGAGCAGCACCAGACAATATTCGAGATTCCCGGTATCGCGCTTAAACGTCTGTCCCGCCTCAAGCTTAGCGACCTCGAAGCCAACGTATTTCCAGCCCGCGGATTCCGGTGTGACGGACAGTACGATCCCGTCTTGATCCGGGCTCATCTCAGGCTTAACGATCAACTTAGACATGACTTCCCGTCCCTTCCGTCTGCCGCTGCAGCTCTGCCGCTTCGCTGATCTTAACCGGCTGCCCTAGCCGGCTGGAAAGCTTCGCTGCCAAAGCGATCCGCTCCGCCTTCACGCCATCATCGCCGGTGACTGGCAGCGGCAGTCCATTCGCGATGCAATCGATGAATTGCGCCGTTTCCTCTATATAAGCCCCATTGTACCGTTCAAGGAAGAAGTGAAGCGGTTTGTCCCTCAGGATCCCTTCCGCCGTACTGACCTCTGCTGTATTTGGATGGTCGTTGCTAACTGCCACGCTGCCCTTGGAGCCGAACACTTCCACCCGCTGATCATAGCCGTAAGCCGCTTGCCGGCTGTTGTCGATGACGCCTATTGCTCCGTTCTCGAAGCGCAGGGTGACAATCGCGGTATCCACATCCCCGTACTTGCTGAAGACGGGATCGATGAGTACGCCGCCTTGCGCGTACACCTCCGTTACCTCGCTCCCTGTCAGGAAACGGGCCAAGTCGAAATCATGGATCATCATATCCATAAAAATGCCGCCGGACACCCGAATGTAATCCTCATGCGGCGGATTCGGATCACGGGAGGTAATCTTCACAATGTGCGGATTACCGACCGTACCCGTCAGCACATGCTCGCGCACCCGTTTAAAGTTATGATCGAACCTGCGGTTGAAACCGATCTGCAGCTTAATGCCCGCTTCCGCAGCAGCTGCTACCGCTTCTTCCGTCCGGTTGATATCCATGCTGAGCGGCTTCTCGCAAAACACATGCTTGCCTGCCTTGGCAGCCTGCTTGATGAGCGGAACATGCGTATCGGTCGACGAACAGATGAAGACAGCGTCTATCGCCGGATCATTTATAATTTCAGAGCTGTCCTTCGTTACTTTGGCGATTCCCCGCTTGGCCGCCCACTCCTCCAGCTCCGGTCCCGCGAACAGATCGCTGACCGCAGAAATTTCCACCTGCGGCAGTCTGAGCAGATTGTCGGCGTGGATCTTGCCGATTCTGCCCGCCCCAATAATTCCGATCGTTATTTTGTTAGCCATTGCCTTATCCCTCCCGCTTTCTCCTTCGTTGAACCGAGTGTTACCACCGGGCAGTCACCATTTTTTTACGCGTATAGAACTCGACTCCATCGGTTCCGTTTGCATGAAGATCGCCGTAGAACGATTTTTTCCAGCCCGAGAACGGGAAGAAAGCCATCGGCGCGGGTACCCCGAGATTAATGCCGAGCATACCGGCATCGATCGTCTCGCGGAATTGCCGGACGCTGCTGCCGTTCTTCGTGAAGAGGCAAGCTCCGTTAGCGAATTCAGAACGGTTAGCCAGTTCGATCGCATCCTCCAATGTCGCAACTCGCACGATAGCCAGAACCGGAGCGAAAATCTCATCCTCCCAAATTTTCATGCCGCACTCGACATTATCGAAGATAGTTGGACCCACGAAGTAGCCTTTTCCATCGATTGCCGCATCTTTGCGTCCGTCGCGGACGAGCAAGGCGCCTTCGTTTTCTCCCGTCTCGATGTAATGCAGCGTTCTGTCCTTATGTGCGCCGCGTATAACCGGACCGAGGAAAATATTCTCCTCCATGCCGTTGCCGATCGTAATCCGGTTCGCCGCATCCGTCAGTTTGTTCACGAGCGTATCGCCGACTTCTCCAACCGCCACAACGACGGAGCAAGCCATACAGCGCTCTCCGGCCGAGCCGAAGGAAGCATTGATAATCTCTTTGACCGTCAAATCCAGATCAGCATCCGGCAGAACGATGGAGTGGTTTTTGGCTCCAGCCAGCGCCTGCACGCGTTTGCCGTTCGCAGATGCCGTCTTGTACACGTATTCGGCAACCGGCTGCGAGCCGACGAACGAGACCGCTTGAATATCTTTGTGCTCCAAAATGCCGTTAACAACGTCGCGGGCTCCGTGCACGATGTTCAGTACGCCAGCCGGCAAGCCCGCTTCCGCGAACAGCTCGGCAAGCCGCTCCGCCAGCAGCGGCGTGCGCTCCGACGGCTTCAATACGAAGGTGTTGCCGCATGCAATTGCAAGCGGGAACATCCAGCACGGAACCATCATCGGAAAATTAAACGGGGTAATGCCGGCGATGACGCCGATCGGATACCGGTACATGCCCGACTCTATATGGGAAGCAATGTCCGGAAGCTGCTTGCCCATCATCAAATTAGGGGCGCCTGCCGCGAACTCCACGCACTCGATGCCGCGAAGCACCTCGCCGTATGCCTCGCTATAGCTCTTGCCGTTCTCCTTCGTAATAAGCTGTGCCAGCTCCTCCCAATGCTCGACCAGCAGCTGCTGATATTTAAACAGCACGCGCGCGCGCTTCGGAACCGGCGTCCGGCTCCAGCTTTGGAAAGCTGCCTTTGCTGCCCGGGCAGCCTTGTCAACATCCTCTTGCGTAGATAAAGGAACATGCGCGAGCGTCTCTTCCGTCGCCGGATTAACAACCGGCTCCGTTACAGAGGTTGAAGCATCCACCCATTCGCCGCCGATCCAATTTTTTAATATTTTAGCCATCCTGTCGTTCCCCTTTCGGCTTATCAGACTGTGATTTCACCGCGTTCGCAGCGTTCGATATAGTCGTATACTTGCTTTGTCGTCGGCATGGCGTCGGAGCAGCTGTGACTCGAGATAACTACGCACGCTGCGGCGCTGCCGAATTCCATACTTTTCTCTAATGTCCAGCCCTGCATAATGCCGTACAGAAACCCTGCCGCATAGGAATCTCCCGCTCCGAACGTCTTAATGACCTTCGCCGGGTAGCTCTTCGCACGGTGCTCCGACCCGTCCTTCGCATAAGCGATCGAGCCTTCCTTGCCGTGCTTGATAATGGCAATCTTAGCCCCGTAATTAAACCACTTGGAAGCAGTGACCCGGTCGTCATGCTCTGCATTGCCATCAAAAATTTCCATCTGATTAAACTCTTCCCGCGTTCCAATCAGAATGTCGCACTTCTCGGCAGCCAGGTTGTAATTAACGGCTGTCTCTTCAGCCGATTTCCACGTATACGGACGGTAATCAAGATCAAATGCGATGATTGTCCCGTGCTTCTTCGCAAAGTCGAGCGCTTGGAATACCGCTTCCCTCGACGGGCTTTGCGCCAGCGCCGTGCCGGATATGAGCAGCAGCTTTGCCTGTGCGACAATCTCCTCGCTCACCTCTTCCGGCCTCAGCAGCAGATCCGCGACGTTATCGCGGTACATAAGAATGCTGCAGTCCGAAGGACTCTTAATTTCGGTAAAAGCAAGCCCCGTTACCGCGCCCGTGCCGTCGACCGCGACGCTTGACGTATCGATGCCTTCGCGCTGCAGATAGCCTTCGATAAAGCGTCCCATCTGATCGTTAGCGATTTTGCCGATAAAAGCTGTCTTCAATCCGAGGCGCGACATCCCGATAGCGATATTCGCCGGCGAGCCGCCTACATATTTGGTAAAGGTCATCGTCTCTTCCATCGGACGATTTATTTCATTGGCGTTCAAATCAATGCACAGGCGACCGATCGCAACAAAGTCGATCGGTTTATGAGCCGGAAAAGTCACATGTTTCATGTTAATGCCTCCTTCACGATGTAATGAGAGAATTTAAATAGGTTAATGATTGCTTGGCGTATTCGTAGGCGGGATGCTCAGCTGGATCCTGCTCCCCCTCGAGCATCGCCCATCCGTCGTATCCCCGTTTTAACAGCTCATCGATCACCGGCTTAAAATCGATGTTTCCGTCACCGGGAACGGTAAACACCCCATTGCGGATGCAGGTAACGAAATCAGCCCGTTCGGCACGCGACCGGTCCAGCACTTCTTGGCGGATATCCTTCAGATGAACATAGGCGATTCTATCGTAATGCTTGCGCAGGACGTTAAGCGGATCAGCCCCGCCGTAATAGGCATGCCCCGTATCGAACAGCAGATAGACAAGCGCAGGGTCCGTCAGCTCCATTAGGCGGTCAATTTCCTCAGCGCTTTCGATGACCGTTCCGCCATGATGATGATACGTCAGCTTCAGGCCGTATTCCTTCGCAATCGCGCCGGCTGCGTTCAGTCCCTCGGCCAGACTATTCCAGCCTGCTTCATCCAACCGCAGCACCTCCTTCTCATTCGGCGTGCGCCGCGCATCGAAGTGCAGCGAGCCCCCGCCCTCGCATGTGCTGATAACGGTGCTGCCCATCTCCTTCAGAAAGCGCGCATGCTCGCGGTATGCTTCGAGCTCCGCGTCCCGGTAGACGGGGTCGGAGAACAATACCGTCTTCCATTGCGAGACGAGGTTGATTCCACGCTTCGACAGCTCTTGCTTCAGCACCGCTTGACTCTCCGGATACTTGCGCCCCATCTCGGTTCCGGTCAGCCCGAGCGCCTCAATTTCATTCACGATTTGCTCGAACGTTGTGTTCTCGCCGTGCTCTTTCACGTCCTCGCCCACCCAGTTGATCGGGTGAATGCCGAGCTTGAAAGGGAATCTAATCATCGATGATTTCTCCTTCTTTTTTGGCGTTTAGATGAGTTGTACCGCGTCGATATTCCGCTTCATGTCCTTATGCGCCGCGACTACCTTCCCGCTGACTGAAACTTCAGGGACGCCTACGTTCCACCAGGATTCGTAACCTCCCGTGTTTGTACCCGGAACGACCGGAATTTCGATTAACGTCGTGCCCGTCTCGTTCCTGGCCTTTCGCAGCGCATCTCTCAGTTCTTCCGCCGTGCTTGCTTTGTAGGCAGCTGCGCCCATGCTGCGCGCGTGCGCCGAGAAATCGATCGGTATATAGCCGCCCGAGAGCCGGCCGGTCGTCTCGGAGCGGAACCGGAACTCATTGCCGAAGCCGTCGCTGCCGTGTCCCCGCTGCAGGTTATGAATGCACTGATAGCCATGATTGTCGAGCAGAAGCACCGTAATTTTGCGGCCCTCTTGAATGCTCGTAATCAATTCCGAATGAAGCATCAAATAGCTGCCGTCGCCTAGAATGGCATAGACGTTCTTATCCGGCTCCGCAAGCGCCGCTCCGAACGCTCCGCTAACCTCATAGCCCATGCACGAAAACCCGTATTCCATATGGTAGGTTTTCGGCTCTACAGACCGCCAGACCCGGTGCAGGTCGCCCGGCAGGCTTCCCGCAGCACAAAGGATGATGTCGGATTCACCAAGCGTTTCATTGATAACGCCGAGCGCTCTCGTCTGCGCCAGCCCGTCTTTATGCTCGGCTGCGTACAAACGGTCAACTTCCGCATCCCATTGCTCCTTTAATCCGGCGATTTCAGCAGGCTCATAACCAGCGCGATAATTAGCGGCATTAAGCGATTGTTGAAGCGCCTGTAAGCCGGCTTTCGCGTCGCAAGTGACGGCAAAGGCGTCCAGCTTCGCCGAATCAAAGGTGCTGACGTTTAAGTTAACGAACTGGACCTCCTCGTTGCGGAAAGCGGATTTGGAAGAGGTCGTAAAATCGGAATACCGGGTCCCGACACCAATAATCAGATCGGCATCAGCGGCGAGTCGGTTGGCAGCGAGCGTGCCCGTGACGCCGATTGCGCCTGCGTTTAACGGATGATTCCAAGGAAGCGAGCTTTTTCCCGCCTGCGTCTCAGCGACTGGAATACCGAATGCTTCGGCGAATGCAGCCAGCTCCTTCATCGCGCTGGAGTAGAGCACGCCGCCTCCCGCAACAATAAGCGGTCTGCGTTTCTTCTTGATTAATTCGACCGCCCGCTGCAGCGATTCCGGAGCCGGTTGACGGCGGTCGATGAAATGCACCTTTTTCTCAAAAAAGGAAACGGGATAATCAAATGCTTCCGCCTGAACATCCTGCGGCAGCGCAAGCGTGACCGCGCCGGTCTCCGCCGGATCGGTCAATACCCGCATCGCCTGAATGGCCGCCTGCATCAGCTGTTCCGGTCGTACAATCCGGTCCCAGTATTTACTCACAGGCTTGAACGCATCGACAGCCGATATCGTATAATCGGAGACGACTTCGAGCTGCTGCAGCACGGGATCCGGCTGCCTCGTAGCAAAATTATCTCCGGGAAGCAGCAAAACCGGAATCCGGTTGACTGTGGCGGTAGCCGCAGCCGTTATCATATTTAAAGCGCCTGGCCCGATGGAGGACGTGCAAGCATAGATTTGAAGGCGGTTTTTCTGCTTGGCGAAAGCGGTTGCAGCATGGACCATCCCTTGCTCGTTCTTACCTTGAATGAACGTCAGGCTTCCCGGGCTTCTCTCCAGCGCCTCGCCGATCCCCGTTACGTTGCCGTGGCCGAAAATGCCCATCAAGCCCTGCACGAATTTGGTTTCCACGCCATCAACGGATACATATTGATTGTCCAGAAACCGCAGCAGCGCCTGTGCCATCGTTAGCCGTATCTTATCCATTTGTTGCCCTCCCATTAGTTAGTATAGCGCTTAACCTAGCAAGGTAAAGCGCTTAATTAACATCAATATACACCATAAACAAATAACCGGCAATCTTTTTATTTCACACTTCGGTTCTACTTGAAAGCGCATCCCAAAAAATCTCATCCAAATACAAAAAAAGAGCCGGTCAGAGAACTTATCGTCTCTGTCCAACCCTTTTTTTCTGCACATCTGCGCATAATCGTCTAACCGTTTCTAGCAGTAGACTGACGAATGACGAGCTCCGGCCGCAGCACGACCCGTTCGTCATCCGTTTGCTCCCCTTCAAGCCTTCGGACCAATGAATCAACTGCCAGCTTGCCCATCATTTCCGTCGGCTGTGCGACCGTAGTGAGCGGCGGATCGGTCACCTCGGCCAAAATCGTATTGTCGAAGCCGATGACCGATACGTCCTGGGGCACCCGCAGGCCCCGTTCTTTCACGGCCTGCAGCGCGCCGATAGCGAGCAGATCATTGCAGCAAAATAAAGCCGACGGGGAATGAGGCTGGCGTAGCAGCTCTCCCGCTTGAAGCTTTCCGTCCCGGACCAGATCATTGCCGCACGCACGAATCATGTTTTCTTCAAGGGCCAGTCCGGCTTGCGACCACACATCGCGGAATCCGCGGACTCGTTCCCGGCTGCTGCTGACCTCATCATTTTCCGTCAACAGACCGACCCGGGTATGATCCCTCTCCAGCAAATGACTCGCCGCCATGCCGCCTCCGATATAATCGTCGATGATGACGGTGTTCGTTCCGAGATTCGCCTCCCTGGCAATCGCCACGATAGGCACCGACCTCTTCATCAAATGCGCCAAAGCGCTTTTGTCCGCCATCCCTGTCCCGATGATCATGCCATCTACCCGCTTCTGCTGCATCAAAGCCAGATAACGCTCCGCGCGCTCCTTCTTGTTGTCCGTGCTGCATATGAACAGGCTGTAGCCGAGATGATGGCTTTGGTCCTCCACGGCGCGCGCAATTTCTGCAAAAAACGGATTTGAGATATCAGGTACGAGCAGGCCGATCGTGTACGTCTTCTTGCCTGTTAGCGCAGAGGCGATCACGCTGGGCTGATAGTTCAGCCTTGCCATGACCTCCATAATTTCATTCCTGCGCTCCTCGCTGATTTTCCCCTTGCCGTTGATAACCTGGGAAACCGCGGCGATCGAAACGCCAGCCTCCCGGGCTACATCGTAAATCGTTACTTTCATCGGAATTCCTCTTTTAACGGTTGTATAGGTTTCCTTCATTATGAAGACCGTTTGAGAAATAAGCAAGAAAGACCCATTCGGGAATACAGAAATTTTCTTAGCCTTGTAAAGCTCTGTCAGCCAAGGCTAACGCGCCGGTAAGCCCGGCATTATCACCAAGTGACGGCTGTACAATGTAGTTGGCATTACCTTTGGTTAAAGCTGGATGTTGAATATATCCATTCAATAATGAGTCCAGCTGCCGCTGGATAAGCGGAAATAGCTGTGTCTGCTTCATCACGCCGCCGCCGATAATAATCTTCTCCGGTGAAAGAATGAGAATGAAATTGAGCAGCGCTTGGGCCAGATAGAAGGCTTCGAGCTCCCAAGCGAAATGAGCTGCTTTCAGGTCGAAGGCTTTCATTTTCCACCGGTTTTCGATCGCCGGCCCCGAGGCCAGCCCTTCCAGACAGTCTTTGTGAAACGGACAGCCGCCCTCGTAAGTATCGTCTGGATGACGGCGGACAATAATATGTCCCATTTCCGGATGGGTTAGGCCATGTACAAGCTGCCCTTCAATGAATGCACCTGCACCGATGCCGGTTCCGACAGTCATGTACAGGCAGCTGTTCAGACCTTTTGCCGCTCCCCATATCGCTTCCCCTAAAGCCGCGGCATTGACGTCTGTATCAAATCCGACCGGTACCTCAAAGTGCCGCTTCAAATAATTAACGACATTAAAGCCGCTCCAATAGGGTTTAGGTGTATTCGTTATACAACCATAGCTTTCGCTTTTCAGGTTTACATCAATTGGACCAAAGGTTCCGATCCCAATTGCATGAATTTCTTTACTTTCGAAAAATGCTATCGCTCTTCCCATTGTCTCTTCCGGCGTCGTTGTCGGAAAGGAGGTACGCTCAAGGATTTGACCGTCCGGCGTTCCTATTCCGCATACAAATTTTGTGCCTCCGCCTTCAATTGCACCTAATAAACTCATTATGTTTTCCTCTCTACCCTTCTTCGATAATCGAGCAGATTAAAGCAAGCCGTTAGGATAAACGATGATTTTCAAGCATTCGCTCTTCTGGTTAAGCGCACGCTCCATCGCTTCCTGCGTTTGTTCAAGCGCAAATTTGTCGGTGATCAGCTTGTTTGCGTCTACTATGCCGGAAGACAGGAAGTTGATGCCTTTCGGATACGTATTGGCGTAACGGAAAATCCCGTAAATATCGACTTCGTTATCTGCAATAAAAGGCACATTCAACGGAATTTCGTCTTGGGCTGGCAGCCCTACGACCGCGAGCTTGCCGCCGCGACGCAGTGATCCAAGCGCAGCTTGCAGCGCCTTCGGATTGCCGGCTGTTTCCCATGCGACATCCACGCCTTTGCCGCTTGTAATCCTTTTAATTTCCTCCAGCGGGTCCTGTTCACGGATGTTAATAATGTGAGTGGCGCCCATCTGCTTGGCCGCCTCAAGCCGCAGCGGCTCGAGATCCGTCACGATAATAGCCGCCGCCCCGTAAGCTTTAGCCGCTGCTACAGCCATCAATCCGACAGGCCCCATCCCCATTATGGCAACGGTGGATCCAGGCTGCAGACCGGTACGGTTAGCCGCATGTATCCCAACCGAGAAAGGCTCAACTAATACAGCTGCTTCATAGGAAAGCTCATCAGGAATGGCGAATACGAAGTCTTCACGGATTTTAATGTACTGCACAAAAGCGCCGTCAAACGGAGGCGTCGCCAAAAACTCAACATCCGGACAAAGATTATACCGGCCTTCCTTGCACGCGTCGCAGCGTCCGCAGGTTACGCCCGGTTCCACCGCTACGCGGTCGCCTACTTGAAAACGCTGCACATTCGAACCGATCGCCGCAATGTCCCCGGCGCATTCATGACCTAGAATAAACGGTTTGTCGACCACGTACTTGCCGATTCGTCCATGGGAATAATAATGCAAATCGGATCCGCAAATCCCGACTGCCATCACTTTTATCAAAACCTCGTCCGGACCGATTTGCGGAACGGGGTATTGTTCAATTGTTATTTCCCGCGTATTGTGCATGACTGCTGCTTTCATCGTTTGTGGCAGTTGATTAATCGACATCTTGATCAAGTCCCCTCTTCACTAATTTAATGTTATTAATTCTCTTGCTTCTTTGCAGATGTTGTTGCCCTTTTAATTCCATAACAATAGTCGAAAACCTTTTTGAATCAAGATTGTAAAACAAGGAAGCTATTATTCCCATTGCACAAAGCCCGGCCGGCAATAAGCAAAGCAGCAGCGCTATGCCGTTCAAAGCGGATGATGATTGTATGGCATCCGGAACATAACCGGATACTTGCAATATATAACCCGACAAGGCGCCCGATATGGCAATTGACAACTTTTGTCCAAAGCTGAATATGCCATAAATGAGACCTTCTGTCCGGTACCCGTTTTTCCACTCCGAATATTCTACAGTGTCCGGCAGCGCGCCCCATATTACCGCTGCGGGAATTCCGCCGATCAGGCCGCCGACGACCGTCCAAAGGAGGATCATTGGGACGTTGGAGTAATCCGTGAGATATAAAGCGATTCCGCTTATTACGGTTCCTGCCAATCCAATAATAATGGCATATTTTTTCTCAAACCATTTTGAAAATTTCGGAGCTATTAATGTACCTAACAAATTACTCCCGAATATGAGCAGCATATAAATTGATAAGAACTCGGTTTTGTTCATGTTGTAATTAACATAATAAATCGATACGGAAGCCTTGATCCCATAGGCCGCTTGAAAAACCAAATAGATAAAAGTAATCAGCATCAAAGGTTTGTTCGTGAATATGATCTTCAGGGACTGTCTTAAAGGAAGCTTGACCGCTTCTTGCGCAGCGACGCGTTCTTTCGTTCCGGCAAAGCAGATCATATAAAAAACGAGAGCGAATATGGAATAAATGATCATCGTATTTCGGTATCCTACTGACATATCATTAGGCCAAAATTGCTGAATGATAAGGGGTGTCATGACGGATACGATAATGCCGCCGATCATTGAACCCACGATTCGATAGGAAGACAAGTTAACGCGCTCCAACGGATTTTGCGTCATGGCAGATGTCAACGCGCCGTAAGGCGTTCCGATAAAGGACATCATGACCATTATGGCGATATAAGTAAAGTAGGCATAAATAACTTTACCCGTCATACCGAAATCCGGTGAAGAGAAACACAAGACACCAACGACAGCCATCGGAAGGGCGCCGAACAAAATAAACGGACGAAGCTTGCCCCAACGGGTTTGTGTACGATCGATAATGACACCCATACTTAGATCTACGAAGCCATCCAAAATACGAACAATTAAAAACATTGTGCCGACAATAGCAGCTGGAATTTTGACGACATCCGTATAGAAAAAGAGCATGTAGGTCATAACGGTTGACCAATAAAAGTTTATCGCCAGATCACCGCTGCCATAAGCGGCTTTTTCCCAAACACTTAGCTTTTCGTTAGCGCTCTCCTCGCTCTGGTGATGTGAAGCACCCGCCTTTTCGGCTAAATTGTGGTTCAACATTGCTTGGTTCATTCCTTTTCATAAAAATTTACTATGGTTATTCGCCGGATCACTTTACCTCCTAAATGGATAATGTAAGGGGATTCATTTTGATTCTATCGGTTTTTCTTACTCAAATTATAAGCAGTGACCACTTTTGATATCTATCTATTTGAACTGTATAATCATACAGCGGTACTGTACAACTACAGGTTATATACAGAGAAGCGATTGCTGCACTAAAATAGAGTGATATGCCTAAGCAGGAGGTGCGACAATAGTGGCAGAGCTTGAGGATAAAGAAAGATTCGCAGAACGATTGGCGCTCGGTATTACCGCATTGAAGCAGCATCCCGACTATAAAACAAAAAGAAAAAAACGGGAAACGCTCCCCTCAGGACAATTCTCTTCAGAATCATATATCGATAAAATCGCCAATCAGCTTGGCATTTCCTCCAACACCGTTAAGAGCTGGATGGGTCAGATGGGCGTGAAATATATACCGAGCCGGATCGAGGACGGCAAGCTGTTCGGCATCGTTTGGCTCATTGTCGAGAAAAGCGAAATGGATACCGGCTGGTTCACCGGGCTGCTTCGGACGACTTCGATTCCGGTTATTGATCCCCCTCTGCCGGTATGGGTCGCGTCCTGCCTATCGAAAGCGAAACTACTCAGAAATGATGAATTCGGAGCACCATCGGATCAGGAGATTGATTCGGTTATAGCCAGACTGTTCGGTGGAATATCCCCTCCCCGGAAGCCTGCTGTATTGCACAACTTACCTACGCGTTGGTCAGATTCCTTCGTTGGCCGCAAGCATGAATTAGCAGATATTATGCAGTGGCTGACTTTACCGTCACCCGTATGTTTAATCTCAGGCTGGGGCGGTATGGGCAAAACGACGATTGCGCTTGAATCGGCCTACGCGTGTGCGGGCGAGCCGCGTGGCGAAGCGGCTTCGGAGGACATGGAGTGGCCGCCCGTTGCTTGCGTGATTTGGATAAGCGCAGACTTAAAAAGGTTAAGTTTTGGCGATTTCCTCGATACCATCGCTTACCAACTCGGGCGGGCAGAGCTTCTGGACAAATCGCTCAACGAGAAATGGTTTGTCGTTCGAAACGCTCTATCCTCGTACTCGGACAAGCTGCCTGTACTTCTGGTCATCGACAGCATTGATACAGCAGAATATGAAATAAGTGAATTCATCGCCAATCTCCCGCAAGGCGTCAAAGCTTTATTGACAGCCAGGGAAAATCAGCAGCAAATCGAGGCGCTCGCAGGGAAAGAGATCTTTACGATCCAATTAGGCGGTCTGCTGCATACGGAGGCTTTGGAATATATGGCTTCGGAGGTGCAGCATCATATCCGGTTAAGTAAATGGCCTGGGCGGAAGGATCAGCTGGAACGGCTGTTGACCGATTCTGCTGAAGTCCGGCTGCAGCTCATTGACGCGACCGCCGGGAATCCGAAAGCAATCGCGCTTAGCACCGCTCATATGGCGGAAGATGATATCCCAGTCGGACAGCTTATAGCGGACCTGGGTAATGCCGGCCATTCGTTAACGGCATTATTTGAATATTTGTTCGGACGCACTTGGGACCGCTGCAGCGAGGATGCCCAACGTTTGTGGCAGGTGCTCTGCTTCTTCGGCAGGCCGGCCTCGGAGGAGAGCTGGGGATCAGCGGCAGGTTTCGATGGACGGCGGTTTTTTTTGGCTGTGGAACAATTGCGGGGCCGTGCCCTGATCGAGACGGAAAGAGCAGACGGGCATTTGCATTATCGGGCTCATCGGACCGTACTCGCTTGGGGAGAGCAATATTTGTCCGAGAACAAAGCGTTTGAATCGGAAGCCAGACAGCGGTGGAGCCAATACTACATTAATTATTTAGACACTTATCTAAAACGGGATAAGCCGGAGGCGCCTTATTGGAATTGCCTTCTGGGACGCGATCTTGAAAGCGTTAAACGGGAATGGCCGAATATAGCCAAGCTTATGGAGTGGGTAAGCGACGGCGGGCAGCCTGAGCTTCTGATTCAAATCATGCTGCGGCTAAGCCATTTTCTAAGCCGGGTAAATCTCCCGATGCGGATTGCGTACGGGCTCAAAGCCGCAAGCGCTGCCTCATCCTTAAATAACGGCAAGCTCAGCGCATTGTTTTTAATCGATACGGTTGGCTGGGCTTTAATCGAAATCGGATTACCGGATGAAGGAATGCGCCGAATCGAGGCCGGCAAGCAGATACTGGAGAGCCTTGATCCCTCCGATCCGGAGGTTCAAGATTTAAAAATGCTGGCACTCACCTTCAAAGCGAAAATTCACTTAAAAACAGGCCAACTGGAGAAGGCTGCGGAAATTATCGAGGGAACGCGCGATGCAAATTGCTCACCCTTGATCAAACACCGCATATGGCTGATACAGGGCGATCTTTATTTGTTAAACGGTAAGTTTAGCGATGCCATCCTTTGTTATGAACAGGCAAACGAGATCAGTAGATCATACGGCGGTGAAAAGACGATAGAAGCCTACTTCCATTTGGGGGTAGCTTACGTTCAACGCGGTGAGTACGAAAAGGCGGAAGCCGCATTTGATCAATTATTTTACAGCAAACCGCAGGCCAATCAGATTGAGCTTATTTATTATCAATATGGAATGGCACAATTGCTGCATCGCAAAGGCAATCATGCCGAAGCCCTGCGGCTCACACAACAAGCGCTTGCCATCATCGACTCCTGGGAGCGAACGATCTGGCTCCGTGAGGAAGTGGAACGGTTTCATGGAAAGTTAAAGGATACACATGTACACTAAAGCAGCGGGAGGATACCAGGGGAATTTAACTCCCTCGGATCCTCCCCTCTTTGTATCTTTAGTAAAATGGAAATCTTTCCACTAAACAATGAAGCAGTTCTTTGGGATGATAAAGGAATGAAATTATAAAAAGACGTTGTACGAAACTCCCATGAAAGGATAATAATTAATGAATCAATATATATTGAGTAATATTGCGATACAAATTGCGATTCACTCATTTCTAAAAGGAAAAAAACAATCAGATAAACATATGAAGCAGACCCTTGCATATTTATATAAGAAAATGGATATAGTTGGCAGTTATAATAGAGAGTTGCGAAACCCTTTAAATCTTGACGAAACCGTATTTATTTTTAGAGATAGAGAAATTCCGTTAACTGGACATGAAATGATTACAGGAGATTATTTGATTTTTGATTATTGTGGTCACAATGAAGATATGTTCATTAAACAATTTAATTCTATTAATGAGTTAGAAGAAGAGATTATTGGAGGCGGAGGGATAACCAATACATTTACAACATATCAAATTGCCATTGTTTTGGGGAAAGTTCGGCACTACAATATCACATTTACTAATGGTATCGACGGTCAGGAATATGACTTTGTAAAAGATGTTCACGATGCATTGCCAGGATGGAATTATGAAGAAGAAGAAGAAGAAGAAGAAAGAGATGAACCTCGGCTATTTGAAATTACAAATGCAAAGATACATTGGCTTGATTAATCAAGGTGTCGCGACTCGGCATTAATCATTAAGCTAACGGTAACGATACCGTAATAAACATCAGGAAAAGACAGCTGGTTTATCGCTGTTTTCCCTTTAATTTCGTAATGCTATAATAAATTACAATAAAATCAGGAGGAATCCGCTTTGGGTGTCAATTGGAACACACAGATTCGAATCAATGATCCGTCGACACTCGACCGTGATCAGATCGAGAAAGAATTGCGCCAAGGAAAACATGTCATCGTACAGTTTTCTCATCCATCATTCTACGGATCAACGCTCCCCGAATTAGATGAATTATGTGCCCGTTGGGACGAGAACTTGGGAGTACGCTTTTATGGGCATTACTCTTTATCTTTTGATTGCAAAACTATTCTACAGATTCCGAACGTCAAAACTTTGTATGTTGATTGTCTAGTCCATGCGCACAATACCGAAGCCCTGACCCAGCTTGAGAATTTGTATTATTTGAATTTGAACGTATTCGAGTTGGAAGATTCAGAGATCCTGAGAGCCGAACCTCTCCAAAACCTTTGCATGCTTGCGATTTTCTCTGAGAAAAAGACCGTGAATTTGGCACATCTAAAAGGCTATGCCCGTTTACATACTTTGATCGCAGGTGGTAAGGTCAAGAACCTGGATGCTATCGGACATTTAGCCAAACTCGAGTTTCTCTCCTTAAATTCGATTAGCAAAACGCCCGTGCATTTTATTAACAAGCTGGGGAAGTTGAAAACCCTTAAGTTCATTCTAGGGGGAAGAGAAAGCGTTGAGGAGATTGAAGAAAATGAAATCGAGACGTTAGAGATCGTAAGAGTTAGAGGATTTAGCAACATGCAAAACATAACGAAATTCCAGAAGCTTCGGAAACTTCTCATTGAAGATCAAATCCAGCTGAATCAGATCAACTTTAATGAGCCTTTAAAGGAATTAGAGGAAATCTCGGTCTTAAATTGCAAAGGTTTAATTTCCTTGACTGGTCTGGATCAACTGCCTTCGTTACAGCTGTTGCGAATCTACAAAACCTCGATTGATTTTGATTCCTTTATCATACAGAAGATACCAAACTCTTTGTCAACCTTATATTTTGCAACATCGAAAAGTAAAGTAGATCTCGAGATTCAAAAGTCGTTGTTTGAGTTGGGGCTTCAAAAAGATTCGAAATGAGTTTAATGTAGGTTATACCTGACAATAAAAACAGTATTCATTGAGCTATCGGGTACGATAGCTCAATAATACTAAGAGACGGCAGCCGATTAATGATATGCTCCCCATACGGTAGACAGGTGAAATAATAAAAAGCCTGCTACTGTGAGGGGAGCTTTTTCATGTCTAGAGGAAAATATACTGCTTTGGAGAAACTCGCCAT
>NZ_JBWDNW010000028.1:0-73137 GCF_056269405.1 Paenibacillus sp. J2L1-98 | reverse complement strand
CCAGTTTCTCGTCGAGCCATAAACCAGAAGAAGCGGAAGCCGTTCCTGCGGTTATCGAAAACAGACTAAACCCAACCAACGCAGCGGCCATAAACATTTTTATTCTCTTCAAATCCAACACTCACTCTCCCCCAACTAAAGGCTGAGTTTATTATCCTACTTGGATCATAATTTGTTAATATGTACCAAGAACTAGTTTTTTGTTGATATGTGTAGGCAGCGTGTTATTAATAACCGGTGAATTCTTACGATATTAACCAAGACATCATCCCACCAGAACATGTCATTTACACTAGTGCCATGTCGCATGCTCACTTATTCGAAGGATTTCGCCCTTACCAGAAATTTTACTAAGAGCGTGTGGATATCGGTTTTCATGCTCAGGGTTGTTTTGCATCTGGCATTTCGGCGACGTACCGTTCGTACAAGTGAGCGCTCCAGCCCCGACCGTCATAGCACCCGTAAAACGCAAATCCCTCACGGGCATAATACCTATTGAGCGCCGCGTTATCAGCCATACAATCTAGACGCAGCCAAGATTTGCCCTGGTTTTTGACATAGCGCTTGGCCCAATTGATCAGCCGCGTGCCGATCCCCATGCCTTGATAATCCCGGGAGACGGTCGGTCGATGTACATAGCCAGCATTCTCGTGGAACTGATCTCCCCAGACTCTGTTGGTGTCACAACTTAAAAGTTTTGAATCCATCCGAATGGCAACGTAGAATCAAGGCATAAAGTGGTGTCATATCTTAGTGTCAAATCGGGAAGGGGAAAATACATATAATTTACGGTTACGCACGGGTTTCAAGTTGGACAAGATCTTGAAGCGCAGATTTATGAATTGAAGAAGGTAGGGGCTATGGAAATCTATTCGGAGAAGTTTACCGGAACCAAGAAAGAACGTCCCGAATTTACAGCCGTTCTAAGCAGGCTACAGCCGGGGGATACGCTGATCGTTACTAAGCTGGATCGATTAGCTAGAAAAGCCGTAGATGCCATTACAGTGGTACGTGAATTGTTTAATAAAGGCGTAAAGGCTAATGTCATAAATATGGGCACGGTGGAGGATACAATTACAGGAAGGCTTATACTGACCGTGCTATTAGGATTCGCTGAGTTTGAGCGTGACATGATTGTAGAACGTACACAGGAAGGCAAGTCGATTGGAAAGTTAAAGCCAGGCTTCAAAGAAGGAAGAGCGCGGGGCTTTACAAAGACACAGATGGATCACGCGCTGCTAGATGGCGGTCACTCTTATAAGCAAGTCGAAGCCATGACAGACAGAAGCAAGTCAAGCTTGATCCGTGAACGCAACAGACGCAAGGCAAAGGCTGTTGCAGCGTTCGATGCCTAATAGGTGGACACGTGGAAGATCCGGACATCGCAGAGTGTGCCATGAGTTCCGCTGAGCTAGTTCGCCGTCGTCCGACGGGGTGGTTTTTTGTGTTCTTCGGAAGTTGAGAACCGGTGACGGGCATTATTGAAAGTGTTGATAAACCATTGAATCACGAATCACATCTATTCGGCTACAACATAATGGAGTGGTACAACGAAGTCTGCCGTGGATTCGTTGGAACTTGTAATTATTATAGTCGCATATTGACAGAATCTCTTATTAAATACTATCATTTTAATATGTTAAATATTGGGGGCATGAGATGGAAATAACCAAGGATACTATTTTGTATATTGCTTTATTTCTGGTACCAGGGTATGCCATGAATGCTGCTTATTCAAGTTTTGTTCCGCAAAGGCTTTTGGATCAACAGGCAGCCATACTGAGGTTTCTTTGTTTTAGTTTTCTTAACTATGCAATTTGGTTTTGGTTAATTCTTGATTTAATAGAGAAGAAATATTGGGAATCCCACCCAGTGCTTTGGATCACTTGGCTATTTTTAATACTGGTTGTTAGTCCATACATATTGGGTTTTTTAGCGGGAGTAGTGACATCTAAGGCATGGGTTAGAAAACTTATGCATCTAATTGGATTAAATCCAGTCCATGCCGTACCAACTGCGTGGGATTATGTGATGTCTGCGGGGAGTTGGGTAATTGTAACACTTAAAGATGGTTCAGTTATCTACGGACTGTATTCGAGTAATTCATTAGCTTCCACCATTCCCGAGGAGAGGGATATTTATATTGAATCAATCTATGATAGGAATGAGAATGGAGATTGGGTCTTAAAAGAAAGATCCAGTGGGGTGTGGATAACGAAAGACGAAATCCAGTTAATAGAATTTTTAGCCTATGAGAAAGGAGAAAGTGAAAATGGAGAAACGTCCAGCAAGTAACAGCGGGCATCAACAAAATGGATTACAACCATCGCAGATTCAAAAAGGTCTTCAACCAAGCCCCACAGCGAGCGTTGGTAGACCCCCATCAAGTGGATCAAGTGTACAGAAGCCGAAAAAATAATGGAAGTGGGAACAAGTATGCCTAAGAAACCACGCCCAAACGGTGGACACCAACCTGGACAAGGAAACCCAGGAACTCCTCCCAATACGGGAAGCAGTGTAGCGAAACCGCCACTCCGTTAATTAAAAAGAAAGATAGGGGGAAGGGAAGATGGCTTCAAAAAGAATCTTCATAAGCTTCGCAATAGAAGATGAGCGTTACAGGGATTTGCTGAAAGGACAATCACTGAATACAAAGTCTCAATTCACTTATACCGATATGTCAGCAAAACAGGCGTGGGATAGTAGTTGGAAAACAAATTGCCGAACTAGGATAAAGGGTTGTGACGGTGTTATTGCTCTATTAAGTAAGTACACTAGGAATGCTGATGGTGCAAAGTGGGAGATGCAGTGTGCAAATGAAGAAGGGATACCGATAATCGGTATACATATCTTTAAGGATGACAAGGGCCAAATCCCGCCTCAGTTAGTAGGAAAAAAAGTCGTTAACTGGACATGGGATTCTGTAAAAAACTTTATTGATTCTTTGTAATTTTTCTTGGGAGGGCTGAAAACAGTTCCTCCCCTTTTTGCATGAAGTCGATCAATTTCAGTTAAGGTGGTGACTAAATACGTATGCGGAAAGCGCTTATCGTAGGTATTGACTCATACGAGAAAGTTTCAAGTCTATATGGTTGTGTTAATGACGCCTATTCAGTTAAATCAGTTTTAAATCGTCACAGTGATGGGACAATAAATTTTGGAATTAAACTATTAACAGCAACAGGACCATCTAATCAAATTTCAAGAAGAGATTTAAAACAGCATTTAACAGAATTGTTCATTGATGATTCTGAGATTGCATTGTTTTATTTCTCTGGGCATGGTTATGTCGAAAGTACTGGTGGTTTCTTGGTTACTTCTGAGTGTTCTGCTGGTGATGAAGGGCTCTCAATGAATGAATTATTAAAGATGGCAAACGATTCGCCTGCAAAAAATAGAATTATCATATTGGACGCATGTAATTCAGGAATTATGGGGACACCTGACCCAGACGAGAATAAGGCTGTTCTAAAGGAAGGGACCACAATTCTAACTGCATCAAGTGCTATCCAATATGCAGTTGAGGAGAATGGATCTGGAGTATTCACCAACCTTTTTGTGGACGCACTAAATGGGAGTGCGGCAAATTTGGTTGGTGATATTACTCCAGGTAGCGTATATGCTCATATCGATCAGTCACTAGGGCCTTGGCAACAAAGGCCAATCTTTAAGACGAATGTTAAGAATTTTGTGACGCTTAGAGAAGTACAACCGCCAATCTCTTTGGATGAACTGAAGAAAATTGTTGACCTATTTCCGGAAAAAGGATATGAGTATGAGCTTGAGCCAAGCTTTGAACCAGAGAGTGATTCACCAAACCCCGAGAATACAGAGAAATTTTCAATTTTACAAAAGTATAATCGGATCAATCTTCTAGTTCCCGTTGGTGCCCCCCATATGTACCATGCTGCAATGGAATCTAAATCATGTAAACTTACAGTCTTAGGTGAACACTATTGGAATCTTGTGAAAAATGACTTGTTATAAGAATTATGGGTTGGGAGAACAGATATTTTAAAGGGCTGTTTTTTTATGCTTGAGCATGGATCTGGCTTGAGCCAGCCATGGGTATCATGCGGAGCCGGCGCTTCGAGACTCTTGTGTATACAATCCAAACAAACCTAAGTATACAAAATCAAATATCCCAAAATTGGTCAGCCCTAACGGAGGCGTCTATCTCCCGAAGGGCCTTCAATATTTTTTTCATGACTGTAGGACTTGGTATATACGCCTTTTTAGAACATGCTGCACTTGCTGTGTCTCGGTTAATTCTTGCGTGTTTAGATAATTCCTCTTGTGAGATCCCCTTCTGGTCAATCCACTTCCCTAATTCTGTACGTGGTTTTCCTAATCCGAACATTTTTAATCACCTCATCTATCAATCTGGACGAGATTATTAAAAATATACTAGCCTTCGGAAAGTTTTCCGAATATCGGACAAACGGCACCAAATACGATTGAGGTATACCACAGTCGACTGGAGGTGAACGAATGAAAACACTTATAAGCTTTCGGCTGCGGAAGGAGCTCGATGCGGATCTGATTGGGCAGAACATCGCGGAAGAAGATTTGCCGGATCTATGCCGTAATGGGCTCCGTTTAATGTTGGGAATTCGTACTTCGAAGCAGGTTGAGGTAAAAGAACGTCCATTAACGTTGCCAGCTGCTAAGGAACAAAAGGAATTGCCACGGCCTACCGTGTTCATTAATCCGCGTTAAGCGAAACGGTCGAACAGTTGAAGGTTAAACCGGAGTTTGGCCGCGTGAAGCTATGATCGAAAGGAGATGCTCAGTGTGGAAGCAGTAATTGGTTTTACTGCGATTGGGGGTATAGCCTTGCTGTCTGTTGTTGTAGAAAGGCGATTGTTATCTAAGGGTTATACCCGGGATGCGAAGTCAGTTCAAATCTTTGGTCGCTTTTTTCTAATCGGCTGTGCTGTATACATTGCTTACTCCTGGACAAAAGAAACGCTTCTTTTCTTCGTTTAACTATTCCGTAATTGGTCGAAAACAGTATTCCGTGATGTATGCGCCGGGTGCCGGTTAAACAGATGGCTCATCCAACCTTATCTATTCTGGCATTTTACTTGTCCCTTACTATTCCGCCAACTTGCAACTAAACTGGTGGTTTATAAGGAGGTAAAGACGTGATTTTAGAATCTATATCTGTGGGTTTGATTGTTGGTTCATGTATTTCTTTTATTAAATCTTTTTCTTATTCTTCTTCATCTTTATCTTTGGAGCTTCTAAGCATCTTTGAGCAAATGCGACTCGGTGTCCCTATTGTGGCAGGGAATAAGGAAATATGGCTGCTGCCCACGATTAACAAGGAAATCATTTATCCCTGGGGTCATCGGTTCCTGATTAACCTGCCGGTTGGGAAATCATCGTATGACGTTTTTATGGCGAAGCAAGCACTGAGTGAAGCGCTGCGGAAAGATGTTGAGATCAAATTCGATAATGGCCTTATCCTTGATATTTTCAACGAGAAGCTTCCAGAGATGGCACCGTATCATTATGCTCATCGCCAAGATTGGAAAGTACCTCTCGGGATCAATCAGCGGAAAGATGTGCATTATTTTGATTTCGATGCACCGTACCCTAATTTCCTTGATGGCGGTTTACCCGGCTCGGGTAAATCATGCGTCGCCCGGGTCATGTTAACGTCATTAATCAAAAACAAACATGACCACCTGCAGCTGTTTCTTGTTGATTTAAAAGCCGGCATTGAGTTCATGCTTTTTAAGGACCTCCAATGTGTAAAGGGATTTGCGATTACGCTTAATGAGCTATTTAACTGTGTAACTACTGTTGAGGGTATTATGGAGGATCGTTTGTCTCAAATGTATACAAGGAATATGCGGAAGTGGAACGGTGACCGCTGCGTGATCTTTATTGATGAATTGTCCGACCTTATTGAAACGGACCACGATCCACATAAGAAACTAAAGCAGCAGATTAAAGCTAAGTTGCGCGCAATCAGCGCCAAGGGTCGTGCAGCTGGTTGTTGGGTATGTCTTTCGACACAGCGACCTACAGTTAATTCGGTGCCCGGGGATATCCGGACCAACATTTCAACGGCAATAGCCTTCCGTACACGCGATGAAATTCAATCTCGGACGATACTCGATGCACCAGATGCAGCTTATTTGCCAGATATACCAGGTCGAGCGATTTACCAGCATGGGCATAAGCAGGAAATTATTCAGTGCTTTTATCTGGATGATACTGACGCAGAGAAGTTACTTGAGGACGTGCCGAGGAAGGTGGTTGAGCATGGCGATAACGAACCAAAACCTGATACAAGAATCGAGCCAACCATTGAACAAAAATCAGCTAAAGGTAAAAAGGTGGGAAAACGTTCTGTCGTACTTAAATAAGCTAGACTATTGTACGACGAGCCAAATTGAATCTTTAAAGCTCACAGGAGGAAAGCGAAACACGCTGCGGATCCTGAATGATATGGAGAAAGCTAAATTAATTTCATCATTCACGTTGGAGGAAAAAGTATTCTATCTCGCGGCAGCCGGCCGTAAGCTGATCGACTCTGAGAAGGTTCGCAAACGCACGCTGCATGTTCCGCATTACCTCATGAGGAATGATGTTTATATTCATTACCGTCCAGCTGTGTGGTATCCTGAGCAGCCGTTTGAATGGTTAGATGAAAAGATCATTCCGGATGCTTATTTCACTAAAAATAATCAGCATTATTTTCTTGAGATTGATCGCTCCCAATCGATGGTTAAGAATGAATCTAAAATTCAGTTGTATCAATCACTAAAGAACTCAGGACTATTTCAGAAGCGTTACGGAGCGTTTCCCGTCATTCTCTTCGTTACTTGCTCAGAGCACCGTCAGAAGCGATTGCGTGCGTTACTGGAGGGAATGAAAGCGGAGGTATTGACGAAAGAGAGTCTGAAATAACAAATCAACAATTACAAACGATATCTCGTATCCTAGCCTGGATGAATAAATCGATGAAAGTGTAAGCAGAAAATAAATCCCTAGACTGCCGCTATTTTATGGAACTATCGTTCCCGATAATTCAAGATGAAGGGCGAATTCCCGAAGCCTAATAAAGACTAAAACTTATGTTTTTGCATGAATAACAAGTAACGGAGTTTGGCAAAGGAGTAACCTTTTTTCCGCAATACATGCACTTTCTGCTTGAATTTATCTTGTCAGACCCTTCTTCGTTAATTTCAGACTTTATCGAACTTACTAAAATCTGATTACAATTCTCGCACTTGACATTTATATGATAACTTCTAACTAGATGTGTTTTATTACAGTTGTCGCATTTTATAAATATCAAACAATTTTCTTGCAAATAATTCTTAATAATCCCCTTTATTTTAGTTGCATTATTTTGAGTGAAATGATAATTTATATCAGATAATATCGTTTTTTGCGTACCAAGTAATCTTCTCAGTTTAGTCTCACAATCAACATCATTGTTACAAATTTCGTTAATCCACTTTTTTAAATCGTCTTTTATTAAGTTCACTTGTAACACCTCACCGAAAGTGTTCTTGGAAGTAGATCATTTTTCACTTAACGAATATTTCATGAATCTCTTATAATATGTAATTCAAAATAAATTCGCGAGTTGATTAAATTATCCTGCCAATTAGTTGAGCGCAGGGCTGCCGCGCGGCAGCCCTTTAGTATTTATCGTATCCGTTAGAATCAACTTTGTCTCTGGCAGTCCACCTTCAATCGTTGTTCTGACTTGCTCTCGATCCAGTTCATCATAGCCGACGACCGTTATTTTCATTGGCGGCGTTTCCCCATTCAAATCCCATATCATCGGCATTTTCGTTATGTGTCGGTAGATTCCTCTGTCTCTCGTTGTTGGTCAATTAACCATATATCAAACTCCTTTTCTTTTTGGGGTTCCGCCAACATTTTAACGGTTTTATACGCTAAGCATTAGCGGACGTGCATTTTCCCCGTTCCTGCCGACCTTAGCGGACATAGAAAGCCGTTTTTTCATCGGTTGATGACCGCTAATGATGTTTAGTGGTCATTCGCTTAGAGTAGGAAAATTCGACTTTTTATGTGCTATAACGTCCTTAGCGTATATTTTCGTTAGTTTGCTGGCGGAACCCATTCGAGCGTAGGAGCAGGTGTATTAGAGCTGTTGTAACTATTACATACCGGGCAATGGAATACAATGTTCTTTAGCTGAGATACTCCCATTTGAATAGCGAGTGGAAATTCGCAACAACCACAGACGAGATTATAGCTACCATCTTCCGCCCCAATCATAAATGGATCACGATTGTCACTATCTCCCCTAGTCAATACTGCAGCTGTTCCCTCTGCGGGCTCTGGAATTACTTCCAATCTGATTTTCTGCGGATTAAACAGCAGTTTTACTTGAGCTAGTTCTTGTGCGCGTAAGACGTCAATAAACGTAGTTTCTTTTGTTACAATTTTATGTTTATTGCCGAGAGCATCAATACAGATTAATTTATACTTTTGAACTGTTTTTCTGTGTAATGAAATTGGACCTTTAAAAACAACGAATCCATGGTTGGGTACCCCATACTCGTAGGGCTCATTTTTTTTATAAATCAATTTTTTTTCAAAATCAGACATATCTAAATCTAAAATCTTTAATTCTTTAGTGTCTTCAATTGAGTGAACTCTTTCAAATTTTTTATATTTTTTATCGACTTTGATATAGAATTCGTAGTGAAGAACATGTATTAAACTTTTTCTTTTATTGATTAGATAAGGATACAAGACATAAGCCGTGTAAGGTTGGCCCTTATCCCGCATCTCACCTTCCAGTATACATAATAATTTTCCAGTAATTTTTGCTTTCGACGAGAAATGGTTGTAAAGTAAAGTCCCCCATCCTGATAATCCTACAATTGCAGATACGATCATAGCGCTTGCAGCTACGATTACAGTGATTGCAGCTACGATCTTAGGATAATCTGGATTCGAAAGAAGATCCGAAAGATTCATAATTTCTCCCCCAATATAATGGCTCTTTGGTAATCGCCGGCGTGCTTCCCTCAGGCGATATGATTAAACGGTGCTTCCGATTATCTTCCAGATTAATCCACCAATCCAATTCTGTAAAGTTTTATCTTTTGAATATTCTTCCAGTATTCGAAACGTGACGGCATCTGCCGCGCATGATGCGTTATACGACGTGGTGGCATGGGATTCCTTTATGAAGTACCATTACCGCTCCCGATCCTGCCCGCCGCGCTTCTGCTGCCGAACCTTCTTCGTCTCCTGCTGCCTCTTTTGCTGTTCAGCCTCCCGCTGGACAGCCTCACCCGCTTTGATCAGCGCATCTAGCGCACTGCCAGCGTCAGCAAAAGATAGACCACTATGCCCCCGATCAGGCTGGAGAGGCTCACTATCCCGATTTTGGCCAACTGGTGCGAGAGCGGAACCTTCGCCCGGATCGTCATTTCCAGAAATCCGCGTGTCAGCTCTTGCTTGAGATGGTTTACTTCCTGTAATGCCTGCGTCAGCTGCCGCTGCTTCTCGATCTGGTGTTTTTGAATCGTCTGGACCAGTTCTTCTTCCTGCTTCGTCAGTCCGCGTACGGCCTGATCCATTCGCTTCAGCAGCTCCTGCTTCTCCTGTTCGCTGTCCTCCAACCTCCGCGCGATCTGGCTGAAGTACTCCCCTACGACGATCTGCTGTCTCTGGACCGAGCGCAGCAGTTCCTTCATCTCCTGGTACGAGACGGCCTGCATCGGTTCGTCGGCCAGCTCCGGCATGGGTTGCTCCGGATGATCCTCGCTCCATATCGTCTCTTCCCGTTCGTTCATCGGTAGTTCGGCCCGCTTTCTGCTTTGCATAGACATCTTCTATTCCCTCCTTGGTATAAGCGGCCCCAAGCGTTTTGCCGCGTACATATTTTTGCTTTTCCGGATGTAGAAAGCTCACGTTTTTATTTTGGATTTTCATTTCAATTTCGTACTGTTGTTTTAAGAAACGTTGCAGATCTGGCAGGCTCGACGTTTGCGAGACCCCTTTTTCAACGGCTGTGCGTAGTTCATCCTTCCATAGCAACTCTCCACGATCTACAAGCTTGTATTCCGCCTGTGTGAATCGTTCCTTGGCGGTGGCCTGCTCTTTCAAGAAGGCCAGCCCTTGCCCCCGGCACAGTTCATTGGAGTGCTCCCGGATCGTATAGAGATGCGCACGGTCTGATTGGTATTTCTTGCCGCTCTCGAACGAAACGGCGTTAATGACGATGTGATTATGGATGTGCGCCTTATCGGTATGCGTATAAATGAGCACTTCGTGGCCGGGCGCGATCCGCTCGGCCAGCTGGCGGCCAATGTCATTGGCTAGCTGCGCCGTGACTTCTCCCGGCACGAACGACTGGATCACATGATGCGCCTGTATATTATCATTTTTCTCCCAATCCTCCCGAGTGCGGCGCAGCTGCTCCTTGGCAAATTCCGGATCACAATTGAATCCGTCGCGCTCTTCCGCACGCTTGGCGCAATAATTAATCAGTTTGCTCGCGTTTTTCGTCGATAGGAGCTTAATAATTGCCATAATCGTTCTAACTCCCTTCGGGCGTCGTTGTTCCGAGAAAATAAAGTATTAGACTGGATTTGTTGATCCTTTGCGGATTTCTGAATTGCTGAACCGTCAGGCTCCGAATAATAAGTGTTAGACTGACCCCAATATAAACCCAGCGGCAGTCTTGGACTGAAAAATAAGTCCTAGACTGCTGACGGTTTATTGAACTAACGCTCTCCGATAGCTTAAAAACGCTCAGTTGGATCAAAGTCTCTCCTATCATCATCCCCGATGGTTTCCTCCATCTCATCGACGGACCAATGTTCCAAGTCCTCGTCTTCTTCATCACCATAAAAACTATCTGTATTGACAATGATATCATCGGTTTCGATAGTGATTTCTAGCGGGTCATTGACATCTAGTTGAAGTTTAACAACATACGGATAGGAACTTTCAATTCGAATGCCGTCTCCCCGCTCGTAGTCCCCGTCGGAGCCATACTGATGCTCGATATCAACATTACCACTTACTTGGACATCGATATGCTGATGATCAATTGACCTCACAATGATTTCCTCAATGTCGCTTCCTTCGACAAGATAATGTGTAGACAAGATGTCAACTTCACCCAATACGTCTTCAATTGTGGCCGATGAGATCGCTTTATGCAGAGATACTTCCAGCGCCTCAGAAACCATTTCTTTCAGTTCTTCGATGTCTTCAAAGAATCTTTGTACAGCAGATAAAGTATCCTCCACGAGCTTGTTCCCGGTAACATGATCCACGTTAAACGTGCTTTCATTGTAGTGAACGTAAATGCTGAGTTCGTCTACCGCCTGTTGTGTTCTGTCTGTGATAAATGATAGGTCAAGCTTAAGCACGTCGGTCACGAATTCATCCGATAGTCCCCCGCGAATCGCATACTGCATTTTTTCCGTTCGTTTAGGTGTCGTTTTTTTGCCATTGTCGTCGTCCCACCATCCACATAGTACGACACTTGAATTTGGAGCTAAACGATCAATGACATGATTAACTAGTTCCCTAATCCCTAAAGAGAAGAATGCGTAGCGTAATGGATTTGTTTCAGATGACAGTGCATCGAGCGATGCCGTAAACGCATCAACTTCCATTGTTCTCTTTAGATATTTTTGAATCACGTGTCTCGGCATTTGTTTCATGGCTTTGACCCACCTTATCTAGCAATTGATAGTTTCAGTCTAATACTTTATTTTCTTGGGACAGTCGTCCGTATGAACGGCTCGCATTTGACCTTAATGAGTCAGCCTTCGATGAATCGTTCTTTGGCGGTAGCCTGCTCTTTCAAGAAAGCCAGACCCTGCCCCCGGCACAGTTCATTGGAGTGCTCCCGGATCGCATAGAGCTGCGCACGATCTGAATGGTATTTCCGGCCGTTCTCAAACGAAACGGCGTTAATGATGATGTGATTATAGATGTGCGCCTTATCGGTATGCGTATAAATAAGCACTTCGTGGCCGGGCGCGATCCTCTCCGCCAGCTGGCGGCCAATGTCACTCGCCTGCTGCGCCGTGACTTCTCCCGGCACAAACGACTGGATCACATGATGCGCCTGCACGCTTTCGTTTTTCTCCCAATCCTCCCGTGTGCGGCGCAGCTGATCCGTGGCAAATTCCGGATCACAATTGTACCCATCGCGCTCTTCCGCACGCTTGGAGCAATAATTAATCAGTCTGCTCGCGTTTTTCGTCGATAGGAGCTTAATAATTGCCATAAGCGTTCCAACTCCCTTCGGGCATCGTCCGCTTGAACGACTCGAATCTGGCCTTGATGCGCCAGCTTTGTCAGCTGGTTCAAATTATTTCCGAGCATGCGGATCTGTTTGGCGATCTCTGTCGCATCCTCCTTCCGTATGAGAGGGGACTCTATATCCTGATTTAACCCGAGTTCACGCAAAAAAGTAGGCATCGTCTTTTCCGCCAAAGCCGCTTTTGCACTTAACATCTCGTATTCCTCGTCCGTGAGCCGAACCAATACGGATTTGTTTCGCTTTCGATTTTCACTCAATTCTGCTTTCTCCTTTCTTGCCTATTCACTTCATCCTCATGGCGCTCATGCCCGCGGGCATGAAGCCGTCACCCTAAAGGGGGCGCAGCGGCAGCGGAGCAGCCGCTAGGCTTGACGAGCGGTTCGTTACACCGACCCTAACCGGTGCCCTCCGAACCCTGCGTTCGGAGGGCTGGCCCCCGCCGAGGGAGAGTGGAGTGCAGAGGACAGTGTCCTTTGCGCCTCCCCGGAGGGGACGGGAGGGGCGATCCTGACCGGATCAGCCCGCAAACCTTCTAACCCCAAAACCAGCCCGTCATTTTGACGGGTTAAGGCAGCCCGTCGCTTGCGACGGGTGGAGGTGGAAACCACCTCCAAGAAAGGAAAAACCTTCATCCTCCTCTCAGTATAAGTGCGTTCTCGGAGGATGGCAAGATTCGTCTACGGATATCCGCGATTCCGATTTCGCTGCCGCTCATCGTTCTCTCGGATATCCTCCGTCATCTTGCTGGGCCTGCCGCCCAGACCCGCCTGGTGGCTTCGCCCCCAGACCCCCAATCGTTTGCGCTGCGGCGCATGCCTCAACGATCCCTAAAGTTGAATATCAATATTCAACTTTAGGGATCGAAAACAACCTCATACGATGGCTCGTATGAGGTCATGTCTGCCCACTTCTTTACTCCGCAGCCTATCTGCTGCGACTCTCGGTCTTGGCGCATTAATTCATCAGTGGTGGAAATGGTGGGGATGAGGAGTTCAATATAGGGATCACCTCACGAAACGGAAAAAATCGTACGCTAAGCAATTCATTACATGAAAAAACCGGACCCTTTATTCTACAAAGGAATCCGGTTTTCGTAATCGGGTAGCTAGAACTCGTTGAACGTTTCCCGTAACGCTTCATTCTAATTTTTTGGGTGAGTATTTCGGTGCAATGGAGCCGCTTGGTTAATGTGTCAGAGCCACGGTGTTAGCGAATCAGAGCCACGCTCACAGTAAAGAGAGCCACTCCAATTTAGATGGCTCTCTCACGTTTATTTTGAGCTATAGTACCCGTTAGTTGAATAAACCCCATTTTCGGTAAATGTGTTCTCTACATTCTTATTTCAACGTTATAAATGGTCCTATGAAGAAAATGCTTATTTTTTAAAATTCAACCATTTTTTCTGACTTTCTGGAGATGGATCCCCATCAGCAGCTTTAAGTGTTCCATCCATCCATCTAGAATTCACATCGTCCTCGGCACAATCTTTACATAAACTTTCTGATAGATCCTTATCATAATCCCATTCAGCACTTCTACTATAAAAATGATTAAACCATGATCTAGTTTCGCTCACATTAAAATGCTTTTCGCATTTTGGGCATATCATATTATTTTCTCCTTTCAAGACGTGAATTACCTCTAGTCATCATCTCCGCCAAAACCATATTTAATATTCTCATGTCCACAGTGCGGGCATGTGACGTATGCATGAGCATTATCTCCGTCTTCCCAAGGAAGAGTTAAATCGCCGCCAGACAACGATTGTTGACAGTTTTCACATGTATCCATTATTTCACTCCACATATCTTATTCTTTACTCAAGCAGATTCCTTTGTATAAGCGTTTACCCATGTTCGATGTTCTTCTAATGAATATCCATATTTCTCAATTCTACATAGAGCAATATTATTCCTGCTTATGGAATAAAACTGCCAGTTAGCTTAATCCCCTCTGGTCTGCTGCTTGTCATAATGAACTATACCTCAAACTTACGTCAGCCGTGGGAACAAATCGCGTCAGATTAGGATCGGTTCATGATTTATCTGACGGTTTCATCGCAACTTCTAAGGGTTCAATCTGACAGGAGTGCTGTTAACGTACGATTTTTTCCGTTTCGTGAGGTAACCCCAATAGAAGAGTATCTAAACCACAGAATTCGGTAGGAACTGTTCAGTAGCCTTGGCAGCGATGCTTTCGGTCATAGCCCGATAAAAGCTACCTAAACACAAAAAAGCCGCTCTCATCATTTGAGCGGCTACCTATTCCTGTTAATCGTTTTATGCTGATTGCTGTGGATTTAATTAGATTATGTGTTACACAACATCACTTATAGTTACAGTGTGTGCTCTCTTATGTGATGGGTGTTGCAACATTACGATGAAGTTCTAATTATGTCGCGAATGGATTTTTCTTTACAGGTTTATCACCCTGACCTTGAGGCTGGCTGAAAGGATTGCCTCCGGTCCGACGTGCCTGGGTAGCTGCTGCTATTTGATTATACGCTAGCTTGTCTCCCATTTGAAATCCGCTGGCCCCACGCTCTCTTTCCTCGCGGATCCGGCGCAGCTCTTCTGCCTCTTGTCTGAGGTTGCGCGCCCTCTCCGGAAGTCCAGCCATACTTGCAATTGTTAAAACGATCGCGTGACGCTGGCTGTTGGAGCTGGCGAAACCGGGATAAAACGCGATGTTGGGCATTTCTTGTTTCATTTTGGTTCGGATGATCTCCAGCGTATCTTGATTGAGTACGTTCATCCGATCTTTTGGCATGACCACTACGAGTGCCATGCTCCGCATATCCTGCTGATAATTAAATCCATTGGCCAAGACGTTTTTCCCTTTGTATGTGCTAATGATTTGGGCAATCAGATCCTCCTTGGACTTCATTTCATCCAAGTTGATTTTCTTCTTCGCAAAGGTCAGGACCCCGCCTGTCATAAGCACATGGTTCATCAAATCTGCAGCATCAAGGGTAATATCACTCTCTAAGCTCGTCACCACATTCCATTCATGAAGAGTCCCGGCCAATTTATAGTTGCTATAGAAGTCCCAAGTCAAGTTTTGCGCTTCGGGCTCGCTTAAGTGATCTTGAACGATCTTCTCATTATCCAAGATGATGATGTTTTCCAAAGCCCGGTACCGTCCGCCTTCTCCATCCTCGCGAACCTCCTGGAGCTTAGGCACGAGTTCCGCCATTGCATTGTATGCATTTAGGCTTTCTACTTCGTCTGGCCGCGGCAATGCCGTAATGGCGGCAACCGGCTTGCCCAAATAATCCGCTACCGCATCGCACAATACATTGATACTGCCGGCGCCAGTGCCGCCCCCCATTGCACTGACCACATAGATCATTTTGCAGCTGGCCATCACATTTGAGATGGCATCGAAGATGGCAGCGCCGTTTTTCGTAAAGGCTTCCTTGCCAACCTCCGGATTTTTGCCTACGCCATTTTCATATCCCTTAAGGGCAAATTGCAGATGGCCGGGGATGTTCCGCAGGCTCCGCATATCACCGAGGTTGCTGTTGACGATCATGCATGGATAAATCGGTTCTCCGTCTTTTGGCGATCGAATGCCTGCAAAAGCATCGACAATCTTGGATCCGCCTTGACCAATACCGATAAAGCCAAATGGAATGCTTGCAGTAGCGTTTTTTTGCGTGACAAAACCTTCTAACGGCCAAATACCGTCAATCGATTTTACGGATTTTTCATTCATGTTCTTCTTACACCTCTTCTTCCATGAATTTAGAAACAATTTTCGTGCCTTTTAAAATCAGAGGATCTGCCTCAAACATTTGGGCCAAAATCCCTTTCGCGACTTCCCCATGCTGGGTGAGAAAGTACCGATTTGCTGTGCCATCTACCCAACTGTCAATAAACATGGCCCCTTCAAGCTTCGCGAGTGCTTCATTGATTTTGTGCCTGTATTTCTGTGTTTTGGTTTCATTTCCTTCAATCGCATGGAATCGCTGAGCGATTTCCGTTTTGGAGATATCCTTCTCCGTCATGATCAGATAAAAGATATCAAGCACGCTTTCACGAAAGATCTTTTTACATATCGCTTCAATTTCGATAACGGGTGTATGGGACGACATCGATATGGCAAACCCCCTCTCTCTATGACAAAATCGCACATAATATCACATTGAATGATGTAATGTTAACTACTGTTACACTAAGTAACACATATGTAGTGTAACATAGGCGGATTCCGTCCGGCAAGAAATTTTATCCATCTATAGATTGAGGATATATACTATAAAACCATTGATTTCATATCGAGAATATATTGAGTTTAGAGTATATATTGACGATAAATACTTGAAAACAAAGGCTTTTTGAATACTTTTATATTTAATAGTGAATACTTTTGCTATAATAGTTTTATTGATAGGGAGTCGATAATTCGTCGACTTTAGAGAATATATCGCCAATAGAAGATAAATGGATATCCTCAATATATTGACCAGAGCGAATATCTTCGCATGAAAGGGGCATTCACGTTGGAATTCGAGGGACATAAGCAATTAAACGATTTTTCGGAGGCTGCCGGCCGGCATCATACCACGATCAATAACTGGTTTAACTTTTTGGAACAACGGCGAATTCATTATGTGAATCGAACCATTGGACCGAAGAAAGAACGAATCTTTGATGTGCTCGATTATCGGATCGCAAAGTACATAGCCGCTAAACGTGAGGATAAATGGAGTATGGATGCGATATATGATCAACTGCCGAAAGAAGAGACGATCGAACTTCGCCCGTTTCCGCCCGATTTTGAAGGGGAAACCAATAACCAATTGGCTTTACTGGAACAGCTGCGTTATAAATTCAGCGAGGAGATCCGCCAGGAACTAAGCCTCGCCTTGGACCAAATCAAATCTGATTTGACTACTTTGCTTCCGCCCCCTGAAGATCCTGCCGTCGAACGCGATCGGTACGTGACTCGATGGCTCACCGAACAGAGAATAGAAGGACGACTAGAAGAGGAAGCGATTGAGGCATGGAACAATTTGCCTGTATCTGAACGAACAAGAAAGAGAGGATTATTGGGACGTGAAGAAGATCCTATAAAACGGCAAGATTTTATTCGGCAGTATGTTAGAAAACATAAACCAGTGAGGTTTATGGCTGAGTATGGTTTAGAAGGAAATGAAGATAAACAATAGACGCCACGCGAATAGACGAGCATCTAAACGGCGAAAGATTGAACGGGAGCTGTAGAACAAATAACGGGGGGGCGATTATGATGTACCTCTGGTGTTCTCAATGTGAACGCGTACATTTAAAGAGCAGATGGACGCATAACGGAATCTTAAAAAACGGACAATGCCCGAAAGGTAATGATTAGCGATAAGGCATCGACTGCCAATAGATCGGCTTGTCGCATTTGATGCACATGTATACGGTAAAGTGGTGACTGGCATGTAGTGCCTTATTGAATGTGAGGTGCTTTCCCTTCATCGCGGCCCTACATTGGCATATGCCGTCGTTGTATAGGTCGTTTTTTTTGATTGGTTCGGTCATTTCGTCCCTCGATTGTTTTCTGCCATTATAAAATAAAGAAGAACTCCTATGTAAGAGCTCTTCTACAATCATCTTTGCCGGCACTCCGCCGTTATTTCTTTGCTGGAGGCTGCTGGATCTCTCGGATCTGCTGTTCATGCACGGCTCGCTGACGCTCGATCTGATGGTTTACTAGGTTAGCCTATAACAAAACGAAAAAGCCGCCCGGATGCTTTCCGAGGCGGCTCTCTTGTACGCGTGCTTCGCGATTTCCTATATAATACCATATGAAGGCCCGAGCTGTCTATTCCCCATTAAGCTTCGCTTGAGGATGGACTGCTTTATTTTTTTGTGATAATCTTTTCTCCAGTTTTCAATTTTGAGGTCTCATTTATACAAAAGCAAGGCTTAGTCCGTATATGCAATCTGTCCGCTATAACTCGGTATATGTTCTCTTAACTGTTTTGCATAACTTTTAGGGATCAGTATTCGACTAATATCACTGATATCAAACTGCAAATTTCCTACTAAACGCCATTCTCTTTCCATGTAATAGTTATCCAGATCATCATCTGTTTTGGAAGCGTCGAAGGGCTTGATAAAGGCAAATATATGCTTTATTAAGAATTGGTTCACTTCTTTTAATGTAGCTAATTTTTTTGATATCTCTTCTCGCTGCACACCTTCTCTATATTCCTCTTCTCTTAAAAAATTCCTGATATCAATCCAACAATTAAAATATTTCTTTATATTTTCTTTGTATAATTCATCTCTGGAAATAGTCTTATACGGAGAAGGCCTTGTTGTCCAATTACCGTTTGGTACGATCTTGGAAATATCCAGTATTGTATCATTTGCATTTTGAACAACATAAAGTACTGGATTTGCTCCTTTCTCAACAAGGAATTGTTTATTAAAGGACAAGCCAAAGTTGCTGTATTTTCCCATATGGAGATGTAAGTCATGTATCGGAATATCTGCGTAACAGGTTATGCTAGGGGTGACAATATCCTCTAAATTTGATGCTTGAAAATTGATATTTATATTACCAGAGATAGTAGGACTAAAAGGGTCATGAAGAATCCATCCATCATTAATAATCTTTATCAGAAGGTCAAATCTTTGCCCATCGTGTAGATGGCGTCCTACAAAATGTGTAAGTTCATTTGAAACATAATTTTGAATTGGCATCTTAATACTACACCCCCATATATAATCACCAGATACAAATTTATTCTATTAAAGAAGGCCAGTTTCCTCCATTTCACCATTTTTTGTTAAGTTTCCAGTTAAGCCTAAAGATATCCTTGCAGATTAACACGGAATAGAATGCCTCATAGCGCTCTTTCGTTGGGGGTTATCGATCTTAGCAGATAGCGTTATTGATTCGCTATGCTCTTGAATTCCTGTGCCATACTTGATTTTGACGCGCTATTCAAATGGTTTTCCTTAATCAAAGGCTTTCTTGAATTGACGTAGCGCAGTAGAATGAAGCGGCACAGATCGAGATGAAAAGATTGTTGTTCAAGGAATGAAGTATTAGACAGGAGTTGTTGATCACATGCGGCTTTTCGAATTACAATCTCGTCAGAATTCGTAAAATAAGTATTAGATGATCTGACTTTACTTTATGTAACATTTAGTAAATTCAAGTAAAACAATGAAAAAGTCATGAATCTCAACAATGGAGTTATGATATTTTTGGTAGTTTTGGTTTAATAGTGCATTGGGCAGATCCATAGATTCCGGTGATATGGTAGATTTAAGGTAAAAAATGGTTGGAGTGAAGATGGATGAAACGACGGTTTATGCTTTTAGTTTGTGCCTTTCTGATGCTGACGCTTCTTGTACCCATTCAGACAACTGCCGCGGACTCCAGTTCCGCGGTGGCAGCAGCGAGTTCGACATCAGGTGTAACGATGGTTGCAGGAGAAATCATCCATACTCTCGCTCTCCAAAATGACGGGACGGTCTGGGCATGGGGATCAAATACCGAAGGCCAGCTGGGCGACGGGACCAGAAATAAGCAATTGACTCCCGTTCAGGTGCAGGGTCTCAATTCGGTAGTCGACATTGATGCAGGGTCGTACCATAGTTTAGCAGCTAAAAACGACGGGACGGTCTGGACGTGGGGATCGAATGACAACAGTCAACTGGGTGACGGGACCAAAATCGATCGATTGACGCCCATTCAGGTACAGGGTCTCAGTTCGGTAGTCGCCGTAGATGCGGGAACACACCATAATTTGGCATTAAAGAGCGACGGGACGGTCTGGGCGTGGGGTTTGAATTATCACGGCCAACTGGGCGACGGGACCAACAATGAGCGATTGACTCCCGTTCAGGTGCAAGGTCTCGATTCGGTGACCGCCATAGATGCGAGCCGTGGGCGTAGTTTGGCAATTAAAAACGACGGGACGGTCTGGACGTGGGGATGGGATGAGAGCATGGGCGATGGATACCCCGAAATTGATCGGTCGACTCCTGTTCAGGTACAAAATCTCAGTTCGGTAGTCGCTGTAGATATGGGCTCTTATCATAATTTGGCATTAAAGAGCGACGGAACCGTATGGGCGTGGGGAAACAATGAATATGGCCAACTGGGCGAAGGAACGGTAAAGATTCGTAATACTCCCGTTCAAGTGCAGGGTCTCGATTCGGTAGTTGCTATTTCAGCAGGCCTTTGGCATAGTTTGGCGGTCAAAAGCGATGGGACTGCTTGGGCATGGGGATCGAATGATTACGGCCAACTGGGCGATGGAACGCATACGGACCGATCCACTCCTGTTCAAGTACAGGGTCTCAGTTCGGTGGCCGCCGTCTCATCGGGCCATTGGCATAGTCTCGCCGTCGAAAACGACGGAACCGTATGGGCGTGGGGAAGTAATTGGACGGGCCAACTCGGCGATGGAACTACAAAAGATCGTTTGACTCCCATTCAAATTCAAACGAAATCTGACTTCCAGCTTTCCGATTCCAAAACTTTTTCAGACGGTCGGTACAATTATGAGTATTCGTTATATTACGGGTACATTTCGTCTCCAGGCCAAGTATTGAGTGGATTTTGGAGCCCCCCTAAAGGCTATCATGGGGTCGTTAATGTCTCCATGGGTTCTCCGTATGGAGAAAATTATGACCTTAGTCTGGAGACCGTGGGCGAGGGTAACCGATTGCTGGAAGATACGACGTTACTTACAAATGGTACCGAGTACAGTGCTACCGAGGTGCCCGGAGGTTACAGAGCGGAGTGGAGAGTTAAGGGACATACGGGCAATGATTATAGTCGGGATAAAAAGGTTTTCGTCTATGTGAGCATCAAATATGATAATCACTGAAGATATTGCTATGTTTTCGGAAACTTAATGGTCGGCCGCGGGGTCTCCCCGTGGCCTTCTTTGCACCCGCGATTTGTTGATAAGGCCGGACGCAGATCCTAGGCCTCCAGAAGCCTTTCCTTCATGAGGTCCCTCCCCCTCTCATTAAATGCCTCTTCACATCTCTAAATGACCGATTGTTGACTGAACAACCAGATTTCCGTCCATATTGAGTTCATTCAATGCGAAATATACCAATGTTTGTGTTGATATTTTTGGTAGATTTGTTTTGTAATAGTGCAATGAGCACGTTCATAGATTTTGGTAATATGGTAGATTTAAGGTAAAAAATAATGGAGTGAAGATGGATGAGACGATGGTTTATGCTTTTAGTTTGTGCCTTTCTGTTGCTGACGATGCTTGTACCCTTTCAGGCAACTGCCGCGGACTCCGGTTCCGCGGTGGTAGCAGAGAATTCGATGGTTGATCCCTCTGCAACACTAATTCCGGTAGATAGTGTGGAAGGAACGATCGTGGATTTCGATGATACCCGAACCCTCTACAATGGCACCGACAATAAGTTGCGGATCAAGAACCGCACGGACGGGACGGAAACCATCATCGATAATCCTCCCAATTATGGTTTGGGCATGCCGCTGCTGACACCTACAGGTGCAATGATGAGAGCTTTTTGTGGCAAAGACTGTGCTCGGTATTTCCTGTGGAATTCCGGTCAATTGAAGGATACGGGCATTTGGGCATCGACGGATTTTTTTACACAAACCAACGGAAAATATGCTTTCTCTGGCTATACAGGAGATCTGATCGATACCGAAACCGGGGAGATTCGCAATTTCGGAAGAGTGGGCAATGTCGCGCTGGCTGCGGACGGCAGCTTTGTCGCAGCTAATAACGAGGGACTCACCCTGTTTCAGCCCGATGGTACAAGCAGGCAGCTAATCAAAACCAGCCTCGAATATCCATCGCTCGTGTCTGATGGAAAGACCGTGCTGCTGAACACTAATAGCCGCGATATATTGAAATATGCTGACGGTTCTCTCACGGAGATCAGTAAATCTATTTCCGATCATGATATTATAAGTCCGCATTCTGATTTCGAGATCAATCAGGGGTGGATCGCCTACACGAAGCCCACACCGAGCGGACGCAGACAAATTTTCTTGGAATCTCCGCAGGGAACCGTGACTCAAGTGACATATTTCAATGGAAATCCGAAAATCCGCGCTTTGAACGAACACGGGACTTTGGCAATCACGTATAATAGCGACCTGTATATGTACCATCCTGGAGATCAGGAACCGAAAAAACTCATATCCGATAGTACCAGTACCAACATCTCTTATCACAACGGTGCATGGTACCAAGCGGTCGAGGGTACTCTGTTCCGTCTAAACGATGCACCCGGGGATACTACCGCGCCTCAGTGGCCTGCTGCAGGAGAAATTAAAGTGGACATCTACGTTGATGATTTCAACAAACCGCAGCATACGAAGCTTGCTTTATCTGTAAATGTCCAGTCCAAATATGAGATTCAGAAAGTTACGGCGAAGGTGGACGATCGGGAGGTTGATCTCGAGCTTGAAGACTGTGGTGCGGGCTGTACATGGTGGAATGCGGATTTCCCCTTGGACGGGCTGCAGCAGGGTGTAAAGAGTGTGACCGTTACTGCTTTTGATTATGCGGGCCGGACCGGTAAAATGACGAAGAACTTCCTCTACGATGCTCCTCCGGAAGTACAAATCACCGGCGTATCGAAACTTCATGTCGTGCAGAACGGCAAATTCCGGGCCCTCGTAAGCACAAAGGACGAGCTATCCATTCCGATTATCCGTGTATCGCTCTCAACTGCCGATCGAGTAATCGAGACGTTTGAAGCTAAAGGTTCCCTGGACCATGAATTCGGCCTCACTGCCTATAAGGATCAGATTGTTACCTACCGGGTACAAGTATATGATTGGGCTAACGGATATTATCGCAATTTGCGCTTTTCCTCGGAATATCATTTGTACGTTGATCCCTCTTCAACACTAATTCCGGTAGATAGCGTGGAAGGAACGATCGTGGATTTCGACGACACCCGAACCCTCTACTATGACACCGACTACAAGATCAAGAACCGCACGGATGGGACGGAAACCATCATCTATAATCCTCCCAATTATGGTCTGGGCAAGTCGCTGCTGACACCTACAGGTGCACTGATGAGAGCTTTTTGTGGCAAAGACTGTGCTCGGTATTTCCTGTGGAATTCCGGTCAGCTGAAGGATACGGGCATTTGGGCATCGACGGATTTTTTTGCACAAACCAACGGAAAATATGCTTTCTCTTACTATACAGGAGATCTGATCGATACCGAAACCGGGAAGACCCGTAATTTCGGAAGAGTGGGCAATGTCGCACTGGCTGCAAACGGCAGCTTTGTCGCAGCTAATAACGAGGGAATCACCCTGTTTCAGCCCGATGGCACAAGCAGGCAGTTAATCAAAACCAGCCTCGAATATCCATCGCTCGTGTCTGATGGAAAGACCGTGCTGCTGAGCATTAATAGCCGCGATATATTTAAATATGCGGACGGTTCTCTCACGGAGATCAGTAAATCTATTTCCGATGATGATATTACGAGTCCGCATTCTGATTTCGAGATCAATCAGGGGTGGATTGCCTACACGAAGCCCACACCGAGCGGACGCAGACAAATTTTCTTGGAATCTCCACAGGGAACTGTGACCCAAGTGACATATTTCAATGGAAATCCGAAAATCCGCGCTTTGAACGAACTCGGGACTTTGGCAATCACGTATAATAGCGCCCTGTATATGTACCATCCTGGAGATCAGGAACCGAAAAAACTCATATCCAATAGTACCAACATCTCTTATCACAACGGCGCATGGTACCAAGCGGTCGAGGGCACTCTGTTCCGTCTAAACGATGCACCCGGGGACACTACCGCACCTAAGTGGCCTGCTGGTGATGTGCTGACGGTTACCGATGTGACCTATAACAGCGTACGGCTGAATTGGCAGCCGGCCACGGATGATACGGGAGTAGACAAATACTTGGTGTACCAAGACAATACGCTGCAGGCTACCCTGAACGGGGATGTGAACAGCTATGAAGTGAAGGGGCTGTCTCCAAAGTCATCGTACCTCTTCTCACTGGTCGCCGTCGATGCCGCCGGCAACCAAAGTGTGAAACAAGAAGTGACGTTCACTACTGCTGCATATGCGACTCCTTTTCAGCTTTCGGATTCCAAAACTTATTCATACGGTGGATCCAATTATGAGTTTTTGTTATATTACGGGTACATTTCGTCCTCAGGACAAGAGTTGAGTGGATCATGGAGCCCCCCTGAAGGTTTTCATGGAGTCGTTAAGGTCTCCATGGCCTCGCCGTATGGGGAAGATTATGACCTTAGTCTGGAGACCGTGGGCGAGGGTAACCGATTGCCGGAAGATACGACGTTACTTACAAATGGTACCGAGTACAGTGCTACCGAGGTGCCCGGAGGTTACAGAGCGGAGTGGAGAGTTAAGGGACATACAGGCAATGATTATAGTCGGGATAAGAAAGTTTTCGTCTATGTGAGCATCAAATATGACAATCACTGAAAGATATTACTGTGTTTACGGAAACTTAATGGCCGGGCCGCGGGGTCTCCCCGACTCTTGACTTAAAGGGAAATTGACGGAGCGACAACGCGATGAAGCTATGTGCAGAATAGAATCAATGACTGAACAGCCCTTTTAAAGGGCTGTTTTTTATGCTTAAGCATGGATCTGGCTTGAGCCAGCCTAGTCTTAAAAGGGATTTTGGATTCTAATCCCCCGGTTAACCGTCCCTAAATCCCAAGCGACCCCGGAAATAGCATCCGGGTTCCATTGGGATTCTTAACGGGACTCGCTGGAAGCAATACCTTTGGGGTAGTGCTCAAACATCATGGTTTTCTCCGTTTCCGCTGACGCTCCATCTCCGCAAACGATCATGTTCTACGAAGCAGATCGGAACCATGATTCCACTGCGCTTCACTCCATTCCATCATCGTTCCTAAAAGCATTCGAGGGTAGACCCTGGAAGCAAGACTTTGTAAGTAGCTCGAAGAAGAATAGGCCCGTTTCGCAGACTCTCTCGCATGCAGCCTTACCATATTCCGCTTTCCAAAGAAGACATTCGTGTACCGCAGCCATCTCGTCGCATGGGAGCATAGAGAACCTCACAGCGCAAGGCGAAAAAAGGTTTTTGAGTAAAACGCTCAAAAACCTTTTTGTCGTCCCTTCGGGCAGCCTTGCCCTGCGAGAACCTATATGCTCTTAAATCTGCGACGGCTACGGTACACGAATGTTCTGTTCTTTGAAAACTACATACGGCAAGGCAAGGCAGCAAGCAAGAAAACTGCTCACAAACCTAAAGATTTTCGCTCCGCGGGGACCGGCAAACAGGTTCCGAATATTAGGGGTTCAAGGTCAAAAAGCAAGCATGAAAGGGGGTGAAAAGGAACATGATTCATCGAGAGTTTGACACGCTTTATCCGCGCCGGGAAACGGGGTTTGAATCTTCTTATGATTTCGTTGATCTTGATTTTCCGGACGATGATTGGGACGTTTTCGAAATGGAGAACGACGAGCAGGGAAAGGAGGTGGAAACGGATGGACGAGCTTCTAAATCGGGTTGAGGAAGCACGAAACCAAATGTACCAACTTGCCGAGCGGTACGGCTTAACTGCTCCCCAAGTGGTGGAACAGTCGCAAAAGTTGGACGGTTTGCTAAATACCTATTATCTGATGAAGGCGAGGAAAAGCGCATGACGCATTTATTTATCGGTAAATTTCCATTGGGACAAGTGGTAGCGACAACCGGAGTCATGAGAGCGATAAGCGAGAAAGACCGCATTTCAGCCCTTACACGGCACGTAGGCGGCGATTGGGGCGAGGTTTGTACCGAGGATTGGGCACACAACAACGAAGCGTTAGAAAAGGGTTTTCGGCTTCTTTCTACTTACACAAGCGCGGACGGCGTGAAGTTTTGGATTATCACAGAAGCCGACCGCAGCGTTTCGACTTTTCTTTTACCAGAAGAATATTAAAAGGCCCATTTGCTTTACGAGAGCAAACGGACCGGGGCGAAGAAATTGCTGTACCCCTTCGCCCCTCCATTATATCACATAAGGGAGCGGAAAAAATGAGCGAAAAAATTTATGACATGATAACGAATCGAATGATTCAGCTACTAGAAAGCGGCGTTGTGCCTTGGCGCAGACCTTGGCGAGTAGGAGCGGCGGTGAACTGGAAGACCCAGAAGCCATACAGGGGCATTAATACGCTTCTGCTGGAGCCCGGAGAATACGCGAGCTTTAAACAGGTGACCGAAGCCGGGGGCAAGGTAAAGAAAGGCGAGAAAGGGCAATTCGTGGTTTTCTGGACATGGTTAGAGAAAGAAGACGAGAAGACCAAAAAAATGACTAAAATTCCGTTTCTTCGTTTCTACACGGTTTTTGATATTAAGAAACAATGCGAGGGCTTACAGAGCAAGCGGAATGATCAAACCTTTGAGCATGACCCCATTGACGAAGCGGAGCAGATTTGTAAGGGATACAGGGAAGCACCACCCGTACGGTTTACATCAGGGCAGGCGTTTTATGTCCCCTCACAGGATTACATCAGCGTCCCGCCGCTGTGCGACTACGAGAAACCCGAGGAATATTACAGTGTCTTATTTCACGAAATGATGCACAGCACAGGCCATACAAGGCGGTTAAATCGCTCGGGCATAACAGAGATTGCCGCATTTGGTGATGAAAGCTACAGCAAAGAAGAATTAGTCGCGGAGATCGGCGCGGCCATGCTGTGCGGCGTAGCTGGAATAGACAATAGCACGATGGAGAACAGCGCCGCCTATATCGGCAGTTGGTTGCGGAAGTTGAAGGACGATAAAAAATTGATTGTGCAAGCCGCAGGTCAAGCACAAAAGGCCGCTGATTATATACTGGGCATTACTTTCGAGGAAACCGAGTAACCGCGAGGAAGCGCAGCCCCCATCCGGGGCCCCTTCCCCGTTGGGGGCGGTTCCCCCTCAAAACCATATCTTAAAAACGTCCTAGAAAGCTTGCAAGCCGGCTAGAAAAGGAGTGTAAACAAATGGAAGGAAAGCAACTCCAAAAACAAGCGGCAAAGGCACTTGGAAAACGGCTCGATCAAATGATGACCGAAGCGGAGCAGGGAAAGCTTGAATGGTATGTAGATCGAGAAAACGAGCGTGAATACGCATGGAAGTTTCGGAATCCGGCGGATGGAGCGGTAACGGAAATGGTGTACGGTTTTCAGTCTAAAACGGTAACGGTTTGCGGCTGTCCTACAGTTGAACAGTGGGAAGCTGCTTGGAATAACTATATTTTTCGCTTGAAGCGATTGGAAGAACTGAAGGGAATCGGGCGGTATGGGTACCAGCTCCGCATGCCGGAAATAGCGCTCGTTCATGCCATTAAACGGCTGCGGGAGATTGACTCGGATTTTTGCGAAAGGAACCGCATCTAAAAAGGATACGCCGGCCGCCCCAAATCGGGGGCGGGGCAATTAGAAGAACCCAAGGATAAAACCGAAAAAGATGGAGGAACGATCATGCAAACGTTGAAAACATGTGCGGTTTTGTTTGGTGGCGCTGGCAGAAGTAGGGTTCTCGCTCAGCTGGGATCCGGTTTGGGTGGCACCAAATGAGAAACGAGAGCCAGATGTACAAGGAGGGGAGACCGATGAAAAGTGAGCAGCTTACGCTGTTTCCTGAACTTGATTCGTTGCCAAAAAGGCGGGGAAAGCAAAAGAATGAGCCAGCTTCGCTGAAGCACATCGGTCGTCGTATGAGGGTCAAGATTGTTAAGGCGCGCCGGAGGCGAAATCCGGCGCCCCTTACATCCATACAAAAACCGACCGCTGTGGGTTCTCCGGAGGAAATTACGCTTCAAGTGATCCTATTTCAGCAATTCAGCTTATTTGATGAAAAGATAGCCGAGCGGATCCAAAATGGTTTCGACATTCCTTTGATCGCCTATAAACCAGACAAATTCACAATGAAAGAAGATGCCGCATATCCTTGTTTTCGGCTGATTTTACAGACCGACGAAGGGTACCGGATGGGTGCCGTACATCACAAATACCGCGAAACCAGTATGATCGATCACGTTTTGAACCGGAAATCGATGTGGAGCATGGCTCAGGATCGATGGACGTGGCGGTCGTTTGAGGATGCGGATCGGGTTGTGCGCTGGCTGAATCTGAACTGCCGGGACGATGATCATGAATGCATTTGGGCGAATGGTCCATATGCATGCAGGGCGTCCTGAAAATGTATGGTGCTGGATCTATGATCGTGGCATTTTCAAATGAAAGGTGAGAGAGCGATGGAGAAATATGATCAACAACGGAAAAACGCTTTGATCAAGACACTTCGAAAAGCAAAGGAACAAGCGGAGACGGTACTTTTATACTTGACCGTCAACAACCGCGATCCGGAAGACATCGCGGCAGCCGGCCTTGTACTCGAACATCTCGAAATTGCGCTCGGCATCTACAGTGAAGCGCATGTTCACCAGGGAGGGTGATATGGAATGGAACAACTCGATTTGATCACGATCATCGAGGCAGAAGAACGGGAAAAGAGAATGAACGAACGGAGAGAAAAGCTTCAGCAGGAAGTAAAACGGATAAACGCAGCAATCGGCATGGATGAATTTGAACAAATCAAAGCGAATCTGGCGCAAGTGATCCATCCCGATTCTCTTCCTTGGAAAGCTTGGAGTGCGTTTTCGGAGTATGAGACTTGTAACGTTCGTGCTGTCATACCTCCAAATGCCATTACGCAAGGCGAGTATGTCCGGCGGTTTCCCAAGGCTTCTTACGATGATCCGGTGGGAAAAACGTATATGGATTTATGGGCGGCATACAACTGGTGCATCTGGCATTACGAACCTCACGGAGTTGACTGGTGCGGCGCTTTTCGGATTTTAGAGAACAGGCGTGATCGCGGGGAGCCGGTTTGGATGAGAATTATGCGGGTACACGGAATAGTCAGGTTCCTGCCAGAATGTATTGTTGAGATAGCGTAGTAAAATAACACACCCGCCGGTCTTTCCGGCGGGTGGAAAATCAAAACAGAGAGGGAGACGCACATGCAAACATGCCCTTATTGCGGTTTAGCGCTTGTTTTTGATGCAAAACACTATTACTGCACATTTTGTCAGATGACGGTAGCTTCGGCTGACGTTCAAAGCAACGGAAGACGTAAGCCTTTGCTGGCCGATCCGTTTGTTTGCGCTGATTATGCGGAGCTCTCCACACCCGAACTGATGGAAAAATCCACGTATTTTTTGGTGGTTCTGCTGCGACAAGTTCGCCAGGAAAGGAAGGACAATTACAACTATGTACGGCTTTTTAATAAGGTGATAGCCGACGGTGCAAAAGATTATCTGGAAGCAGCACAAGAATCGGGGAAATCGTATGAATGGTGGACACGAAAAGCTTGGGTGATTGAAAACATTTTGCGGGATCGGATGGCGACGTTTCCGGTACGTGTGACGGACTATTATTTGAGCGGTTTGATCGATCATATCCAGACATATAATCAAAAGCCCATGTTTCTGATCTCAGGAAGGGGGACCGCCAACAAAACGCGAGTTCCGAAATATCTAATCAAAGCAAGTAAGGAATGAATTAAAACAATTGTCTAGGAAATTCCAAGGAGGGCGAGGGCTTATGGCGCGATTGACGCGGTGCAGTATATGTGGATGTCCGGTTTCAAGTGATGCAAGGGTTTGCTTGAACTGCGGATTCAGAAGGAAGAAGAAACGTCATCTTGTTATGTGGCTGATCCTTTTCTTCATCGTTCTTGATGTGGTGATTGGTATGATTTTCATTGGCAGCATGGGACTTCTTCATTTGCTGAGATTGTAATCAAGCAGGGAGAGTGGGGAGATCTTTAGATAAAAGGTATGTATACACAAAAATGACCTGCCGGTATTTTCATCCCGTAGGCCAGTTATCCGTGGATGCTATCGATTTTTGATGCCATTATACTATGGCACCATTTCCGTTACCGTCTCGTTACACCACAAAATCAATAAATTCCGGCGAGCGCATCAAGCCACTCTTATACCAATTACGGAAGCGAACCTTCGCGCGGATCTGAGGCTGGATGTAGACAAAATTCTTATCCTCGCTCGTAACGATCGTCTTCACGACGGCATAGAACGCCTTCCGATGTTCTGGCGGCACGGCCAGCTCGATGATGCCTGCTGGGCGGCCATTATAGTTCGCTAACCAGCCAAATTCAGATTTCCGGTAACCGGTCAGCTTGACCTCGGCATAGGTGTAATTTATCATCTTCAGCCAGGCGTCGCTGCGTCGGCCGACATATTTACTGTCCTTCAGCTTGGCGACTATCCCCTCAAGTCCGCGCTGCTCAATAATATTAAACAACGCGGTTCCTCGGCCTCCAACATGCAGGACTCGTTTATAGTAATCGTTCTCGACGAAAATATGATCAAGAATTGCCTTCCGTTCTATAAGCGGCAACCCGCGGACGTCTTTTCCATCAACGCTCAGCACATCAAAGACGAAAAAGCGGATGGGGAGCTGCAGCACGCCTTGCTGGATTTTCGGGCCCTTCATATGAAACCTCTTCATCGTTGTCTCGAAGCAAATATCGCCCGTTTCCGGAACCATGTAAGCAAGCTCGCCGTCAAGGACTACGTCTCCACAGCTGACTGGTACGTTATGCAATTCCGGGTATTGCCGTGTCACGTCGTTCTCGTGTCGGGTAAACAACCGGACATTACCGCCCGAACGCACAAGCAGCAACCGGTGGCCATCGATCTTTGGCTCAAATATATAACGCTCATCGTCGAACGGTTTTTCTCTTTTCTGAAGCAGCATGGCTGCCGGTACGGTAATCATATCGTTTTCCCTCCCATGCATAAACCGATTGTACCACCGGCACAATCGTCGGAACACAGGGAATTGAAGGGGTATTATTCCGTTAATGTAATAAAGGTCAGATCAATAGTGGCTGCCTTATTGTGTTGTTGTTAAGCTAACGTTAGCTTAATCATCCTACCTGTATTGCGTATTTTCATCTCGGCAATAAAATAAAGAACCGTCGTAAACTCTTTATTTTTGCTTACTCTTTTTTCTCTTTTTTAACGGTAGTCCAACCTCTTTCGCATAAGAAATGGCATCCTTAGCGAAATTCTTTTTTTCTTGAGTAGTCCACTTTTCATACGATTTAGCAAATATCATAATGATGCACCCTTTCTAAGAACAGAGATTATGTCCCTAGTATGGACAAACATTCAGCATAATATACCCCTTCCATCACATAAATTAATATAGGAACGAAGGAACTGCGTTCCTGAGCTAATGCTGGGGGAGGTTGCGGTTTTGGAGAAGAACAGAGGAGGGGCCGAGCGTAAGCGGAAGACCAGATCGGACAAGAAAGTAGCTGTTGCTCCAAACATAAGAGATGAGTATCGAGTATGGATACATCGAATTGCACGACGATTAGAGTTACCTGAAGGTGAAGTAGGAACTCAGCTGGTTATTGCAGCTCTGGAAGATGAGAAATGTATTTTATTTTTTAGAACGTACTTTCGCCGCGCTTATCACATTCGGGAAAATCACGTTATGTACCCCTTATTTAAGCCGGCTAACATATATGATTTTCTGGATATGGATACTGATCGACAAGGGCGGTTTAAGCTGAAATTTTCTCAGTCCATGGCCGAACAATTAACCGAATTTCAAATTGCATTAGGTATTTCATTTTTTGCACATGCAGTAAAAGCTTTGCTGGAATATGCACTTAAAGAGGAGGTCATTTTACAGAAGGTTGCACCGGGTATTAAAGTTTCAGACTATCGAAAAACTTTGCCATCAGGGCAAGTTAATTCAAATCCAAACGTATGGAGTATTTTCAAGTAAAGGGAAGGGGTATGGAGATGAGCTTAATTCGAGATTTCTTAGATCCTTATTTGAAATACCGATCGTTGGTAATTGGATTAAAGCGAAACGATTTTCAGAAATTGCAAATGATAGCTGATGATTTGAATGATCAGGTACAAGGTGAATATGAATTCACGCCCGAAATCATTGCTTCAAGAGTCATGAAGACTTTTATCGATCAGGCGTATGCAGATAGCACGAGGCGGATCGTGAAAGCGATACTTCCCGAAGCAAGCGCTGCAGCTTTACGACGCAAATAAATCCATAATGAGGGGTAGTACCAGCGAAGCTGATACCACCCCTTTTAGGCTCGCTCGCGGTTGACTCGTCCACCTCGCGTATTTAATGGATTCATTTTATATCATTCTTTGGAGCTGTTTGGATCCCCCAGTTCGTTCAGTCGGGCTGGCCAAGCGAACGACCGTCTCTAAGCCGGGCAAGATCGTCCCGTCTAAGACCCGGTAGGTTCCATTGGCCAGCTTTTCCTCCTTTGCGTTCCGAAGCCTTCAGAAAAAAATAGCCTCAGTACCAAACCACCTAGGGGTAGAGACAGCAAAACGCGAAAAACGTACGTTAACAATTGTGTTGCATCCTGATTCGATCATAACGTGCTATTTTGTGTTGCATTACAGCATCAAAACGTATGCAAATAGGCTCTGTTACACTACACAATTGATCTTGTGCTGCATTCTTAGCGTGCGGCAAAATGCTTATTTTACGGGCATTCCTGGCTTAACGTACGAAATCCGTGTTTTGTTGGCGGGACCCCCGTTGGAGAATTAGTTCATCTCGCAGATTAAACGGATTACTTTTTTTGATACTAGTTGTCATAATAAGACAAAAATAGGGGTCTAAGTACCGTTGACTCCGTATTCTTTGTAGAATATTTTGTTTATAAGGAGACGTCTATCTAAAAAAGAGATACATCAAGGGGAGGTGTGAAGATGAACAGAGTAGTTATTTTTGATTTTGACGGAACCATTGTTGATTCGGGTAGGCTGGTGTTCGATCTTTTTAATGAGTTTTCTGAAAAATATAACTATAAGAAGGTTCCAGAACATGAAGCGGATCTTATTCGTTCACTTTCTGTTAAGGAACGTTTCAAGAGGCTCAAGGTTCCTGTCTTAAAGGTCCCTTTGCTCACGATGGATGTCGTGAAGAAGTATGAAGAAGCCATTCCTGGACTAAAAGCGATTGACGAGATCAAGTGTATCTTACAAGAACTAAAAAAGTCGGGATTGAGCTTGGTAATCATCTCCGCAAACTCCAAAGAAAATATAAAGCAATTTTTACGATTGAACCAGATGGAGTATTTTGACGATATCATAACGGCAAACCGTTTTTTTGGGAGGCATTTGTCCATCAATAGCTATTTGAAAGGGGCGAAAATAGCGAAAGAGAACGTTATCTTTGTAGGTGATGAGCACCGGGATATTGTGGCTAGTAAAAAAAGTCAGATCAAAATCATCTCGGTAACCTGGGGATACGATTTAGAAACACTTCTTCAGCAGTCTGATCCTGATTTTATTGCACGGAAACCAACCGATATCGTGAACATGATTCTTGGACCTCGTACATGATTGCGCTATTCTTGGTTAGTATTATATTTGCAATTATTTGTTATCGGTACGATCCTAAATCTCATTCCATTCGGTGGGGCGTATTCCTATTGAGTTGCGCTGCACTTACTGGTTTGTCTCGATCTATCATCGAATCGATAATTCCAACTTTGAATCAACAGAATATGAACTTCCCATGGCTCAACACATTTCTTTTGTATGTCAGGGTTATTACTGGATTTATAGCGGTTTACTTTTTCCCTTGGGGCGTTATCATGCACGCGATTACTTACAGTGGAAAGTTTAGTCTAAGAACAGTCAAGATTCTAACTTATGTTTTATTATTCCCTATCCCTTTTATGCTAAAGACAACCGTGTATTTTCCCGATATAAAACCGGATTTTAAATCGATGTTATTTTGGGCGGTTCCTTATATTATTTTTGCTTGCTTATTGCACATGTACTCTTACGTTACTGAGAAGGACCCGGATAAAAAGCTTCATCGTTTCACGACCTTATCAATTATGTTACCTGTGGTGCTGTCGGCTCTGATTCTTAACTATATCGTAAGAGCATTCGATCATACTCATCAATACTGGAGATACATGATTGTATTTTTTATGATCGCGTTTTTCGCTTTTTTATGGCAGGCATTTAAAAAGGGAACAGGCTCCCTTAACGGAATTAAGCTTCGGTATGAGAGGGAAGCTCGTCAAAATGCAATGAAGGCTATTACTTCCGGAACAACGTTATTAAACCACACGATAAAGAACCAAATTTATAAAATCAATTCCAGTCTGCAAATCATGAAACCGTATAGTACCGAATTGGATCCAACTTGTACAGAAGCTATCGACATCATTGAACGCAGTTCCGGTCATCTGATGGAAATGGTTGACCGTATTCAAAGTCAGACACAAGAAATTATTATTGTAAACAGCAGGCAGAATTTAAATCAACTACTTGATGAAAGTATGGAGCTTATCCTTCCAGTACTGGATGAAAGAAACATTGTCGTAGAGAAAGTATACTTGGCCGGCGACGGCAATGTTCAGCTATTTTGTGATGGTCCACAAACGAAAGAAGTTTTTTTGAACGTGTTAAAAAATGCAATCGAAGCGATGGAGTCTGGAGGGATAATTCGTGTAGCTACGTCCTATGGACGATGTGATGAAGTAATTGTTTCAATTGCTGATAATGGATGTGGTATATCCTCAGATAACTTAAAACATATTACTGACCCGTTCTTTACTACAAAGCGGAATAAGGGCACGAATTTTGGGTTGGGTTTATTTTATTGTTATGACGTTATGATTAAGAGCGGCGGTAATATGGAAATCGAGAGCGAGCTTAATAAGGGAACAACCGTTAAATTAACGTTTCCTATTAAAGGAGGATGATTTCATGGATAAAATCAGGGTGTTGCTGGTTGAAGATGATCCTGATTGGAAAAAAATCATCGCGACTTTACTTGCAAGAGAAGAAGACATGATCCTCGTAGGATTAGCAACTACGAAAGAAGAAACGCTTACCCTTGCAAAAGCAATCGATGTTGACGTATTTCTTGTAGACATTAACTTGACGTTTAACAATTTGGATGGCATAAATACTGCTTTAGATTTAAAACAAAATTATAACTCCAAAATTATAATGCTTACCTCGATGTCAGATGAAGCAGTCATACAAAAGTCATTCGCAGCCGGTGCAGTGAATTACATACTTAAGAAAAATGTTACTGACATACCCGAAATTATTCGTGCAACTTGTGATGAAACCAATCCGATTGAGACATTAACGAAAGATTACCGCCGATTAAAAAAAGAGGAGCAACTTAAAGTATTGACTCCTGCCGAAAGAGAGATATATGACCTTGTTGAACAAGGGTATACAAGGAATGAAATCGAAAAAACATTAGTCAAAACAGATAATACATTAAGTACACAGATCAAGAGTATACTCAAAAAATTAGGTGCTTCGAATTTAAAAGCAGCTATCGATAAAGTGAAGTCAAAGGGCATAATCTGATTTTTGTCAAGGGTGATCTTTTATACCCCCCTTAAACACTAAGGGGTGATAAAAGATCACCCTTATCTGATTTAGTGTTAGCTCGTACAATATGACTACATCAGGTAATTACTATTCCCTAAAGAATAGGTTCGGGAAGGAGGGTGCAGATATATATCAGATAAAATCAAGGACCTGAGGCTTTCAAAAGGATGGTCCCAGAATATGTTATCTCAAAAATCGGGCGTGTCCCAATCGACCATTTGTAAACTTGAGACAGGTAAACAGAAATGGGGAGGTTGTTACAAAAGTTTAAAAAAAATTGCAACGGCCTTCAATGTTTCGATGGAGTATTTAGATGAGGACAAACAGTGAATCTTTTATCCCTTGCTCACAAATTTCCTTAGAAACGTCATCAAAATTTTTTGTTCAGATTCCGTTAGTTGATTGTAGATATGAATAAATTCATACGCGTCAGGAGGATGATCCTTCTCCTTCTGGATATCCGAGAAAAAGGATGGGAGATCTGTATCCAACTCTTCGAGTATTGACCCAAGCATGTTTACATCAGGGATAGAGTGACCGTTTTCAAATTGGCTCAGATAAGACTGAGAAAGGTTAACTCGATTGGCAAGCTCTTGGCCTGATAGTTTTCTTGACTTGCGTAGGGCTTTTAGTTTTTCACCATCAAAGTACTTTTTCATTAAAGAGCCTCCACACATTAATGTATTTATATCAATAATCGCACAAAACCTAAAACGATTCATCATTTACCGCAATATATAATAAAATCGATGTTGACTTTTACCGTTAATAGAGATAATATCAAATTGTAAGGCAAATGATGGTTAGATTGGATTCTTAGCCCTTACTTTCTTTGTTTATCTGTGATGTGACAAATGTCTAGTTGTAAGATCGTGTAAGGGAGGGGTGAGATGCCAAAAGCAGTCAAAAGTTATGTAAAACCGCACGGAGAATTCACAGTCGTGGACATTTCTGTCCGGGGACGGCTTTCTCCAACAGCCATTGCACTCTGGAATACCTACGATAACAAATCACGGCTCGTCCATGAAGCGCTGGAGCAATACGCTGTTTTCGGGAAGAAAGTTATCGAAGACTTGGCGGAAATCAAGAAATCGCTAAGGAGATGGGAAAAGTGAGCAGGAGTCATAATCTTGACGGCGGTGGGTGATAACCGATGAAATGGATTACAATCGTCATCTTACTTCTCTTCGACGCTCTTGTTGTACCGTCAATCGTCAGGCTGCCGGAGATTTTCTTGACGATAAAGCCCGCCTCCAAGGTGCCTAGGCTTTGGCTGGAGAAATTTTCACTGACCGACTCATGGACGCTACTGTTAGCTGATCCGCAATCGCAAAAGCTGTTTCTGGTGCTTCAAGGGTTTCTGCTGCTCCTGATCTTCATGATCGTCTTGCAAGGTGGTAAGAAAAGTAGCATCGTTGGCGTCGGTGGACCGCCCGCAGCTGGTAACGGCCATTATGGCTCTAGTCGGTTTCAGACGATGAAGGAGCTGGGCAAGACAACCAATCATTGGCCATTCGGAACGATGGAACAGAAGGTGAAAGGAACCATGGTTCCCATTAAAGGCGGGATTGTCTTGGGCGCAAGTTTAGCCAAGAAGTTCGCTTGGACAATCACCGAAGACCTGCACACGCTGATTATCGGGATTACTCGATCCGGAAAAACGCGAAGGACGGTACTGCCTACCATTTGGCAGCTGGCCCATGCCGGAGAAAGCATGATCCTGTCGGACCCGAAATCGGGCGCGACACGTTCCTAAGTGAAAAGCTTAGGTGCTGTCGAACATTTAGTTCAACAGTAAACTGTTATTCCAAGAAGTCAAATGATAGGGTAACGCCTTGAAGGGCTTCCTCTAATCTCCGACATGCGGTGAGATTAGCAAGAATCAAACCGTATGAAGCTCGGTGAAGTCGGCTGAGAGCTACCGTAAGTCGAAAGACACGAAAGCTGTCCAGCGGTGGATGGTGTAGCCTATAAGCCGGGAGTCTATAAAACACTTATGGTTAGGATGCGCAATGAATCGGTAGCGAGCTCTGATAGCGCAGACGAATCTCTGATTGTACGGGTCTATATCGGGAGTAAGTCGAAAGGCTTTCTGACACAAATAGTGTCGCTACTGTGGGTGAGTAAAACTCTGATTTATGAAAACCCATATATTGTTATAGGCAATATCAAAGTAGCAGGCTCATAGGGGAAACCTAAAAGTGTATGCAAAGATAGGAATAACGGAACGTGGTAAGCTGTCAACACGGAAGGCTTGCTTCTTATGAAGTGGTCCTAGGGAAAGCACTAATGAGATTAGTTAGATGTATAACCTAGGTTTATGACAGTGAAAGTGGTGGCACAGTACCGTTGAAGCGTGTAATGAACGTGGAGGGATAGCCACTAGTCGATTGAAGACTGACAGTTACCAACGGTTAGCATGGTTTCGAGTAAGACTAAAAGATGTAGCTCCTCCCTGAAATGGAGGCTACAACCCATGTTAAAGAAAACCAAGTTGAGACATAGCGAATACTACGACATGCAGTTAAAGTATGACGAGCTTTATTCCAGAAGTCTTAACGGTAACAATTTCTATAAGTTAATGGACATTATCGGTTCAGAAGAGAATATTAGATTGGCGTATCGCAACATCAAAACCAATAAGGGTAGTAAAACTGCTGGAACTGACAAATTAACCATTAAAGACATTTGGCATCTAAACGATTCGAAAATTATACATGAAGTCAGAAAAAGGCTCAAAAGATATCGACCACAAGCCGTCAGAAGAGTGTACATCCCGAAAGAAGGAAGTACAAAGATGCGACCATTAGGAATCCCTACCATCTGGGACAGACTTGTTCAACAATGCATCCTACAAATACTCGAACCCATTTGTGAAGCCAAATTCCATAACCATAGTTATGGATTCAGGCCAAATAGAAGCACGCACCATGCACTAAGTCGGATGGTTAGCCTTATGAATGTCGCGCGCCACTACTATTGCGTTGATATCGATATCAAAGGCTTCTTTGACAACGTGAACCATGGAAAGCTTCTCAAGCAAATGTGGGCATTGGGGATCAGGGATAAATCTCTGTTATGTGTCGTATCTAAAATCCTGAAATCAGAAATTGAAGGTGAAGGTATCCCATCGAAGGGCACACCGCAAGGTGGAATCATCTCCCCGTTACTATCTAACATTGTATTGAACGAGTTAGACTGGTGGGTCAGCAATCAATGGGAAACCTATATACCACACAATTTCTCCGTTAAACATAAGGGGTTCCTGGAATATGCCAGGAAATACACGAATATGAAAGATGGTTATATTGTTCGATATGCCGATGACTTTAAAATCATGTGTAGAAACTACCAGGATGCCAAACGGTTTTATCACGCAACAATTGACTTTCTTAAATCCAGACTAGGATTAGAAATCAATGAAGAAAAGTCTAACGTGGTTAATCTCAAAAAGAATTCATCCACCTTTCTTGGATTCAAGGTCAAGCTTGTACAACAGGGAAAATCGAGATATGGATATGTTGCCAAAACCAGTATGACGGAAAAGGCTATCCATAAATCAAAAAGGCTCTTGAAAGAAAGGGTTAAGGAAATTCAAAAAGAGCTCACTCCAGAAAGTGTACTACGATTCAACACGACTCTTATTGGAATTCAAAATTATTATAAATACGCCGCTACAATCTACATGGATCTTACAGAGGTAAGCTACACTCTTCTCAAAACTATGAAAGCCAGACTTAAAAATCACATTAGGGTTGTAAGGTTCGGTGAAACATCACTTGATTTTAAGAAAAGAGCAAAAGGGATTAAGAACCATACCAAGATATTAACCATACAAAATACACCTATTCTCCCGATCACAGGCATACATCATAAGAATCCATGGAATTTCTCTCAAGATACCTGTAACTACACTGTAATAGGGCGAGCCAAAATACATAGCAACCTTAGAGCGATACCAAAAGATGTTCTGACTCAAGTCATGGCAACGTACTCCAAGAATAAAAGCATCGAGTACAATGACAATAGAATATCTAAGTATGTCGCTCAATATGGGAAATGCTTTGTAACTGGTGAAATAATTGGTGTGGATCGTGTGCATTGTCATCACTTAACCCCTTTGAAACTCGGAGGCACTGATAAATACAGTAATCTTGTCATCGTTGATTGGTTCATACATAAGCTCATTCATATGACCAATTTGAAAAAGATTACTCAGATCATTCGGTCTTTCAATCTTAAAAGCAAACAAATTGCCAAACTGAACTTTCTCCGAACAAAAGCTGGCAACGAACCGATAGCAATATAGGTTAACTTATATGTCAGTTGAAAACGATGGAACGCCGTATGCTGGGAAACCAGCACGTACGGTGTGAGATGGGGGAAAAGATGGAGATAACATCTAAATCTTACCTATCATCATAGCTCTTTGACCTAACGAGCGATTACTTGAAGAAAATGGGCTACAAGATCGTTTACTTAGACTTTCGTAAGCCGGGCCGCGGTAACCGCTGGAATCCGATGGCGCAAGTGGTATCTGCCATCGAAAAAGAGGATATGGCTGAGGCAATCCAGCAGGCATGGAGTATTGCGAATATGTTCGTGTATTCGAAACCCGGGGCCGAAAAAGGAGAGCCGATCTGGCGCAATGGCGCGGAGTCTGTTATTGCGGCACTAATCCTAGCGGTTACGATGGAAGCTCCCGATTCAAAGCAAAAACACATGACTAGCGTTTACAAGATGCTTGCCGAGTTAGGTGAGCCAGTTAAGACTCCAGACGGCGAGGAATATGTACCCATCAACGAATATTTCAAATCCCTACCACGGGACCATCCGGCCCGTGACGCATTAGCCACAGCACGACTTGCACCCGAGAAAATGCGGGGAAGCTTCTTCTCAGATGTTTCAGCACTCCTTAGACTCTTCTCCGATCCATCTATCGCCTATTTAACCGGACAACAAGACCATGATCTCCATCAATCAGGCGTTGAAAAGACAGCAACGTTTCTCATCATACCAGACGAAGACAAAACCAGGCATTCCCTTGCGGCACTCTATGCGGATCAATCCTACCGCGCCCTTGTCGAACTGGCCAATCAAAACAAAGGCAGGCTGCCCGTCCGTGTAAATTATCTTTTGGATGAATTCGGAAACATGCCGGCCATTAAAGATTTTGATGCAAAGCTCACCGTTTCCGGTGGCCGAGGCATCCGCTGGCATTTGATTGTGCAGGCTTTCCAGCAGCTTAAAAGCATCTATCCCACAACATCGGATACGATCCGGGGGAACTGTCATACGCTCATTTACTTACTTACTCAAGACACCGAAACGGCCAAGGACATTAGTCTGAAATGTGGTAAATACACGATCCAAACGCAAAATACCTCTACAACGGTTCGAAGCAACGATACATCCAGCGGTACTTCAACGGGCCTTACAGGCAGAGAGCTTCTGACGATAGATGAAATACTGCGCTGGCCGGAAGACTTCTCACTCGTCCTTCGAGCAAGACAGTTTCCAGCTAAAGTACCTTTGCCGGATTTATCCTACTGGCCAGCTAATCAAGAGTTTATTCCAACTGGAGGTGAAGAACCACGATCAATTGAGCGCGTACCGATCCATGTTCCTGCTGTTGCTGCTCCCAAAGCTGCTGGATGAAAGGAGGCTTGATACAGCAAAATACCAAGTTTGCGCATGTTAATACTTAGATAATGTAAAAAAAAACTCCCCCCAAAGATGAGAGGGAGAAACAAAAAATCATTCGACATGTTCAGTGTATCAAAACCAAATCCAAATGTTAAGGAGTGTTTATAGATGAAATTATTCAAAAAAATCGTATCGAAGATCAATAAAGGTGTCGTAGCCAAGATTTCTGTATTGTCGTTCGCCATGATGATGGTGGCTGCTCCGGCCTTCGCCGCCCCTAATATCGTTACTGGTGCATCGAACCTGATGAAAGATGCGCTGACGTGGGTGCTGATTCTAGTACCGGTAGCAGCAGCGCTGATGATCGGATTCCACGGCTGGATGAAATCAATGGCTGACGATCCAAACGCCATTAGTGACCGGAACAAGAAGATGAAGAACGTCGCGATTGGTGCAGCCATCGCCGAGTGCACAAGTGGACTTGTAACGGTCTTTCTGGGCTACTTTGCCTAATCAAACAAAAGGGCAGTGCTCTGGCACTGCCCTTTTGTTACCCCGATAGAACTTCAATTGTTGGCGGTGATAAAGAGTGAACATAGATGAAAAAATGGGAGAACTTTTACTAAATGCGCTCACCTATGCTATCAGAATAGTTACAAAGGAGGCTATCGATTGGTTCATTTCGCTCCTTGCTACTATTCAAGCATATACGAATGTTTTTTTCGATTTGGCTGTTGTCGATTCAGGAATAGCCTACGCCCAACTATTAGCAGGTACCATTTTGATTGTGAAAGTCGCGTATGAAGCATTTATGACGTATATCATGCGGCTTGACGGGGACCCGAACGCCGATCCGGGCGGTCTACTGCTTCGTACAGCTAGAGCTGCTGCTGTCATTGGCTCTGTGCCGTGGATCATCACATGGATTATGGAGTTTGGAACCGCCTTATCCCATGACGTGGCGAGTTTGTCTGGTTTTAACGTGAAAGACGGTGCACAAGAAATTAAATCGATCTTTGAGTCACTTGTAGAAATCGGCAAATATGAATTGTTCTACTGTCTATTAATTATAGTTGCTCTTGTTTTTTTAATCATCGTCGTCCTCCAGACCGTTGTTCGTGCGGCGCAACTGGCGATGACTGCGGTGAGCGGTTCCTTCATGGCCCTTGGCCTTACAAACCCAGATAGTCAAATGTTTCAGTCGTGGTGGAGAGAACTGGTGAGCATATCCTTATCGCACGGTATCCAGTTATTTATGCTAAAAGTTAGCTTCTACGCGTTGATGTTTAAAACAGATGGGTTTGTCATGGGCAACTTGCTTATGTTTTGTGCAGCCATATGGGTCGCTTATACGTCACCAACCGTCTTGAAACAGTATATGTACTCTTCCGGAGTCGGGCGGGCTGCAACAGGGGCTACACGATCAGTCACGCGCATGGTAATGAGTAGAGCTTTTATTCGGGGGAGGTAAGTGGGCCGTGGCCAATTTTATCGTACCGAAAAATGTGAAAAGCCGATTTGAATTTTTCCCTAGTTTCGGCTGGAAAGAACTTATCTTCCTGCTGCTTGGTACCGTAACGGGCCTCCTGATATCCGGGATCATCTTTATAGCGAGTCATCACTTAGCTGCTTTTCTGGCCATACCGATTGGTGCGGCTCTCGGTTTTTTAATCGGAAAACCAGACCCGCGAACGGGAAAGAACCTCTTAACTTTAATGAAGGACTTTAAAGATTTTCAGACAAGACCCAAACGGTACCACTTTCGATACGGGGAGGGGCGAAAGTAGATGCTTAAATGGCCCTTTAATAAAAGCACATCACAGGGCGGATCATCGGCTGCGGCAAAGGGCTCGCCCTCTACACAAGGCTGGTTCCCGATTAAAGATATCAGCAACGGTTTTATACACCGCAGAGACGGCCAGCTCGTCGCTGCCGTGAAGGTAGCGCCCGTCAACATCTTTTTGCTCACGGAAACCGAACGGGAGCGGAAGATCAAGCTGCTCGAAGAAGTGCTTAACGGCATTGATTACCGCTATCAGATCGTTTCTATCGCCCGGCCCATCGATTTAGATACGTATATTAATCGCCTTGGGGAGATGAAGAACGAAGAGACTAACCGAATCAAGATACGATTGTTAACGGGGTATATGAAGCATGCCGCCGCGATGGCCACAAGCGGAGAGGCGCTGATTCGGGAGTTTTATATGCTGCTTGTGCAGCCACAGAGCAACCTAAAGAAGCCCAAGCTGGACGAACAAATTCTGTACCGGCGGGCGCAGGAGCTGGCCACCAATCTCAGCAGCTCCGATCTGCTCAGTTATGTTTGTTCCGATGAGGAACTGCGTGATTTGGAATTTGTGTTCTTTCATTCAAGTCATGCCGCCCATGAACGGGCACCGCTCACCAATTTCAGTCTTCCGACAACCTACAGACCACAGGAGGTGTAAAGGTGGAGAAAACCATTGCTTTGCCACAGGTCGCAAACCCGGCCATTCCGGATGCAAGGGCGAAGAAGCTGCCCGCCATTGTCGCGCCAGCCTTCTCGGGTCTGCTGGATCTCATCAGTCCGGATGTCCTCCAGTTTAACAATAAATCGATTCAGAATGGAGAGCTGCTGCAACGTGTGATGGTGATTACCGATTATCCGCAGCGTGTGGGAAATGCCTGGTTATCGCGGATTGCAACGATGCCTGGTGTTGTCGTTTCGATCCACTCGGTCCCCACCGATCCGTACGACCTGATTGAACAGATCAAACGAACCATGAATGAACTTCACAGCAAAATCAATAACGGAGGGAACCCCGTACTGATGCAACGGACCGAGCAGCAGTATGAGGATGCGAAACATTTGCTCAAAAAGATCGACAACGAGCAGCAAAAGGTTTTTATTCTGACGGTTGTGCTGCTCATCAGCGCGGATGATATCGACGTACTCAACCAACGCACAAAGCAGATCGAATCCGCCCTCGCTGTATCGGGCATGCGTGGACGCACTCCGATTTTCCAACAAGAACAGGGGCTTCGGTCCGCTGGACCATGGGGCATTCTGGAAAGCCAGATCGAAACCCTCGGATCGCGGAATATGCCAGTAGAGACAATCGCAGCTTCCTATCCCTTTGTTTACTCTGGTCTAAATGATGGAAAAGGCATTTTGATAGGAACAGATAAGTCCGGGGGGATCGTTGTCGTTGATTTTTGGATGCGGGATTCCAGCCGTACCAATTCCAATATGATTGTTATGGGTCGCCCGGGTGTAGGAAAATCCACTGTCGTCAAAAAAATATTGGTCAGTGAGTTTGCACAGGGAACGAAAATTATTATTTTGGATCCAGAGCGCGAATATCGGGACCTGTGTAAAAACCTCAATGGGGATTGGATTGACTGTGGAGGTGGTATCAGGGGACGAATTAACCCCTTACAGGTTCGTCCAGTGCCGATGGATGATGAAGAAGACGGGAGCGATACCATGTATGCGCACCTGAGCAACCGGGGACCGCTTGCTCTACACTTTCAGACGCTACGTACGTTCTTCCGGCTTTATTTCAAAGATATGTCTCAGCTTGAAGAGAGCTACCTCGAAATCGCACTGGAAGAGGTCTACAAAGGGAAAGGCATCACATGGGAAACCGATCCGGCTATGATTCCAAATGAAGGCTGGCCTATCATACCGGAGCTGTACGAATACATGCTGCAGGAATCTGAAAAATCACAGACAGCACCAGAGTGGAAGCTACTGGCGATGCGACTGCGCTCAGCGGCTGTGGGAGCAGATCAAGCGCTGTGGAGCGGATATACAACGATCAAAGCGGATTCGGATTTTATTGTACTGGACATTCATCATTTGCTGGAGGCCGACGACAATGTACGGCGGGCGCAGTTTTTTAACGTTCTCGGATGGGCTTGGGGCAAAATTGCAGAGGATCGCCTGCAACAGGTTCTTCTCGGTGTGGATGAAGCGTACTTGCTGGTCGATCCTGAAACGCCGCAGTCCCTCAAGTTTCTTCGGAACACAAGCAAGCGTATCCGGAAGTATGAGGGTGGACTCATGGTCATCACGCACAACATGGTCGATTTTATGGACCCCTCCATCCAAAAGTATGGGCAGGCGCTTATCGACAATCCGGTTTACAAGCTTATCATGGGACAGGGTGACAAAGACATTGAGGCGCTTTCCAAGCTCATGAGCCTCAGTGAAAAGGAAATCCAGACGCTAACGGAAGGAAAGCGAGGGGAAGCCCTCTTTGTGGCCGGGAACCGCAGGCTGCATCTCAAAATTGACGTTTCACATTTTGAACTAGAACTGTTCGGTAAGGCCGGAGGCAGGTAGTCATGCCGACATGGATTGTTGCTCTTATTCCAAAAGATAAGCTGGCCAAGGTTCTGATTTATGCCATTGTCTTTTTTCTCACGGTATTTCTATTGCTGTTTACAGCTCCCTTGCTCATCTTCTTGCACATTCCGCTGGCAGATGCAGAGCAGGGACACATCACATATTACAAGAGTGCGGCCGGGCGCGTACAGACGGACTATGGGGTTTCCGTCTCTTGGCAAGAGGTGATGGCCATCGACGCGGTTTTGTTAGGCCAGGATTTCAGCAAATCAAGCAACAGCCGTGCCTACCGAAGCGCAAAATACTTTGTGCGGGAAGAGAAAAAACGGGTCGAGAAAACGTGTACGAGAACCGTAACCGAAACCGATAAGCAAGGGAAGCCTATCGCCAAAGAAGAGCAGTACGATTGCTCGTATTACAAAACAGTGTATTATGAACGTTCCTTACACGAGGTCATCGGTCTTTTGGTTGAGAAGGGATTGTTAACCGAAACGCAGCGGGAGGATGTTTTGCGGTATACCATGCTAGATTGGGCTTCTGTTATGGATGACGGGCAAACAGGCCCGATAGAGCCCATACCTCCCGGAGAGTTCTTGTGGCCCGTTCCTGGCATTTATAGATTGACGTCGACTTTTGGTTTGCGTGTCCATCCTGTGACTGGCGAACATAGTTTCCATAACGGAATCGATATTGGCGCTCCAAAAGGGCATGATGTGCTTGCTGCTAAATCCGGCGTTGTGACCTTGGCGGAAGAGGACTGGGATACTGCTGGTAATGCCATCATTATTCAACACGGGAGCGAGGAAACCCGGTACTATCATTTGAGCGCCTTTGACGTTACGGCTGGCATGTACGTGACAGCCGGTGAAAAGATCGGGGAAGTCGGAAGCACAGGACGAAGTACAGGGCCGCATCTGCATTTCGAGATACGAATAAATGGAAACTTGGTTAATCCGATGCAGTTTTATTAAAAGGGGGAGAAACATGATTAACATGCTTTTTATTATAGTACCTCTCACCATGTTCATATGGTGGATTGGGGTATTCCTCTATGCGTTTCTTGGTCCTTTAGACAATGAGTGGGCTGGGAGAAGATGGTACCTGAGAAGTTTTTGGTTTTCAGAAGTATCTCTTTTAATTAGCGCCTTCTATTGGTTCTCTTTTAATAAAAATCTATTTCTATTGTTGTTATTGCTTTCGGCAATTTTTCCTACTGCTTTATTCTTCACTATCCTGTACGACCATTTACGGTGGAGATGGCGGTAGAACGCTGGAACGAGGCGAAGCGTTTCTTGTGGATCAAAGTTCGGGCGAAATGGTGATACGCTTCTGCGCTTTTGAACATTATGTTTCAAAAAAAGGAAGGTGAGACGCATGTTAGGCATTATTGCGAGCCCGGCCTATGCACAGGCCATCCAAGCAGCGACAGATGAAGAACCTATTCTTTTTGAGCGAGTAGGCGAGTTCAGAACTGACGAATTTTTGGAGTTTTGTAAGGGGGCCAGTCAAATTTCCCTCCGCTACTTCATTGTTGATGTCGCCTGCACAACAAAAGAAGCCCTCATTCGCGGTGTCCGAGTCTTCCGGCTCCGGAGCAATGCCCGAATCATCGTGCTGGCATCTGGCAGGAAACCGGGTGATCCGGTGATATCTACGCTGGTCAATCTGGGTGTGTGGGACATTCTTACGCCTGAAATGGATCGGAAAGAAGAGTCAGGGGCTGAAGTATCCGAGGCGATTCAAAAGCAAATGAAGCTTTTCTACAACTATGGGAATGCTTCACGGTGGCATTATCTGAACGATGATTCCATATTCCGGGAAGAGAAACAAGCCAAGGACCGCCGATCCGGGATGAAGATACTCGCGATTGCAGGCGTGATCATGGCCGTCATGAGTATTCCGATTGCGTATATGCTATTAAACAATAAGGGAGCAGAGCAGCCTGTTATACAGCCCATTCCGGCTGTTGCGCCTGCTCTGCAGCCTGAGCAGCTGGGGGAAATGGTGCTTGATCTGACACCCATCACGACTCCCGTTTGCCCGACATGCAGCATCTTCGAGATCGAAGGAGGAAATACCGACCCGGAGCAGCAGATTCACGGCAAAATTCAAGGCGGTACGTTTTATATGGAGCCATCGGCTTTCCGTACCTTTGGGGTTATGAAGTCGCTAAACCTCGACCCGGATTCCGCCAACAAAGTTGAGCTGGCCATCAAAGCCGGCCAGCACGGCAAAGAGGTTCAGGTTTACGCAAATGGTGATTCGCCCAGCATCAAGATCGAAGGGAACAGCCTTACTCTGAAGCCTGCCGTCATCGAAGAAATGCAGAAAGGCTGGATACCCATTCGTGTCGTCTTGGAAAATGCAGGATATGAACTGTTGTATGACGAAACCAATCATACTGTGCAATTAAAACCGATGAGAGGTGGAGGATGAGTGTGAAAACGTGGCTTGTGGCTTGTGGCCTTGTGCTAGCTTTGGTTGTAAGTGGCTGCGGAAACAAAGAAGAAGGTCCACCCATGTCGGCAGAAAAAACCGAGACGCCACTTGATGTTTTAACGGCTTCTCGTATCGAAGGGAAGGAGAAAATAACTTCTAAGACAGAAGTCATAAAGAGAGTAGTTCAAGGATTGATCTCAAAAGATGCATCCCTGATTGAGAGCGTAGTTGCAAACGACATTGATACGCTTGACCCACAACATTACATTAACACTTTCGGTCAACTTTTTGAGAATCGCGATCTAAAGGATTTTACATTCACAGAACAAATGGATGGCGGACTAGAAATGGTTCATGTTACAAGTGCAGATGGCCAGATCGAATTTAACTTTGGTGTTACGAAGATTGACGATTGGTTTTTCTTGAACGGAGGTGTACCAGCTGTTAAATAAGTGCCATTAAATATTCATCTAGTAGATTAATAGATTTGGCCTAAATAAACCTTAACAAAACGAAAAGAACGCTGTATTGTCTTTGGCCGGACATAGCGTTCTTTCGTTAAATACATATGGGGGCAGTCTGCCCTATTCAGCTATAGGTACTTTGTGTACCTCATTTTATCATGGTCAGAGCTGAATGGGCAAGGGCAGACTTCTCCCTAGTTATAGGAGGAGTTTTTTTATGCATGATACAGTGATTCAATTTAGAGGAACCATTTATGAGGAGGGTTATGGCCTCCTTGCTCAACGAGTCATGAGAGACAAAAACCTCAACCCTATAGCGAAGGCAATATACGCTTATCTATGTTCCTTTGCTGGATCGGGCAAAGATGGAAAAAGAACTGCATTCCCCGGTGTGTCTCTTATGAGAGAGGAACTGGCGATCAAGTCAGAGGATACTTTTTATAAGTATCGCAAGGAATTGGTCGAGGCCGGCTATATATCCATTGAAAAGACCAGGGCGGAAGGCAATAAGTTCGACAATAACATTTATTACATAGAAGCAGTGCCAGAACGCAAAATAGTTGATTCAGAGCCGTACCCTAAATTTTCGGGTACGGAAAAACCATACCCTAAAATTTCGAGCACGGAGATTCCGAGCACGGAAAAACAGGGTACTAACAGTATTAGTTCTAACAGTATCAGTTCTAAAAAAGTATTTGATTATTTGGGCGCTTCGGCAGAAACCGCCGCAACTATTGAAAATACCCCTTCGATGAATCATTCTGAAGAAGAAAAACCGGACCCGATCTTTGAAGCATTATTAAAACATGCGCCGGCAACCTGTTACATCTACGACAATCTGACAGTAAGCCAAAGTGAAATTGAAGAAATCTATACGATGCTAATTAACCAGTTCCCACAGCAGCTCGATCCGGAAGTCGTGAGTATCGCTTGTGATCTGTTCTTCTCCCGTACGTGTGAGATTATACCCTCTGCTGGAGTTGTTATGAAAATCGAGATGAAAAACCCGGTAGGCTATTTCAAATACTGTTATACGGATGCAATCAAGCAGTATAAGGCCAGAAATAACAGCCGACAAACGAGAAAAAGAAAATTGAGTTAAAATAGGGGTCCAGCCAACTTTTTAACGAACTGATCAAAATGAGAAGGGGGGGCAGCGGAATGCTGGATATCGGATTGCTTCCGCAATCGATTCGTCGTTATGCGGAAGGAAGCGACGTCTCGGCACTGAAGTTAAAGCGCCGCTCATCCGTCTACCACATTGCAGGTTCAGACGGCGCATACTGTTTAAAAATCGCGCATGCGCGCGAACGATTACAGCGGGAAGCGGACATGCTACGGTTTCTCGCGGGGGACAGACTTGCGCCGCAGCCAATTTGCTTCGAGTCAGACGGAGAGCGAGAGTATCTGATCATGGAAGCCGTCCCCGGACATGACGCAGCGGATAACCGTTATTTGGAGGATCCAGCCAAGCTTTGCGAAACGTTTGCGGAAAGCTTGACCCGGCTGCACAGCCTGAAGACGGCGGATTGCCCGACCGAGAATGGACTGGAGGATATGGTCCGAAGGGCGGAAGATAACTTCCGAAACGGTCGCTGCGACCGTTCGTTGCTTCGATATCTCGAATGCGCCGATCCGGCCGCCGCATTCGACTAGTTGACAGCGATTGTTCGTCACGTGGGTTGGGACAGGGAAGTCATAATTCACGGCGATTATTGTCTGCCGAACGTCATGATTCATGACTGGCGGCTATCGGGTTTCATCGATGTGGGCTATGGCGGCGTCGGCAATCCGCATTACGACTTGTTCTGGGGAATGTGGTCACTTCAGTTTAACCTGGGGGACATGCGGTGGACACATCGGTTTCTTGATGCATACGGCCGGCATCTGATCGACCCTAACCAGCAACGTCTTTGTGGGTTGGTATCAGCTTTTAACGGGTTTCGCGGACAAGATTACTACACTGCGGAATAATAATGTGATTCAACTAAAAAGCGAAGAGAAGGGGAAGACATTTTATGAAAAAGCCAGCCCCGGTAGCTTCCAACATTTCTTAAATGAAAAAAACGAAAAAATCTTTATTATTAATATTATGGGAAATGGTTAAGGAGTGATCGGAGTGATAACTCGCAAGTTAGCGATAGCAATTACATATCTGATTGTATTATTCTTATTGAATTTAATAGCAGTTCCAAATGTTCATGCATACTGGTCTTCTTCAAATGGAGATCTGCATCATTCGCGATTTCAAGTTTTTGATTTTATTCCTCCACTTGACATCAGATGGTCATCTCGATTAGATGTAGGACAACAAGTGCCGGTTATCGATGGAAATACCCTTTACATTACTCCTGAGTTAGCTCCAAGGAAGTTACAAGCAGTTGATGTTGTGACCGGAAAACTAAAGTGGGAAATGGATTTTAACGACGGCGGTCAAGGTGATGGGATCTATTATGATCGATACTTTTCGTCGAGCCCGGCTGTGAAAAATGGAATTATATATGCAGGCAGCAGCGAACGTTTTTATGCCGTTAAGGATTTGGGGGACAAGCCGCAAATTCTTTGGTCCGTGCCTTTAAAGTTGGATAATATGTCCGCTGTAATTTTAAATAACACCATTTATGTTGTGGATCGAAAATCCGATCTTATTGCCCTTGATCTTCAAACAGGCAAAAAAAAATGGGGGACAAGCGTTGCATTAGCCATTAAACCTGTAGTATTGGCGGAGGACAGGATTTTTGCGGCTGGCGTAACTGTGCTTCGGGCCTACACCGATAAAGGATCCGCTTATTCTACTGTCTGGTCCAAAAAACTTGGCGATTCCGGCGAACTCATTCAACCCGTTTATCGAAACGGGATTGTCTATACGGGAATTGGAAATACGCTTTATGCCTTACATGCCGGGAATGGTAATCTTCTATGGAAAAAAACGATACCGTCAACTGTAGAGCTGGCCCCCGCACTTGGAAAAAGCGATATCATCTTTAATCTCAAAGATCAAACAACAATTGCTGTGGATTTAAAAACAGGAAGCATGAAATGGAAAACAAATGTGAAAGCTGTCGGAGCGCCGCTTGTATTAAACAATCTGGTCTATATCGCAAGTAATGGCGAAACAGGTACATCCGGAATCGTACACACTCTTGATGCATCTAATGGAAAAGTAGTCGATTCGTTAATGGTAAGCGGTAATAGCGACTCAAGAGTCTCTTTAATGTCCACGAATGATTTCATTATTTATTCAAATAAAGATTACACTTTTGGTTTACTTCCCAGATCCAAAAACATTCAAATTTTTATGGAAGGCACTAAGCAAGAATATGACCGTTTGCCTAAAGTCGTACAGGGCAGAACTTTAGTGCCGATGAGGGCGATTTTCGAATCATTAGGAGCAAACGTCGTTTGGGATGGGGCGTCTAAGTCGGTAACGGCTACAAAAGACGATCAGACTATGAAACTTACGATTAACCGGTTGGATGCGATCATCAACCAACGCATCGTTACTATGGATATTAGCCCCCGCATGATAGAAGGTTCGACTTATGTCCCTTTAAGATTTATAAGCGAGAGCTTCGATTCGACCGTGATTTGGGACGGTACGAATAAATATATTAAAATTTATTTTTACAGAGAGTTTGGGGCTCAAAAACTTGTCATTAACGGGGAATCCATCCCTAACGGAATATCTCTAAAGAAGGATTACAGTGGTTTGATGCTGGATGCAAAACCTTTATTCTCGTATTTACAAGGGCAAATTCAAGTCGATAAACCGATCGGGCGGGCAACCGTGGATTTTCCTGATGGAACGAGATTGACCTTTACTAATGAGTATCCAAATAATCGTACTGTATCGGTCAATAATCAAGAAATACCTTATGTTGGACCTCATTTTTATGCATCTGATGAATTATCGAGGGAAGGGCATTTCCAATTGAATCTTGATTTCTTTACCAAAGCCTATGGATGGGATATTCATTGGGATAGGGAAAGTGAGACTGTAAATATTACCACAGATTAATCCATATAGACGGATTACGGGTGGAGTGAGTGGATTCATTGGCGAGTTGGAATCGCTGAAGGCGAGTCTTCGATGTTGCTGCCCAAATGGAGGCCGAACAAGAAGACTGACCTTGAGCAGTCCAGCGAAGGTTGATACGACCGCAAAGTAGAGGTGCTTTTCGGTGGTGGGTAAGCATCAATTGATGTTCATACACTTCTATGGTTATGGAGTCGTGCAGGATTTCCGGCATTTCTGTAAGAGATTTGCTTAACGGGAAACGATAGTTTAATTAGCCGCCTTTGACTAGGCGGTTTTTTGTTGGTTGAAACGATAACGAAGTTTACAAAATGCACAAAGTGTTAAATTGGATCCACATCCTAAAATAAAGACCAGCGAAGCTTCTATAAAGTGCCATCTTGTAAATGCTGGAGAAGAATGCCACTATAAGGCCCAGGAGAGCGATTAGTGATTTGATCGCACCTTCCTATCTTTACGCAATTCTGAATGGGGTAATAAAATACCTGCACATCGTACGAGCGTGGAGAGGGAGGAAGCGAGCAATGCACTCACCACAGTTGTAGCAGGCGGGCGACTTTTTACCTTCACGCTGCAGGATATTCTAATGTCGATGGGGCCGCCTGTCGAATGAGGAATTGTAAGAAATCGAGAGATTGACCTATAAACATTCTAAGAATTTCCTAAGCAATGGATAGGAAAAACGGTCTAATTTGGCAATCGCTCACCAGAAATTGGTGCGCTATAATGGTTTCAAGAGAGGGGCGTAATAGATGCTTGAGCGCAAAGTAATCAAAGTAATTCCTACCGTGCAACGGAAAATATTTAAAGGTGAAGGTTACTCTGAAGATGGAGATGCATCGTTTCACCCCGTGGTGGATGAGGAAGAAGTATTTGACCAGAAGGCTCGCACACTGGTTAAACGCTTGGCCACAAATAGGGACTTCCTTAATGCCGGCAATTTCTATGCCGATTCGGACATGAAGCAGTTGAATCTGATCAAATATTTCAATGCACTGTTCTGGCTTAAGCCGGAATGGATGTTTATCGGGGAGGCTCCCGGGATCCACGGCTGTGTCAAAACAGGCATACCCTTTACGTCGGAGAAACTCATTCATGAAGGGCATCTTGATCGACATTTTCGGGGGACACGTTTTGTCGTGGAAGGAAAAAAAGGCGAAGCTTCAGCAACAGTCGTCTGGGGTGAAGTAAGCCGGTTGTCTAAGCCGCCTATTATGTGGAATGCGTTTCCGCTTCATCCACGGGGTAAAGACGGAGGTAACAGGACGCCTTCGGTAGCCGAACTTCAGTGGGGCTTAGAAGTGCTTCAATCGGTGCTTGAACTCTTCTCGGACGTAATGATTATCACGGTAGGAAGGAAGGCCGAAGCCGCTTGCAAGAGGCTTCAGGTAAAGACAGAAGGTCACTTATTCCATCCGTCTCATCATGCAAAAGAATTTCGTGAACAGTTTAATGATCTTTTCTTAAATAGATCGTAAAGTCGGTTAACGGCTGTGACGTGGAAAGGTTGAGCACAGAGCGGGATGCAAGTTATAAAGAATGTAAAGCTTGCGGCGAGGTGTTGCACATGAAAGGATAGATTGTCCGAATTGTGGTTCACTGGAACTGATATTGATCAAGGCAGCGGTTTTATTTGCACCGCATTCGCAAGTAAGTATTATTTGCTTGATGAAAATTGAATTTAATAAGTAGGATTAGTTTAATGGAAAATGGATTATTTGGAAATGTAATTAATAGTTACAGTAACACAAGCTTAATTCTTGAATCCTAGTATTATTTATTGGCGCCCACTCGGCGCTATTCTTTTGCCCAAAAGCAGGGTTATAACGCTCCTTGTTGAATATTTGGACTAAAGATGGATTAGTCGGCGGTGGATAACACATGATTGTTAAATACTTCGGGATCAAAATTAATTGTCGTGGTAAGCGCATCATCCATGGAGAGTCAAGTATCATTTACAAGGTTGAAAATTTTGGTGGTTTTCAGGCTTCTATTAACTAATTGCCGAACGAGGGTTCGCTGACATAAAGTTGTCAAAGCAATACATAACAATGATTGGAACGGGCTCGAATACAGAACGGAGTGTAAAGCATGATTATTACAAATCAGGCCGGACAGACCATTCACTCACTTGATGAGTGGCTTCAATATGCTCCCCCAGCCAAAGGTGAGAATCACTGGAAAGATGGACGAAGCGCTAAGGAACTTGCAAAAGCTTGGATGACCAATAATGGGCCGAAAATGCCCTCCGATCTATCTGATCTGTTATTGTCATTGCCTGATACCCTGAGCTTTCAACCTGAATGGGCTGTACCAGAGTATGAAACGAAGCTGGATGAGTTCAGAGGTACCGGCCGCAATCACGATATGATTATCGTAGGTGATGTGAACGGGAAGAAAACGGTAATCTCGGTGGAAGCAAAAGTAGATGAATCATTTGGAGATATTGTGAATGATTATGTTGCTAGAAGCGTAAAAGCCAACCCGCGTTCTAAAATTCCTGATCGCATCAAGCAACTCTCTAAAGCGATATTCGGAACAAAGGATGTCGGATCACTAAGGTATCAGCTTATCCACGCGGTTGCAGGAACGCTGATAGAGGCTAAGAATCAGAAAGCAGCACAAGCTATATTTATCATCCATGAGTTTGTTCCATTCGGAAAATCCTCCAAGAAGGCAAAGCAAAATGAAGAGGCATTCCAGTCATTCGTTATGAAGCTAACTGGAAATCCTATTAATACAAGACAACTTATCGGACCACTCTATATTCCAGGAGGAGAGTTTGTTCCTAAGGATATACCGCTCTACATAGGCAAGATTGAAACAGTTATTGGGATGAATCAGTGGCAAGTTAGTGTAGCAGCGGAAGCGATAACAGCGGCGTTGTTTGCAAGAGCAGGATATGACGTTTCTGTACAGTATGGCGCAAATCAACCTGAATACGATTTGATGATAGCTAAAGGTGATAAGATGCTCAAGGTATCAGTTAAAGGTAGTCAAGATGGCGGTTGGGGGCTAACTCAATCGTATATGTCTGATGCAAACTACTACGCAGCGGCGGACGCCTGGTGCAAAAAACATAAGCCGCGCACGATAGTATGTCTCGTTCAGTTCAAGAATGTGTCAATAGACAAGATGCCAAGAGTGTTTCTTGCTACTCCTCTGGATATTGCCGAGCATCTAAAGAAGAGCGCAAATGGTAGAGGCGAGACCATTCTATATGAGTATAAACAATGGACTGATAGGGCATTCGGCGCTGGAACCATAGATAAGATTCCTGATGAGTGGGAATTTTCCGAATCCAGAATTGCAGAAATGATCATGGATGCTTAAGCAGGAGGAGTGATCACTGTTATGGAAAATAATACCTCGACAATTAACGTAAACAGGGATATCTTGATTGGGAAGTTAGGGTTAAGGCAGTACAGAAACACCATTGTTTATACAAAGTATGAAGTCTTTGGTCTTTGCAATAACCCAATCATCACAGAATTCATATAGCTGGTTTGATCTAAGAAAGGTGAACCTTGATAGATATGATAGCACGAAAGTAAGGGGATAGAAGATGAATCTACAGGAATAGTTCGGTGACTAGATCAGTTGGGGAGAGTTATCATACCGTTACTGGTTTCATTGAGGGGCTAACTGTAATGCATTTGTGGGGATGGAGGGGTAGTATGAGAGAGTTCACGAAGGAAAGCGAAGCAGTCGATTACTTAGAATGGCGCAAGACAAATCCTTCAGGATTTGTGCTGAATATCAATACCTGGAGCACCAATGCCTCTTCAACCAAAAACGTTATTCATGATGCTGGCGGATGTTCAACGCTAGACCAGTCCCGGATGGAGAACAGGGATCGACACATTACAGACCAACATCCAAAGATATGTTCAACGGACATTCAGGATCTGATCGACGAGATGGAATCCAAGAGGCTGCCGTATAAGTTCTGTGGAATCTGCATGAAGAAAAGGGGCTACCAGTAGGTACCCCCATTAGAATTTAGCCATGATTCTGAGCATCTCAAAACCTTTTTTTCTGTTTAGGTGGAGTATTAGCTGTCATAGATGGCAACACCGATTAAAAATTAAATCAACAAATTGAACAAAAGGTTAAGTACGGAAAACGCGTGCAGAGTAGCTGAAAAGTGGCTTCTAGCAATGCGTTTTGTTTATTTTCGGTTCCATTAAAAACTTGTACTTAACATTTTGATTCTATTGTATAATTTAGTTAAACATTTCGGGTGGGAGGAGTGTTACCGCTGAGACCATCTCAAGGTGCAAATACCGTTCAACCAATCCGTGACCTGGAGAAGATCCGTCAGATAAAAGAACTGCTCATACATCGATCTTACCGGGATTATTTTTTGTTTTTTATGGGGATCAATTCGGGTCTTAGGATCAGTGACATTTTGCCGCTGCGTGTGTGGGATGTGAAGTCGGCCACGCATCTCAAGGTGCGAGAGAAAAAGACCGGAAACACCCGGCGCATTTTGATGACGGATGCACTCAAAAATGGAATCGAAAAGTATTGCCATTCGATGGCCGACTCGGATTATTTGTTTCCTTCACGGAATGGGGATAAGCCGATTAGCCGCGTGCAAGCCTGGAATATTATTAATGCTGCTGCGCGGGATGCCGGCATTCAGGACTCGATTGGGACACATAGCATGAGAAAGACGTTTGGGTATCACTTTTATCAAAAATACAAGGATCTGGCGATACTCCAACAAATCTTTGGACATTCATCCCAATCCGTGACCATGCGTTACATTGGAATTACAGACGACATGATTGACCAAGCTATGCAAGACTTCTCTTTGTAAAAAAAAGTAGTATTTACAGAGTTTGTAATAAGACCGTTAAGCATGTGGTACATATTTATCTTTAAGTTACTTTTAAGATTAGCCGCGGGGAAAACAGGGTTTTAGATTTGGTTTGTTGAAATAATTAATCACATAGGTATGTTGACCTACATTGGAGGTAATACAGAAATGGCACAACTCGAAAATATAGAAGCAATTGAAAAGAGACTTTGGGGCGCGGCTGATACTTTGCGCTCTAACTCCAACTACGCTAGCAACGAATATTTCATGCCTGTCATGGGCCTAATCTTTCTGAGACATGCTTACAGCCGATTTCTTAGCGTTAGAGATAAAATTATCGTCACTTTACCCACACGTGGAGGGAAGACGCGTGATTTGACTAAGGAAGATTTTTCTCAGAAGGGATCCATCTTTTTAAGGAAAGAAGCACAATTTGATTATCTTGTCTCACTTACGGACGGAGATGACCGAGCAGCGGCTATCATTGAAGCGATGGATTCAATTGAGAAGGATTATAAAACACTTAGTGGTGTACTTCCCAAAGCAGAGTATCAGGAACTTGACAATGAAGTTCTAGGACAGCTATTGCGTACTCTGAATCCAGAAGAATTAAAACGTGCATCCGGCGATATTTTTGGGCGTATTTATGAGTATTTTCTAACTCAGTTTGCAGATCAAAAGGCCCATGATGGCGGTGAATTCTTCACACCGGTATCTTTAGTTTCATTTCTTGCTAACGTGTTGGAACCAGAAAGTGGTGTGGTACTTGATCCAGCCTGTGGTTCTGGTGGGATGTTTGTACAAAGCGCTCATTTCTTAGAACGACTTCATGCAAACCCAACAGAGCGACTTACATTTTACGGTTTAGAAAAGAATCCTACCACCATCCGTTTGGCAAAAATGAATTTGGCCGTTCACGGACTTGAAGGAGATATCCAAAAGGCCATATCTTACTATGAGGATCCACATCAACTTGTGGGAAAGGCTGATTTTGTAATGGCTAATCCCCCATTTAATGTTGATGAAGTTGATGCGGAAAAAGTAAAGTCTGACTCTCGTCTACCTTTCGGATTACCGGGAGTAAATAAAAACGATAAAGTCTCTAACGGCAACTACCTTTGGATTAGCTATTTTTACAGCTACCTAAATGAAACTGGTCGTGCTGGGTTTGTTATGTCTTCTCAGGCTTCAAGTGCAAGTAGGGATGAGGCTTCGGTGAGACGGAAACTTATAGAAACAGGTTCGGTAGACATAATGGTCGCTATTCGGTCGAACTTCTTCTATACCCGGGCAGTCCCATGCGAGTTATGGTTTTTAAACCGAGCTAAGCCAGAAGAATTCAAAGATAAGGTACTTATGATCGATGCACGAAATATTTACAGAAAAGTAACAAGGAAAATATTTGATTTTAGCCCAGAGCAACTCCAAAATCTTCTCTCGATAATATGGCTCTATCGTGGTCAGAGGGAGCGCTTCATTGATCTAATGAAACAGTATATAGAGGCTACACTTTTTAACACTCGGGAGTGCTTTTCACAGAAATATGTAGATGGTGAGGAAGTTCACTTGCTTTCCAACTATACGAGCAAGTTTGAAGATATGAAAAAGGTTACTCTACCTTTCCTTAAAAGCTTATCCGCTGATTCTCCAGCATTGGAAATTTTGAATGGGCTAGCTTCAGGAGTTGAAACTTTTTCACATGATGTAGATGCTCTTCAATCACTGTTAAAAACAGAAGATGCATATTGGGAGAGTCAAAAACAAGCGGCAGATATTACTGTACTAAATGAAGTAATAGAGAGGCTTTTTTCAATAGTAGAAATCAGCCGTAATCTTCTAAAGCAGGCTGATCGGATTTACAAACAAGAGATTCGTTTAGTTGATATATGTGAAAATGAACTACAAGCAAAAGATAGCGGTCTCTGGGTTAGTCGTGAAATCTCAAAAGTCCGTAAAATAACAGATTCTGCTAGACAAGTGGCTGTTGATCAATTAAAGCTGATCCGATACTTCCACAAACAAGCAACATGGCTTATAGAGCGTTTCCCCGATGGTCAATTACGCAACATAGAGGGGCTAGTCAAACTAGTCAATAGATCGGAAATTGAAGCAAATGATTGGAGTTTGACTCCGGGGCGTTATGTCGGTATAACACCGGATGAAGATGATGAGGAATTTGATTTTGAAGAAACCTTACGTGAAATTCATGTTGAATTAAATGGCCTAAATGAGGAGGCAGCTGAGTTAGCCAAAAAGATTATGAGGAATTTCGAGGAGTTAGGGATATGACAACGATGCTTACACTTGGATCAATTATTGAAAAATATGGTGGTCTGATTCAAACTGGACCATTCGGTTCCCAACTCCATCAATCTGATTATTCAGAAGAAGGTATACCGGTAGTAATGCCAAAAGACATTAAGGATGGACGCATTGAGGAGATCACCATAGCTAGAATTCCAGAAGAAAAAGCATCTCAACTTTCACGTCATAAACTGAAGCGGGGATCAATAGTTTTTCCACGTAGAGGAGATATAAGTAAATGTGCATTCATTAATGAAGCCCAAGAAGGCTTTCTCTGTGGTACTGGTTGTATAAAGATTGAGTTACCGGAAGATATAATTCACCCTAAATTTCTCTTTTACTATTTAGGATTACGTCAGGTAGTAGAGTGGCTTGAGCGTAATGCTGTTGGAACTACTATGTTAAATTTGAATACGTCTATAATTGGTGGTATTCAGTTACCAGAAATGAGTTTAGCTCGACAAAAGAAAATCGCTTCAATTCTTGAGGGTTATGACGAGTTAATCGGTAATAACCTAAAACGAATAGAACTTTTAGAACAGACTGCATGTCTCCTTTTTAAGGAATGGTTCGTATACCACCGTTTTCCTGGATACCAACATGTTCAAGACAATAATGGTATTCCAGAGGAATGGGGCAAAAATAAAATTGAAGATTTATTAGAGTATCAAATTGGAGGTGGATGGGGTCAGGACGAACCTATAGATAATGAAACCAGTCCCGCATATGTAATACGAGGTACAGATATGCCTGGTATTACTTCAGGGAGTTTTGAAAACGTTGGGCTCCGGTATCATAAGGATAGTGCGTTAAAGTCACGGCTCCTAGATGTTGGAGACATTATTTTTGAAGTTTCCGGGGGGAGTGCTACACAGCCTGTAGGTAGAGCATTGCGGATTTCCCAAAAGGTATTTGAACACTATAAGACATCCTTAATTTGTGCTAGTTTCTGCAAACTCCTTAGGCCAAAATCAAAATATCTTTCAGCTTTTTTATACTATCATCTTAAGCAAATTAGGGAAAGTGGAGAGTTGCAAGTGTTCCAAAAACAAAGTGCAAGTGCCCTTCAAAATTTTAATTTCGCAGCTTTTTTAGAACATCACCGAGTAATGGTACCGAACCAAACATTGCTAGAACAGTTCTTTAGACAAGTTGAAGCTATTGAGGAACAAGCGGTAACACTTGCATTTCAAATATATAAGATCAAACAAGCACGAGACCTCTTAATTCCACGATTACTGAAGGGGGGAATATCTGTATGAGTATCTTCAACGAAGATACTCTCGTCCAACAGACAACCTCAGATTATTTGCATGATGAACTTGGGTGGGAGTCAGTCTACGCCTATAATTCTGAAACCTTTGGACCCAACGGTACTTTAGGCCGCGGGTCTGACAGGGAAGTTATTTTGACATGTTATCTGCGTTCCAAGCTAAAGGAATTTAATCAGGGTTTACCAGAAGCGGCCTATGATGATGCAGTTCGGCAGATTGTTGAATACAACACTAGCCAGACCACGCTTGTTACAAATCGTGAAAAGCACAATCTCCTAAGAGATGGTGTTTCAGTTACTTATCGAAATGATAAAGGCGAACTAAAAAAGGACAGGTTACGCGTCTTTAATTTTAATGAACCAGCGAAAAATCATTTCCTTTGTGTACGTGAGTTATGGGTTCGGGGGGAAATATACCGACGCCGTGCAGATATCGTAGGATTCATTAATGGAATCCCTCTCGTATTTATGGAGTTGAAGACTATTAGCAGAGATATTCGACATGCTTATGAAGAAAATCTTGCTGATTATAAGGATACAATTCCGCATCTGTTTCACCACAATGCATTTATTATTTTGGCGAATGGGCATGATGCTAAAATTGGTTCTCTTACCAGCCGGTTCGACCATTTCTATGACTGGAAACGTCTCGAAGAAGAAGAACCCGGCGTTGTAAACATGGAGACATTACTTAAAGGTCTTTGTAATAAGCGAGACCTAATAGACCTCTTTGAAAATTTCATCTTGTTTGATGAGTCTAAGGGGTCTACTGTTAAAATCTTGGCACAGAACCACCAATTTCTTGGGGTTAATCGAGCTGTCGAAGCAGTGAAAAATCGAGAGGAGCTAAATGGCAAATTAGGGGTGTTTTGGCATACCCAAGGGTCCGGTAAAAGCTACTCAATGGTCTTTTTCACACGAAAGGTTCATCGCAAACTAGGCGGTAATTTCACCTTCGTAATAACAACCGACCGGGAGGACCTTGACTCTCAGATTTATAAAACTTTTGCAGGTTGTGCTCTAGCGGACAACGATCGTGATCCATGTCGACCATCCAAAGGAGAAAAACTGAAGGAAATGCTTGGTCAGCACAAAGCATATATATTTACTTTAATTCAGAAGTTTAACCAAGATGTCGATCCAGAGGTGGGTTATTCCCAACGGGATGACATTATTGTAATCAGTGATGAGGCGCATCGCACGCAGTATGGTCGACTTGCACTCAATATGCGGAATGCTCTTCCTAACGCAAGTTATATCGGTTTTACAGGTACACCGCTCTTCAAGAATGACGAGATCACTCGTCAAGTCTTTGGTGACTATATTTCAACTTATGATTTCCAACGTGCTGTCGAGGATAAGGCCACTGTACCTCTTTATTACGATGCTCGTGGTGACAAGCTAGGGATAGCTACAACTGAGCTTAATGAAAAAATCGCTCAAAAACTCGAAGAGCTAGAAACTGAAAATATTGATGTCGAATTAAGACTCGAGAAAGAGCTTAGGCGAGACTACCACATCATTACTGCTGAAAAGCGTTTAGATCAAGTGGCACGTGACTTTGTGCACCACTATTCAACAGCATGGGAAACAGGCAAATCGATGCTAGTATGTATTGACAAGATTACCTGTGTTCGAATGTATAATTTAATCCAGAAGTATTGGCAAGAACGTATTGCAAAACTCCAATTAGAAGTCAGCAAAGTACCAGATCAGCAAGAGGAAATATATCGAATCCGACAAATCGATTGGATGAAAGAAACGCAAATGGCGGTTGTCGTTAGTGAGGAACAAGGTGAAGTAGCAAAATTTCAAAAATGGGGTCTGGATATAATCCCTCACCGCAAATTGATTAAGGATGGGTTTGAAAATTCTGAGGGTGAGCGGATTGACATTGAATCTGCATTTAAGAAAGAAGATCATCCTTTTCGTGTTGCTATTGTATGTGCTATGTGGCTGACAGGCTTTGATGTACCAAGTCTCTCGACACTATACCTGGATAAACCATTGAAGGCGCATACCCTTATGCAGACTATAGCCCGAGCAAATAGGATAAATGAGGGCAAGAATAATGGAATGATTGTCGATTATTGTGGCGTATTGAAAAGTCTTCGTGCTGCTTTGGCTACGTATGCTGGGCAAGGGGACTCTGGTCGCACGGGGGGAGAAAGTGACATTGATCCAGCAAAACCTGCCGATGTAGAACTCCTGGCTGATCTTGCTGAATCAATCTCCTTTGTTCGTTCTTTCCTTGAAGAACGAAATGCTCCACTCGGCGATATAATTGAAAAAACAGGTTTTGGCCGAAATGCAGCTATCCTCGCTTCAAAGGAAGCGGCGAATGAAAATGATGAAACCCGGAAGCGTTTTGAAGTTATGTGTCGAGAGGTATTTAAGAAGTTCAAATCTTGCCTGAACATTCGAGCAGTAAATGATTATCGTAAAGAAAACGATGCTATAAATATTATTTACAGAAGCCTAATGAAGGATCGCGAACAGGCAGATATTTCAGATATTATCCAACAACTTCACGAGGTTGTGGATGGTGCAATAACTACAGCCACAATAGCTCGCGAAGAGTCAACACCATATAACATCGCACAAATTGATTTTGATCGGCTTCGTAAAGAATTTGAGAGGAGTCCTGCAAAAAAAACAACAGTTCAAAACCTAAAGCAAGTGATAGAGCAGCGCTTAAGACGTTTACTGTCTCAAAACTTAGATCGTACCGACTTCCAAAGACATTACGAAAAAATCGTATCCGACTATAACAAGGAAAAGGACCGGGTTACGATTGAAAAGACTTTTGAAGTTCTTCTAAAGTTTGTAGAGGATCTTGGAAAAGAGGAAAGTCGGGCTATGCGCGAAGGGCTTGATGAAGAAGGACTGGCACTTTTTGACCTTCTAAAAAAATCGGAATTATCCTCAGAAGAAATCAAAAAAATTAAGAAGGTTGCAGTTGAGCTTCTTAATACGCTTAAAGCGGAAAAATTAAGAATAGATCGTTGGCGGGATAAAGAAGCTACGCGAGATGCAGTTCGAACAACAATACATGATTTTCTATGGAGCGAAGACACTGGATTGCCGGTCGACAGCTTTAGTGAAGAGGATGTTAAGATGAAAGCAGATGTAATTTTTCAGCATGTATTCAGAGTTTATCCTAAGTTACCTTCTCCGATATATGGCAGCGCATCTTAATTTAATTATTAACGTGAAAGTAAAAAAAGCCATTCGACTAATGCCTTTTTTTACTTGAATGTACCGGCGAGCAGTTCCAAATAAAAAAGGGGAATTAATAATTAATGCTATATGATGAAGCCTACGGAGGGGATTAGTCTAATAAATCAATTGAGAAAAGAATTAAATCTAAATTAAGTAAATACAAATGGTCAGGACCAATATTTGTTGCAATCTGTAAAAGTGTAGATTTTGGGGTCGATTGGGATGATGTAGCTGAAATAATGTTTCGAATGGAGTAACACTCAGGGAAGGATTAATAAAGATAAGTAAGAGCAAAGATTCTTTGGAGCGCAACTCAAAAACAGTTTAATTGGAGTAAAGAATAAAAAATTGTTTGAGGTGAGGACTTTGGTTAATCAGAATTATTTTGATTATTTTTTTATAGATGACGATACAGAATTGCCAGTAGACAATAGAGAGATAGATAAAAAGGCAATGCATGAGGTAGAAGGTAAAGTTAATTTTGAATTTGAATGGCTTTTTAGAGCCCAAAATGATCAAGATGATTACGGAATAGATGGATTTATAGAATTGAAATATGGAAATAAAGTTACTGGTAAAATGATAGCAGCACAAGTAAAAGGTTCTGACGGAAATTTTAGAGAGGAAGTCGAGAAACCAGATCATTTTGTCTATTACGGAAAACTGAAGCATTACTATTACTGGGTAGGCCATTCTTTGTCAGTTATATTAATACTACATAATGTGGAGTGTGGGGAAACATACTGGGTCCACATAAAAAGGGAGGATGTAATAGGGACTCCAAAGGCCTGGAAGATTTACGTGCCTAAATCCCAAAAATTCAACCAAGAAGCAAAATATCAAATATCATTATTAGCTAAGAGTGAATTAGAGCAAAGAATTGAACCGTTGTATAGTTATAGAGAGATAATTGCGTTTTTAGTAAAAGAGGAATACAGTGCCAAAGCTATTTTGCATGATGAAGCAAAAGGTGCACATTTAAATGGAGCATTTATAAATATTAATGTTTATCATGAGGATGGAAGTGAAGTTTACGAAGATTCCGTTTGGGTAGAATATCCAGAACCATTGGAAAATGTAAATGATGCAATCCCACTAGAATATATTATGAAGGGGTTAATATCTGCATTAGGTGATTGGACTACAGTCGTTAATACGGATGAGGGAATATGCCTACATTTAAATGAATTAGGTAAGTCATTTTTAAAAGTAATTAGATACGCTAGACCTCAACTACATTTTTTTGCTGATCAACCCCATATAGAGGCTAAACCTAATCTTTAAAAATTCGTCATTAGCCCCGATACGGTGAAACGTACCATAAATAGAAGCATGTTTTTCTGAAAGGTTATTATAGGGCTTGTTTAACTTATTAGAATTGATTATTCATATTTACATATCTGTAAGCTGAATGTTGTATTCCATAATGGGACTCTTAAATTTAAAGGATCTGTATCAAGGCTAAAACATCATTATCTAGACTTTTACGAAAAAGCCCAACACCAAATTATCAATATGGTTTTGGGTTTTCTCTATTCGAATTGCAATGATCCATCTGTGTCTATATAACGATCGTTTTTTAGACTTTTTAAACACCAGCATAAAATCCCCCAAACTTATCATTGTTTTAGTCTATTAAATCGTCTATTATTCAAGGTATATTAAATATGATAATCAAAGGTTTAATAGACAAAAGGGGATTGATAAATGGCTAAAATTGGATATGCACGTGTTTCGACTTCCGATCAGTCCATGGATTTACAAATCGATTCTTTGAAGGCTTCCGGATGTGAGCGTATTTTCGAGGAAAAGGTCTCCGGAAAGAAAAGTGATCGACCTGAGTTAGCTCGCTGCCTGGAGTACTTGCGTTCCGGGGATACATTAGTCATTTGGAAATTGGATCGCCTTGGTCGGACGACTAAGCAGTTAATCGAGCTTTCGCATGATCTTAAAGAAAGAGGAATCAGTCTGCAGATCATCACTCTGGGAGTAGATACTAGCACACCGGCGGGAAAGCTTTTTTTCGCTATTATGGCTGGTTTAGCTGAAATGGAGGCAGAGACAATTCGAGAAAGAACCCAGGCCGGCTTACAGGCCGCTCGGGCTCGAGGTAGAAAAGGAGGAAGACCGCCATTGGATAAGAGCAAAGTTGAAATGGCGTTGCTTCTGTATGATAGTCGGAAATATACCATTAAAGAAATAACTGAGCAGACCGGAGTATCTAAAGCAAAGTTATATCAAGTTCTCAATGTCAGGTAATGGAAAGTTTCATTATGACAGGCAGACGCAGTGGGATTAAGATAACGGGGACGATGTTCAATAATGAAAGGGTTGCTTCGGCAGCCCTTTTTTTCTAGTGAAGTCCTATAATAAAACTAAAGCATTACTTGATATACAAATATCGTACAACTCGATACACTGAAAACAACAATTTGGAGGTTCGATTATGATTAAGCTGCAATTTTTCTTAATCGTGATACTTTTGTATTTCGAATGGGATTGGTCTACGCTCGTCACTCCTGGATGGAGAGAGGTAAAGCTGATTTAGCTGGGATCTATCGAAAACGCCGGTGAACGAAGGGTTTCACCGGCATCCCGAAAAAGGAAAAATTCCTTTTTTTACTATGGAAAAATTCTACAGAAAAATAACTATAGACACTGTATACTTAAGGTATGCTTTATATAATTTGAACTGGAGGTGTCAGCAATGTGCAGTAGCCCCCCATCCAGAACAAATCACTCATCCGACTCAATCATGTGCACCCTCAAAGAACTACCTTCCGAACTTCAGTTAGAAGCGGCAGCGAAGGCGATCGAGATTAACCCGGAGAACGCGCCGAAAGCCCACGAAATCGAACTTTTGTCAAAGCAGGAGCGAACCCCCCTCAAAATGGCCTTACTGACGTCGAAATACTGGCCTAGCGGGGTGGTGAACCTGCCTGTAGGATTCATCGGGAATCCATCAGCTGAATTGAAAGGGCGTATTATTACACACATGAATGCATGGAGTATGACCGGAAACGTCCATTTTACGGTATCTTCTGACGAACCATTGGTCCGTATCAGCTTCGAAAAAGGCGGATATTGGTCCTATCTCGGGACCGATATTCTGAGGATCGAACCTGACAAGGCCACAATGAATCTTGAAGGATTCAGTATGGATACGCCGGATTCTGTATTCCGACGGGTCGTTTGCCACGAAACTGGTCATACACTTGGTTTTCCGCACGAGCATCTCCGTGAAGAGATTGTGAGCCTCATTGACCCGGTGAAGGCAATCGCATATTTCAAAGAAACTTACAATTGGCAGGAAGAGAAGACAAGACAGCAAGTACTTACGCCTCTCAAAACAAAAGATATTCGTAAAACGATGGCGGCGAACCCTAACTCCATAATGTGCTATTCTTTGCCAGCATCCATCATGACGAATGGCATTGCAATTCCAGGAGGAAGTGTCATTGACGCTTCGGACATGGAGTTCGTTTCGTTAGTGTATCCCAAGGAGGCTTTTCCTAAGGTCATGCATACCGTGCGTCATTCGGACGGAAGCTGGCAGTCCCCGGTTGATCTGTATGACAAACTCGGTTTTCAAGGGTCGATCATCTCTGTTGCAGGAGCGATTGGTGGAGTCGGTGATACTCAGTTTGCATACGTCACGCACTTTGGTCAATTGCGGCATTTGATTCGCCACTTAGATGGCAGTTGGTCGGAGTCGCTCAATCTTTCTGAGTTGTTTAATATTTCCGTAGGTGTTTCAGTAGTCGCAGCGGCGAGCGGGGCGAATGGAGCCACACAATTCATGTTTGCAACAATCGATGGTAATCTGTGGCATACTGTCCGTGATTCGACCGGGGATTGGAATCTTATCGATCTGAAGAAACAAGTTATTGTGCCTTGGAACGTGGTAGCACTCTGTGGAACTAATGGGGTCAACGGGTCCACACAATTTGTGTTAACTACAAATGATGGACACCTTTGGCACACAATTCGGGATGCTGACGGATCCTGGCAGCAATTAGGCGACCTTTCGGGTACGCTTGGATATTCCGGAGTTGTCACTACAATTGCGGGTGCTGCAGGTCCGAAGGGGGAAACAGTGTTTAAATTTGCTAGCAAAGACGCACGCCTATGGGATACCTGCCGTCTTCTAGATGGAACGTGGACTGGTTTACATCTGGGGATGCTGATGCAAATCATCGCAGTAGGTGCCTGCTCCGATGCTTACGGGCAAATTCAGTTCGTCTTTTCTAGAGAAAATGGGCAGGCATGGCATACCATTCGTTTTGCTGATGGGAGCTGGCAAACACCTGTTCCACTAAACTGGGTACTACCAATTAGCAGCCATGTGCCAGCTTTGGCAGGTGTGACTGGTGTCAACGGAGAGGCACACTTTATCTTTTCCACGTACGAGTAACAGGGATTGCGTTTGGAGAATTTCTCCTGAGGAATTATCCGGTATCGTTTACGCAACATCTGCAATCAAGGCCTGTAATGGGGTGATATTGCTATTTGGGACGCCCCCGGGAAGGTCCGGTTCTATGTTCGCCAGGGCAAGCGGGTCGATACAGAAGTTCAACTTGGGGCATGCAAGCGTTGGAATCCATCATGATGTCATTCCACTCTGTTTTGAGTCCTAATGCTTTTCTTGTTATAGAGGCATATAAACGAAAACATTTTACACATTTTCTTAATAACCTGTCTTGTAAGTTGTTTGAGAAAATATGGTATTACGCTGAAAAATCTTCGGACAGCATGATTCGTCCTCATTTCGAGAAAAGTGACAGTCTTCAGCAATCCTTTAGTCGTATCGAGGTCGGTAGCGGCATGTATAAGCTGGCGATTTATCGTAAACGCGATCTGCAAGAAGCACAACAGAAAGCAAGTTAATCAATCATTTCGGATCCTCAGACTATCACTTCGAGCCAGCTCTAGCAGCTGGTTTTTTTTATTTCCCTATCATCTCCCAGTTCGTTTAGTCGGGAAGCCCAAGCGACTCACCGGCTCTAAGTCGCTTCGCTCCTAGGGCGTTTATTCAATCGTCCACTTTTTTTGTTTCTTACCATGTGCATAATGTTTTCAGTCCAATAGAGTCCCCTCACCTTTGTTCCGGTGAGGGGACTTCACAAAACTTTGGCCGTATGATAAGTTATATTTAATCAGTTAACTGAACAGTTTTACTGAATAGATTTAAAGAAAAATTAAATTGAACAGTGTTCGAAAGGACTGATTCTAATGGGTGATGTTTATTCAGTATCGGGAAATAAAGGCGGTAAAACTGAACAGATTAATGATTCTGTAACACAGAACAGTAAAACTGAACAGGGTAATGATTTTGTTTTCCTAGCTAGAGACTTTTTAAGTGAATACGAAGAAATTGAAAAAAATCGAAAGCCCAAAGTTGAGGATACGCATACGAGGGATACATATTTGATTCGAAATGACTTACTTGCCCGTTTCAACAAGTTAGCAAAAAATCAAAAGAAAGGCTTTAAAATGAAGCTAATCAATTACGTTTTAGAAAAAGAACTGAACATGATTGAAAAGAATCAAATGGGCGGCGAATGACTATGAAAGAGCTATTCAAGGAAACTGAGGATCAGCTTGAACAATTGGCCAAAGAATTTGTGAAGATTCATGAACGACATACAGACCCCTTAAAAGCTGCCGCAATTAGACAAGAAACATTAGAAACTCTTAGCGCAACATTAAATCAACGTGTACAGGCTAAGGGACTTTTTATGTATGGCAACCAGCAAGGAGAAATGTTGAAAGCGCAATTGCAAGATGACCAATGTACTAGCTCAGATCGAGCATTTATACAAGCAAAGATAGATATTTTAGAACGCGCTTTACGAGTAAAATCTGTGGATTATCTAAAGGAGCTTGTACCCTTTAACACCAATATTGCTCAACATGCTCTATTTTCGGCCAAACCGAAAAATATGATTGGACAAGCTGGAATTACGGTTAAAGGAGTTCGATCTGTTCATATTAAAAGCAAAAACGGAGAAGTTCTTACAACGTATGATGCACGAATTATGGGGGCAATTCAATCACTATGGTTTAAGCAGAGTGGTGGTAAATCTGCCGTCGAACTGAAATATGCAGACATTCTAAACGAATTAGGGTTATCCGATGGTGCTAGTAATTATAAGCGCATCCAGGAATCGCTGATCCGATTGAAAGACATTGAAGTGACCCTTACACAATATCAGCGTTCACAAAATGCAGAGTATGAAGAAATTGCGCTCACTCGTCTTATCGATCAAATCGTGTTTCGTCGGAAAGTGAACACAATAGATCACTACCAGCGTATGTTTGAAATTCGGTTGCCGGAATGGTTAGTTCAAGCAAACCGGGACGGGAACCTATTTGACGTATCGCTCATTCTGATGAACGACCTAAAATCCTATTTAGCGCAGGGCATGTACTGGCTTATTTCTTCTTACACGGAAGAACATAAGGTAGAGCTGGAATTGTTCACACTAGCTGGACATTTTCACTTTATCGATGGAGGCCAGCCGATCATGCCAGTATACAAGATCGTTGAGCGAATTACACAGGCTTGCGAGGAACTAAAGCAAGTTGGTTTCATCGATTCCTACTCTTATTCCGGAAAAAAACAAGGCCTGGTTGACCGTTATTTATCGGTTATAAAAAATCCTGTCTTTTTGAATATACCGGTACGATCGCGAGAAGTACCTCCACCAGAGCAGATGGAGCTTTGGAGAGAATAAATGCATTAAGGTAATGGAGAGTGGCCACGCGCGATCGGCGCGGGCTGCTTTTATTTTTATACTGCTGTTACGTTTTGTATACGAATTAAGAACTGCAGCTGCGTGCGAGGTCGGGATATTGTATACGTATCATGCGCGTTGAACTTGGAGTATGACTAAACATCCGTTTTAGTACGGAAATGAAAATGAAACATCCGTTTTAGTACGGAAATTGGGCGAAAAAAAATTAAAATACTTGAATATGCGATAAGGTAACGTCTGAATATGTAGAATCATCCGTTTTAGTACGGAAAACGAGTTCAAAACATCCGTTTTAGTACGGAAACAAGGCTTAAAACATCCGTTTTAGTACGGAAAAAACAAAATGGTCCAGTTTGCCATATTTCAATAAAGTGTCGTATTATAGGTGATAGATTAAGAGATTTGTTGGAAGTTGTTTTCTACATAAAAAAGAAAAGCCCCACATAATTCGCTTAATGAATGTCACCGTCGCCAAACTGAGGCATTCATTAAACGTGCTTAGGAGTGAGAGCTTTTACTTAATTATTCGTATTCGTATAGAGATATTATACTCTAGCTGCGAAAAAAAAGTAAAGTCAAACTCTCTCTTTCCTATTGCCTTTTTAAGGTATGCGGTGCTGGAAGGAGAGGTTTTTTTGTTATGTCCTCACTGTGACTATCCTCTCTCTTCTTATTAAATTCCTAACTCGAAAGATAAAACCAAATATTAGCGTTCGGGGGCTATTTTTTAAAAATGGTCTGCGAAGGCTTAGTTTCCTATTGTCTTTTTTGGGATTCTGAGTCAGGGTGAGCCTTCGCCAGCTTGGTGGGATCAGGAGACCACGGTAAAAGACCTGCCCAATTCATGTGGCGTGCCGGAGGCTAGTGGGTTGGTGATTGTCGGGGGTTGTCACGTTTTGGTCGTGACCACTTGCGCCGGAAAGCCGGGCGTGCAGTGAAGCTTCATTCTCGTAGTCTGCCTACCTGACCGGGGGCAGACAATCCGGCAAAAAACGAAATGCAGCCCACGATATGACTCTATCGTGGGCTGCGACCGTTCCGAAAAGTACGTGGTAAAGACTCGAGAGAACCTTGCTGGAAACTGTTCAAGGGAGAGTAGACCACGGTTTGAGAAGTCGCCGAAAAAGCTGTGGTGGCGGGTTGGTCTATAGGAACCGTAACCAATCCGGGGGCATGACCTCCATAAGTAAGCGAGCTGTAGAAATACGGCGTGGCAGAAACAACTCCTGGGAGCCGTTCCCCAATGCGTGACGGCCGAACCATTCTGTTCATCTTATCCTCTGTAGGCTGTTTTTTTATCAGCCTATCGGGATAAGGTGAACTGTGTCCACCCCGCACGACCCATTGTTCACGAGATCAATTTCGCCGTCAAGCAAAAGTTTCTTTGAAATTCGAACTGACACAGTACACCGTAAAAACGCAGGGGCGGGTGAGGGGAGTATGGTTAAATCTTGCAAGGCGCAAGCATTGCTACCTTGTACTAAGAGCGTGTGGATAACGGTTTTCACTTAATGAGTTATACACAGAAGCAATAGAAAATGAAGTTGTAGATGTCCATCGCTGGAGAATGTATGTAGCCGCGAAGGGAGTCGAGGTTTGGGGGCAACGTGCTTTTCGTTGTCCCCACTCCGAGGTGAGCGAGAGGAACCGGAGTGAAACGAAGGCAATACAGGAATCCAACCGCCGGATTCGAAAATTCTAAGTAAGAACCTTCTCCCATTATCGGCCGGTATTGATAGGGACGCTTCAGGTATACGTCAAGGTGGTCAACTCTAAACAGTTCGATGGCATCAGATACGTCGCGGGCCTACGTTGACCTGGGATGTCAGTCAAATATCACATCCGTCGAGTAAAGTGAAATCCCCGCTGGCTTCGGCTGGCGGGGATTTTTGTGTTAGTTTAACGGTATAGCATCAATTACTACTATTATTGGTTTTCTTCTTAGCTCCTCAATATCTTTCTCGTAATCATAAGCCTCAAAATAATAACTAAGAAGATCATTTGGCTGGATTATGGTGGTATATACTTGTGCGACGTCGTCCGAAACCAGCTTCGGATTTCCATCCAGATAGCCTCCAGAAACCATGGCCCAGATTTTTAAACCTCC
>NZ_JBWDNW010000050.1:0-7287 GCF_056269405.1 Paenibacillus sp. J2L1-98 | reverse complement strand
AACGAACGGTTACAAGCAAAACTAAACGGCCTCAGTCCGATGGAATTTAGGACCAAGGCCGCTTAATTGATTTTTGTTATTTGTACTGTCTACTTGACGGGGTTCAGTTCAGTCCATGACTGCCGCTGTTTCGTTTTTTTTTTTTGGTTAGTCTAATACTTTATTTTCCCAGTGCACCAAGGAATAAATTACTTAATTACCGGCTACTTGCAGGCCTCCATCGGCCTTCTCTCATCATTCAACTCTGCATGGTGTCGGTCGCCCAGACCGCCGTGCCGTCGGGCCGGTAAATAACGACGTTGCCGTCATCCTGAACAACCAGCCGGCTGCCGGGGTGCTGCCACGTATCGGACGACCAGCGGGGCACAGCGTTCTCGTCATAGATAACCAGATTTCCGTCACCCTGCATGATGCACACCCCGACCGGCCCCCCTGTTGCTGAATCCCAGAGCCAGCTCCTGTCGCCGTTGCTGTTGTTTATATAAAGCACCAAATTTCCATCGCCTTGAAAAACGAAGGTATATCTTCCGTTTGCGGATTGAACCGGATGGTTAACATCAAGCAGTTCGCCCGGCTGCATATCGTCCCCGGCCGCTGCCGGACCTGAAGGCAGCATCGCCTGCACGGTGTTCGTCGCCCAAACCGCTGTCCCGTCGGGCCGATAAATAACCGCGTTGCCATCATCCTGAACGACCAGCCGGCTGCCGGGGTGCTGCCACGTGCCGGATGACCAGCGGGGGACCCCGTCCGCATCGTAAACGACCAGGTTGCCGTCTCCCTGCATGATGCACACCCCGACCGGGCCGCCGGTTGCCGAATCCCAGAGCCAGCGCCTGTCCCTGTCCCTGAAGTTTTTGTACAGCACCAAATTTCCGTCTCCCTGGAAAACAAAAGTATACCAGCCATTCGCCGAATGGATCGGCCGATCTATTTCCAGCAGCTCGCCCGGCTGCATATCGTCCCCGGCCGCTGCCGGACCTGACGAAAGCGTCGCCTGTACGGTGTTCGTCGCCCAAACCGCCGTCCCGTCGGGCCGATAAATAACCGCGTTGCCGTCATCTTGAACAACCAGCCGGCTGCCGGGATGCTGCCACGTATCGGAAGACCAGCGGGGGACGCCATCCGGTTCATAGATGACCAGATTTCCGTCGCCCTGCATGATGCATACCCCGGCCGGTCCTACTGTATTCGATGCCCAAAGAGCCTTCCGGTCCCTGTCCTTGTAGTTTTTGTAAAGCACCAGATTTCCGTCTCCCTGAAAAACGAATGTATACCAACCGTTTGCAGAATTAATCTGCCGGTCGGCATCCAGTACCTCGCCGGGCAACATATCATCCCCGGCGGCTGCAGGACCCGATGGAAGCCATAGCACTTTGGCCGGCTGCCAAGGGTGGCGCTCCCAATCAAGCCACCAGCTTTCGCATTCGGATGGGACGGCTCCACCCCTCAGCTGCCGGTCATGCACAAGATCACGCAGTTCATTTTTGAGATTGCGCACCTCCTGCAGGACTTGCGGATCGGCTGCGGCAGCCTGCGCGGGATGCACCGGGCGTCCGTTTGCATCGTACTGCAGAAGAAAACCGTTTGCGGCATATTCCTTCTCCCAAATCTCCTTCCGCTTCTCTACAATCCGGCCTGTATGGCGCTGTTCACTAAGCTCATCGGCAAGCTTCCGATATTCCGCAGTATTATTTTGCTGCCTGGCCTGCAGCGTATCGTCGGCCCGCATATAACCGTGCGCTATCCGGATATCGATCAGCCCCGGATCTATGGTCATGATGTCGTGGATGTCGAAGTCAGGCTGGATCAAAGTCACGTTTACCCCCCAGCCGAGCGGCGGTTCGGCCTCGTTGAGCACTGTCTCGTTGGTCATAATATCGCTGGCTGCGCGGCTCGCCACATCGGCAATCGTAGCCACCCCTACATCAAACGACTGCAGCAATTCGCCGCTTGCGACGCTGCGCGCCGGATCTACCGTGCTGTCGGAGGCAAGCACCGCATATACATCGGTCGCGCCGGACTGAATAGCCACCTGGATAGGTGCAATCTCACGCACGCCGCCGTCCACGTAATTCTCGCTGCCGAGCTTGACTGGCGGAAAGGCGAAAGGAATGGCGGCGGAAGCAAGCGTACCTTGTATAAGGCTGACGTGCAGCGGGCCCGGCTGCGGCGGATGGTCGATCTGGCATTGATCCAGTCTCACATTCAGCTCATTGATCCGGCCGTTGATCGCTTTAATTTGCGCCAGAATCTCCGCTCTCTCGCTGCCGGTTGCATGATGCAGGTCGGCTTGCAGCCGTGTGCGTTCCTCCTTCTGGTCATCGATCTCGTTGGCGAGTGACCGGCACTCGGGGGCAATATCCGGCGGCGGCGCCATCAGTGGCGTCGTATTGTCACGCTCCAGTACCACCCCCGTCTCGGTTACATAGCGCAGTGCTCCGCTTTCCAAAGCGACCGCCGCGAGACGGAGGGTGATCCCGGACTGGCGTACCTTGTTTAAATCGAGCTTTGCAGGATTGTTCAGCTTGTCCAGAATTGGTCCGAGGTTATAGAGCGAACGGGATCTGGCGTTTATGATCTTCTCGAGCTCCCGCTTCAGCTCCTGGATATCGTTTACCGTATTGATCAGATCATAGGCGACCCAAGCCCAGCCGATCGGGCCGAGGGCAATTTTACCGGCTTCCAGGGCGACCGTGCCGACTTGACTAGCTGCCGATTGTTCAAGGAAAGCAAGCACCTCGGAGTTTTCGATGCCCGTCAGCCACGCTTCTTTTTCCCACATATCCGAATTGCTCCGCAGTCCGCGCCATATTCCGATCAGCCCGCTCAAGCCGCGTGTAGCGTCGCTGCCGTCCCCTTCTCCCTCGGACAGCTTGATCGCATTGATGGCGCCTACCGAACAACCGGTCAAAATCGCAGGCCGGATATTTTTTTCATAGAGATAGCGCACCGCGCCAACCTGAAAATCGCCTTTCGCTCCACCACCGCTCAGTACAATTGCTACAGTCATGACCTACTCCTCCTAAGGCTTCTTATTAAAGAGCTGCCTATTACATTGCGCAGCCGGTTTTTCGTCATCGGAGAATCGTCTTCTCACCTCCCGGGTAATCATACGTAAGCGGTCGCCTCCTTATATGCGTTTACAATATTTCGCGTCGGCTTTCGCAGGCAAACGGCTAAAACCGCTTGTCTGCCGCATGGAATTACTTCGACATTTAACCATTTTTTCCCTCTTATCTCCTCCGCAAAAATCAAAATTTTTCCATCGGTTTTAAACTTCCCCGGGAAACGATAGATGAATAAAAGACATTAGACAAAGGAGCTGCCGCGGTAAGCTCCTTTTGCTTGTTCTCAAAATTATACTTTTTATACAGATGTCTGCCGGGCATTGAGCTAAGAGGCACATATGTGATATTTGTTTTTGGGAAGATGATGGTATTTAATATAATGACCCCGATTATGAGGGGGGAGCAAATACTCAGTCAGAAGGTGCTGCCGACATGAACAAAGAGGAGTTTCTAAAGGAACTTGATGAGATTATAGAAGATAAGATGTTCATTGGAAATGATATCGATGACATAGAAAAAGAAATTTCACAAAACACATGGTCAATTTCGATGAGTCAACAGTTAGCCAGTGAGTTTACAGTTGGGGAGATAAGAAACTTTTTTTGTAATGTAATTACTATAGAGCTGAACAAATGACAAAAGCAGTCTGTAATCACGGAATGCTATTTTATGTATGGTTTGATTGGCAATCTGGAAGGTTACGCTTTAATTTTATTTCAGACATCCATACAAAACTACCTTTTAAATGTGAAATTGAAACAGTAGAAAACATTGATTCGATAATAAATGAGTTTTTAAAATATCCGTATCATGATGGTATTCTTTTTTGGGAAGTAACATATGAAGATGAGGCAACTGTGGAAGATACAGAAGTAAATTCACTTAATGTCTTTTTGTACGAATTGAGAAATTAGAGGAACAAATTGTTAAGCTAACTGGCAGGATAGTTCAACAATTACACGAATATTTTAAATTGAAGAATTTGCCAAATTCATGATTTTAGATGCAACAATCAAAAATAATAAATCAGAATGGATGTGCTACCCATTGGAAAAGCAAGGTGTAATAATTAGATTCATTATTGAACAAGAGGAAGTAGGGATGTATCATGATGCAATTTATCATTATATGACTAATGACGGTCAGCCAGACGGATATTTAGCATGCTGGCCTTTCGCCAAGACCGCAACATTTCAAATTGAGTTAGATACTCTTGAAGAAGCAAAAATATATATTAGACAATACGTTAATGATTTTATTAATGACATGGAAGATACAACGAAAGATACCTTTTGGAAAGAGCAATACTTTATTAAAACGAAACATAAAACATTTCCGAAACTAAAAATCGATGTGTTACATACAAGTGAAGATGGTGAATTTGATTATTATGCATAAAAGAATATGACAGCTTTGACAGCAAAGAATGTTTGGCAGAAGATTTTCAATATAAGATTTTGCAAGATGATTCAAGATAATTACTACTGAGTCATTGAACTCCCTTAGTACGATTAAATTACCTAAATTATGGTATAATTTATCTAGATAATAGATGGGAGTGTCTATGTGAATAAAATAGAATGGGAAGTTACTAAAAGCCGTCCCACCACAGAACACATAGAGCAAACCGAGAAGGAAATTGGTATAAAATTCCCAAATGATTTCTTAAACAATGCCATAAACCATCCTGGGGGATGCCCATTCCCATACGCATTTGATGACATGGAAACACCTGAACGAGTGCTGCAGGTTGTGTTAAATTTTGATCCCAATGACAAGAACAATGGCTTGTTGCCTACATTTGAAGATTTAAAGGACTATATGCCCAAGATGGTTATTCCTTTTGCGTCTGATCCATTTGGATCTTATATTTGTTTCGATTACCGTAAGTCTTGTATCCCTACAGTTGTATTTTGGGATCGTTCAGTTACAATGACCTTAGATCCAAATGAGATAGAGGAATCAGATCTACTTGAGTCGGTCATACCTATCTGTGGTTCCTTTACTGAACTAATCAATAGCTTATACGAAGTGAAGGTTTGACTAACAGATAACGTTAGCGGAAAAACCCTGTGAGTAGATTGACGCGGCATCTGCTCCTGTTTTCGTTGAAGTAACTGTCAGAATAGTGAAATAACGGGAATCAAGCGAAGGATCATGGCGGAGCTTCGCAAGGCTTCAGCCTAAACGGGACGGCGCAGGTTGTAGTTAAATTACGATTGTGATAAACTGTACGTAATTTTGATGACGGGAGTTGAACGAATACATGTAGAACTTTCTTGCTGCGAGATCACGAAAAGAACGGACTCAGCTATCGGCTGTGGTCGGTTTATTTCGTCTCTGCAAGAAAGGTCTGCATTTCGTTTGCGCTCCCTATCCGGACAGTCATCCGGCCCCTTCGAATGGGGCCGGATTTCCTCGTATGGATCAGAGCCGCAAGAAAGCACCTTTCTTGCGGCTCTTTTTATTTCCATACGAAAGGATGATCGCCATGCCCGCGATACAGGTATCCAATCTTACTTTTGCCTATCCAGGTAGCTATGACCTTATATTCGAAAATGTTCATTTTCAAATCGATACAGACTGGAAGTTGGGGTTTACAGGGCGAAACGGTCGGGGGAAAACGACGTTCTTTAACCTGCTGCAGGGGAGATACGAATACAGCGGCACGATCACCGCACCGGTCGCCTTTGATTATTTTCCGTTTCCCGTCGAACATCCGGAATATTTGACCGTCGACGTCATCGAAGAGATCGTGCCAGGCTATGAGCGCTGGAAGTTGATGCGCGAACTGAACCTGCTTAAGGTTTCGGAAGACGTGTTGTACCGGCCATTCGAATTGCTGTCCCAAGGCGAGCAGACGAAGGTACTGCTGGCCTTGCTGTTCATCCAGGACAATCGATTTCTGCTCATCGATGAGCCGACCAATCATCTCGACTTTCACGCACGAAAGCTTGTTGGCGATTATCTGAATACGAAACGCGGTTTTATTCTTGTTTCACACGATCGGGCATTTCTCGACCGCTGCGTCGATCATATTCTATCGATCAACAAAACGAATATCGAAATCCAAAAAGGCAGCTTCTCCAGCTGGTGGACGAACAAAACTCGCCAGGACACGTTCGAATTGGCACAAAACGAAAAGTTGTACAAAGACATACAGCGTTTATCGACTTCTGTCAAACGCACGAGCGGCTGGTCTCACGAGATCGAAAAATCGAAAAACGGCACACGAAACTCCGGCTCCAAGCTGGACAAGGGATACGTCGGTCACAAAGCAGCAAAAATGATGAAACGCGCGAAATCCATCGAGCAGCGGCAAAACACCGCTGTAGAGGAGAAGTCGAAACTGCTCCGAAATATCGAACAGTCAGAAAGCCTTGTGATCACTCAGCTCGCATATCCCAAATCCGAACTGGCCGTGCTGGATCACGTCACGATTTATTACGGGGAAAGACCGGTTTGCGAGAACGTTCGTTTGACGGTCGAACAAGGGGATCGGATCGCAATTTCAGGCCCAAACGGTTCGGGCAAGTCCAGCTTGCTCCGCCTGCTCAACGGCGAGGCGCTTCACTATACAGGCACGTTTCGGCTGGAGCCGCAGCTTCGCGTTTCCTATGTATCCCAGAGTACCTCTCATCTGCGAGGATCGCTTTCCGATTATGCAGCAGAGCACGGAATCGACGAAAGCTTATTTAAGGCCCTGTTGCGTAAGCTTGATTTCGCCCGCATCCAGTTTGAGAAGGATATGTCGGCGTTTAGCGGCGGGCAGAAGAAGAAGGTTCTGATCGCGAGAAGCCTATGCGAAGAGGCTCATCTGCATATTTGGGACGAACCGCTCAACTTTGTCGACGTGATTTCCCGGATGCAGATTGAAGAGCTGCTGCTTGAGTACGCGCCGACCATTGTGTTCGTGGAGCATGATCGGGAATTTCACGACCGTGTTGCTACGAAAACGATTGAACTCGGTGGGAGTTAGATTTATACAAAGTGACTTGAAGTAAAACATGATTTCAACGACAGAAAGCTTTTCAAACAACTTTTTATGAAAAGGGGGGAGATTGAACTCCCTCAGTACGATTGTTCAATAAAACAGCGGCAGTCTAGGACTGAACTGCACCCCGTCAAGTAGACAGTACAAATAACAAAAATCAATTAAGCGGCCTTGGTCCTAAATTCCATCGGACTGAGGCCGTTTAGTTTTGCTTGTAACCGTTCG
>NZ_JBWDNW010000051.1:0-7124 GCF_056269405.1 Paenibacillus sp. J2L1-98 | reverse complement strand
TCAACTCTTGTCCTGAGGACGAAATGTACCCGTAATATAACAAAAACTCATAATTGGATCCGCCGTATGAATAAGTTTTGGAATCGGAAAGCTGAAAAGAGCCGGGAGCCGGATATGCTGTAGTAGTGACCGTCACGTCTTTTTTCACACTTTGATTGCCATCGGCATCGACGGCGACCAATGAAAAGAGGTAGGGCGTGTTTGGAGACAGCCCCTTCACGTCATAGCTGTTCACGTCCCCGTTCAGGGTATCCAGCAGCGTATTGTCTTGGTATACCAAGTATTTGTCTACACCCGTTTCATCCGTAGCCGGCTGCCAATTCAGCTGTACGCTGTTATAGGTCACATCGGTAACCGTCAGCACGTCGCCCGTAGGCCACTGTGGCGCTTCAGGAGTGGCTTGCCAAGTTCCTTGAACTTGTACGGGAGTATAACGGTCTGTCGTTGTTCCATCGCCGAGTTGGCCATCTCTATTATATCCCCATCCCCAAACGGTTCCGTCGCCTTTGATCGCCAAATTATGCGGCGCAGCACCCGCCGCGATGGCGACAACCGAATCGAGACCCTGCACTTGAACCGGAGTATAACGGCCTGTCGTACTTCCATCGCCAAGCTGGCCATAGTAATTACCTCCCCACGCCCAGACGGTTCCGTTGCTTTTGAGCGCCAAACTATGCACACTATCCGCAGAGATGGCGACAACCGAATCGAGACCCTGCAGCTGAACGGGAGTGTTACGATTTGTCGTTGTTCCATCGCCGAGCTGGCCATAGTGATTATTTCCCCACACCCAGAGGGTTCCGTCGCTGTTGAGTGCCAAACTATGATCATTGCCCGCAGCAACGTCGATCACTGGACTGAGACCCTGTACTTGAACAGGAGTATGACGGTAGGTGTATGTGTTTCCATATTCGTCGACTATTTTCGTCAAGCCGCCAGGCACCCCGTTTTGGCCATACCAATTCCCTCCCCACGCCCAGACGGTTCCGTCACTTTTGAGTGCCAAACCATGGCGATCACCCGCAGCAACATCGATCACCGAATTGAGACCCTGTACTTGAACAGGAGCATAACGGTCTGTCGTGCTTCCATCGCCCAGTTGGCCATAGTCATTGTTTCCCCACGCCCAGACGGTTCCATCGCTTTTTATTGCGAGACTATGGTAAGTCCCTATAGAAATGGCGACCACGGAGCTAAGATTGGTTACCTGAATGGGGGAAGAACTGCTCCACAGCGTCGTGCTTCCAACGCCCAGTTGACCACCCCAATTCCCTCCCCACGCCCAGACAGTTCCGTCGCTTTTGAGTGCCAAACTATGCGTCCAACCCGCAGAGATGGCGACAACCGAATCGAGACCCTGCACTTGAACCGGAGTATAACGGTAGGTGGCTGTGGTTCCATCGCCGAGTTTTCCATAATTATTGTTTCCCCACGACCAAACCGTTCCGTCCTGTTTTAGAGTGAGAGTATGATCCCCTCCTGCTGCAACCATCGTTACGCCCGAATTCGAACTCTCTGAACCGGCCTCAGCGTCGGCTGCCTGAAAGGGCAGAAGCAGCGTCAGCAACAAAAAGGCACAAACTAAAAGCATAAACCGTCGTTTCATCCATCTTCACTCCAACCATTTTTTACCTTAAATCTACCATATCACCGGAATCTATGAATGTGCTCATAGCACTATTACAAAACAAATCTACCAAAAATTTCAACACAAACATTGTTATATTTCGGATTGAATGAACTCGATACGGACGGAAATATGGTTGTTCAGTCAACAATCGGTCATTTAGAGATGATTATGGATGTGAAGAGGAATTTAATGGATTTATTTAAAGAGGTCTGACGAAGTTGGTTGATTTTGGATGAATTGATCTCTTAGAGCAGTTTTTGAACAGAATATATCACCCGCTATTTTTGTTGCACCAGCCTTGCCTTTTTTTAAAGTATCTTGATCTATTCTGGAACTACATAACCCTTTTCTTATAAAAGGCTCAGCCTTTTTTAAAAACGATTTTTGCTGGGTCTAATTTCTATTGTCTTTTTTCGGTTTTGAGCGGTTTTAATTTTCATAGGAGTTCAGCAGGCTGCCGAACGGTTTTCGGCTGTTCGAAAAAGGGGAGGGACCTCATGAGGGAAAGGCTTCCGGAGGCCCGAGGATCTGCGTCCGGCCTTATCACCAAATCGCTGGTGCAAAGAAGGCCGCGGGGAGACCCCGCGGCCGATCATTAAGTTATCGTAAACAGAGTAATAATCTTCAGTGATTGTCATATTTGATGCTCACATAGACGAAAACTTTCTTATCCGGACTATAATCATTGCCTGTATGTCCCTTAACTCTCCACTCCGCTCTGTAACCTCCGGGCACCTCGGTAGCACTGTACTCGGTACCACCTGTGAGTAACGTCGTATCTTCCGGCAATCGGTTACCCTCGCCCACGGTCTCCAGACTAAGGTCATAATCTTCCCCATACGGCGAGGCCATGGAGACCTTAACGACTCCATGAAAACCTTCAGGGGGGCTCCAAGATCCACTCAACTCTTGTCCTGAGGACGAAATGTACCCGTAATATAACAAAAACTCATAATTGGATCCGCCGTATGAATAAGTTTTGGAATCGGAAAGCTGAAAAGAGCCGGGAGCCGTATATGCTGCAGTAGTGACCGTCACTTCTTGTTTCACACTTTGGTTGCCGGCGGCATCGACGGCGACAAGTGAAAAGAGGTAGGACGAATTTGGAGATAGCCCCTTCACTTCATAGCTGCTCACATCCCCGTTCAGGGTATCCAGCAGCGTATTGTCTTGGTATACCAAGTACTTGTCTACACCCGTTTCATCTGTAGCCGGATGCCAATTCAGCTGTACGCTGTTATAGGTCACATCGGTAACCGTCAGCACGTCGTCCGCAGGCCACTCTGGCGCTTTGGTATCGCTCGACGTTTCGGACTTCACTTCAAAGATCGTATCGCCCAATAAGTAATGGAGCTTTCCATCGATCCATCTCACAACACCGGCACCACCGCCGATCAGTGATGGTTTGTCCATTCCTTGGCGGTACTGATACAATTTGGAGTTATTTGCGAGAACCAAGGTGCCGGACTCATGCAATGAATGAATCCCCGCCCCTGTGTTAAAGTAAGTTGCCTGCGTCACCGTACCGTCTGGGGACTGCAAGTAGAGTTGCTGCACACCATTCGTGTCCGGCTTTTTGAACGCAATCCAGCCATTATTTACTTCATAGTCGTAATGAGGTACCGTACGTTCCGCACCAGCCGTTCCTTTGACCACTTGGCTCACTGTTCCATCCTGAACCTTCATCAAGCTGCCGTCATTCAAGGTGAACAGAATCGCCTTTCCGTCACTCACCGGGCCGCGCGGCGCCCCCGGATATTCAAATACGGTTGTCGTGCTGTCCGTTACCGGGTCATAGCGAAGGATCCGGTCGCTCTGCCCGCTGTAGTCATCAGGTTCGAGCAATACACTGCCATTAGGTTCCAGTTCAAAATAATCTTGATAGTAACGAATGCTGCGGGTAGCCCCGGTTTCCGTGTTAATCCAGCGAAGATATCCGCCAAACGCAAATGCGACATAGTTCCCTCTGACCTGCCTGGGGGAACTGATCTCTACCTCAAACGGAACGGATGAGAACTTCTCGCCGTTCCAATAAAAAATTCGGTGCTGATACCAACCCGTATCAACAATCATTACCGCCCCGGCAGGTGTCAGTTGAAACTCACTTCTAGTGCTTCCCACACTTTCTAGCGGCAGTTTCGTCTCGGTTCCGTCACTGCGGTTCTTCAAGACCAAGGTTCCATTCCGTATGAGCAGCAGTCGAGTCTCGTCTGCGTCCAAAATCTCCGCCTCAGGTTCACGCTGTACCTCAATTATTTCGGGGCTGGACTCTACATGAACTGTACGCCACACCTGTACCCGATAATTGTCATCGCCCCCATATTGTATTGTGCCGTCCGAGATGTAATATAGTATTTTCAGCGAACGACCGTTATCCTGCGTGACATCATATACACGGTCGAACCGGCCTGCGCCTTGGTCACTCTCGACGATATGTGGTTCGAAGCGACCGTCTGCCCGTCCTATTTTTACCAAAAATGAAGGCTGAACGAGGTCATCTTCGGCTTCAGCGATGACGTGGAGGCTGTTGTTGCGAATCACGGAGTGATTGTCAGCAGGTTCTAATCGCGTCACCACGGGAGGTTCATCATATTTGAAGGTTCCAGTCCCCGTCCCTGTACTATTATAGATGTCCACTGCCGTTACGGTAACGGTATGTTGACCTTTTGCCAGACCGGCCAGCTGCATTTCTCCCGTCCAATCACAGCTGGGGCAGGAGCGCGTCAGTTGTATCTCTCGGCCTTCTGTAGATGCATTGACACTCTTAAGTTCATACAAGGAAGAAATGGCAGCAGTAATGACTAGCTTTGTGGCAGCCTGATCCGTCTTTAGTTGCTTGATCGTTACTGTAATACTTTCCTGCGCATGCGCATACATTGGCAGGATCAGTGCCATTAACATACTGATTACCAGACTCCATAACCATGAGTTACGTATTTTCATTACTCTCATCCACCCATCTTTGATTGATAATGCTGCCGCCCCCTCTGCACACGCTGTATATACCCGCCGCATTTCATCTGTTATTTCGGTGTCTTTTGTAAAATTTCCTCCTAATTACAAATAATTAGCAAAAAAGCCTCGATTACGCGACATTTTTTGCATTCGCACTTCACTCTATTAGTCTATAAAGCGATCGTTTTTCAGACAGCAAGCAGCCACTCTTAATATGTAATGAAAAATCCGGTACTCAAAAGAGCCCGGATATCACACTGCTTATTTAACTATCGTTTCCCGTTAGTTGAATGACTTATTTTGAATAAAATCTATTACTTGTTTTAATTCCATTTCTAACATTGAACTAATACGAAGACTACACTCATCGAAGAATAAATTTTTTGTTAGTTCATTTGGAACAATAACTGTATGTATTTTTGCTTCTATTGCTGCTTTAGCACCGTTTGGAGAATCCTCAAAAGCTATGGCATTTATAGGAGCAACACCAAAATAATCTAAAACATTTAAATAAAGCTCTGGATCTGGTTTTACATTTCTTAGGTCCTCATGAGTTCGGATACAATCAAAATAGCCAACAAGATCTAATTCTTCTAGATTGGGCATAACCCAATCGTAAGGGGCACTTGAAGCTAAACCAATTTTCAATCCAAGTTCCTGAGCGGAATTCAAGTAATTTACCACACCCGGTCGTGTCTTTTCGTTCTTAATCAAAACGTCGTATTTTTGTCTCCGTAATGTTCTTAGTTCCTCACGATTGATAGGCCTGCCAATACATTTTTGCAAATAGGAATAGGGGTCAAATGCATTCATATGTCCCCCTATTCTTTTGCAATACAAGTCTAGTGGAAGTTCAACACCGTGATCTCTTAAAACTTCTTGAAAAGAATAAAATTCAAATGTTTCTGTGTCTCTAATCAATCCATCAAAATCAAATATAACGGTTTCAATCATATATTCCCCCACTATACTTTAGTAATGTGCTACTCTACCACTTTAATGTGATATATTACGGGATGACTGCCGTTAGCGTAACGAAGGGCTACCACACGGCAGCCCTTTCGGTGTTCAACTATCGTTACCCGTTAGCTTAATCGGATTTACATATTTTTCGTAGTCGGACGCGGTATTTATAAAGGATCTGTCGCCCAAAGCATTCCTATCTTATCATTATCGAATGCGACTATACCTGTATCAAAAGTATAAGCTCCGGAATTAGTTATTGTTTTCCACGAATAGAGCTTAATGTATCCAGAGTTTGAATCAAATTGGCCATTTGTGTAAAAAACTGCCTCTGGCTGAAATTTTTCTAAAAAGTAGTTACTTAATTTCTCAGCTAATGGTTTTGTCTCCAAATCGATATTATGAGTCATGTTTTTTGAAAGAGTATATGTAAGTATATTTTTAGCATAGCTTCTGTTCACTTGTTTCCAGTTACCCTTTATTTCCTTGGGGTTATGGCCCATTCGTTTTAAAAAAACTTCTTTTAATTCCTCGTCTTCAATATTACTTCTAACTTCGAAACCACAAGTAACTTTACCAGAATTCCTTCTACTTAATAATTTATTATCATCTTTGATCATTACTCATTACCTTTCTTACAAGTATCGTATCAAACTTAACCAATAGTATTGAGAATATAATAATATCACATTTTGTAACCATACTACCCGTTCGTATTAGCGTAACCAGCCCGTTAGCCCGTTAGCCATCCATGCATCTCTTATGCTGCACCACAGAGCATGAAAGTTAATCCGTTCTTTCATGGTAGTTGAGCGAAGGGCTGCCATTTGGTATTGAACTATCGTTCCCGTTAGCCATCCATGTCGCTCACGCGACACCACAGATTATGGAAGTAATTGCGTTCTTCCATGGGAGCTTAATGCATCATTTTACAATCCTTGGTCTTTTCAGGAATTTCAATCTGCTCAATGTCAAAGTTAATGATTTGAAGGACTTTCTCGCCTTCTCGTTTTTCGGTTTCTTCACCCACCCAACAACTATATAACTCTAAATAATCGCCCTTCTTTAAATAGCCATCCATGATTTTACACAGTTCTAACAGCTTCTTTTTGGATTCCGCACATGTTTCCGGGTTCATATCATCTGTAATCTCAATACCCCATTGGCTCGAAACTTCATAAACATAAGATGTAGTGAACTGATATTTCTTAACACTTGCAAAACAACGGCCGATATAAAAGAAGTCGTCTGTATATTCCTCGTCATTAGATGGCACTTCAATATTACAACCAATGTAGGAAGCTAAGCTCATTATTACGACCCCCTTTTTGTTCATCACAATTATTGTCGCTAAGTTTATTCTTGAATTAAACTGCCCGTCCCTCAATGCTACAAGGGAGCATATCAGTGCCGATCTGCTCCCTTGTAGCATTCAACTATCGTACCCGTTAGCCATCCATGTCGTTCACGCGACACCACAGATTATGGAAGTAATTGTGTTCTTCCATGGGAGCTTAACGAAGGCTGCCCGTATGGAGGCCTATTTATACAATATTATTAACTCATTTTTCATAAC
>NZ_JBWDNW010000029.1:0-66217 GCF_056269405.1 Paenibacillus sp. J2L1-98 | reverse complement strand
CCATACCGAACACGACCGTTAAGCCCTCCAGCGCCAATGGTACTTAGACCGCAGGGTCTTGGGAGAGTAGGACGTCGCCAAGCACGAGAGACCTATCGCATGTAATGCGATAGGTTTTTTGTTGTTTGCACATATAACCTAACTAGGCACAGCTCGTTGATCAATTGTGGCAAGAGCTTGGCTTCCTCTTAACTACGAATCATTCATTTTCTATTAAATAGGTTATCAGCTTATCGCAATATTGGAGTCAATATCTTGAATGTCATTGCTTCCTGCTACTCCGTGCAGATCGAATGGGTTGTGGTGGCAAGCTGCTCACTGCTGCGTGATTGGAGATGGGTCTGCTTAAAGAAGCCACTAACCGACATGCTTCGAAAACGCCGTGGCATATTTTGGCGTTTTTAATTGAAATGTTTGTCTGTTTAAGGCGTGTTGCATAACATTGAACTGACCAAAGTGCTCATTGATTTCTTTCATCCAATACGCTTAACCTGCCGGCATTATTGACGCTCAATCATCCTGACCTTTGAGTCTGGCGGTTGAGCGTTTTTATCTGTTCAATCAGGACTGTCCATGTATAAACATCGTGCAACCGCACCAAGCTAATATAAAAATGAATTTAAACGAGCACTTGACCTTTTGCTAAAATTGCATATAATAAAATCAAAGTCAAAGAAAGTCAAAGTCAGTTGTCCGAATATTCGGTGAATGACTAATTTGACTGAAAAAGATTTACTTGATTTCCCTGTTCAAATGTTTCAACTTAGGCTTTTTTGGTTATTTCTCAGGGAGGTTGGTGGTTTGCGAAACATTTCCGATCTCATCGAACAGTATTTGAAGCACATGCTGCAAGACAGCCCGGAGGGCGCAGTAGAAATTCAACGCAATGACTTGGCTGACAAATTTTCTTGTGTACCGTCGCAAATTAACTATGTCATCAGTACTCGCTTTACGATGGAGAAAGGATACATGGTTGAAAGCAAGCGCGGAGGCGGAGGCTATATCCGAATTCAACGGATTGATCTTCCGGCATTGAAGACGATACAATTCCATATCGAAGAAACGGTTGGGGAATGTGTCGATCAAAGCGCGGCGGAAGGACTTATTTATCAGCTGGAGGAAGCAAGACTCATTTCGAAGCGTGAAGGCAACTTGCTTCGAGCGGCTGTGAGCCGCGATACGATCGCGCTTAAGCTGCCGCTAAGGGATGAAATCAGAGCAAGATTGCTCAGGTCCATGCTTATCTCATTGCTGGTAAAATAACGAGAAACCGTTTGTACCGGGAGGAGGGATTCAGGCTTGTATTGCCAAGAGTGCGGTAAAAAGCCGGCTACGCTTCACTTTACAAAAATCATCAATGGTGAGAAGACCGAATTTCACATTTGTGAAAGCTGTGCCAGGGAGAAAGGGGAAGGCATTCCTGGAGCGCCGAATAGCTTTTCTATTCATAGCTTATTGTCAGGGCTTCTTGATTTCGAGCATTTGGGCGGTGCAGGAGCAGCCGGCATTAAGCAGCCAGCGCTAAGATGCGAGGAATGCGGGCTGACCTATACGCAGTTCAGCAAGATTGGCCGTTTTGGCTGCAGCTCTTGTTACCAGGCGTTTGAAGGTAAGCTTGATCCACTTCTCAAACGGGTTCACAGCAGTACGATACACAGCGGGAAGATACCTAAGCGCTCCGGCGGACAAATTCAGTGCAAGCGTGAAATCGAACAGCTGAGACGGGATTTGCAAGCCAAAATAGAACATGAAGAGTTTGAGAGCGCAGCTCAGCTGCGTGATCAAATACGTGAACTTGAGCGCAAAATTGCAGACCTGTAGGCTGGCATAGAAGGAGTGAATGAACCTCTTGACTAAGCATCGATTCTCACAGCACGCGCTTAGCGAATGGATGAAGGACATAGGCCCGGAATCTGAAATTGTTATTAGCAGCAGAGTGCGCGTAGCCCGTAATTTACGGAATCAGCCTTTTCCATTGCTTGCAACGAATCAGCAATCTAAGGATGTTATGGATCAGCTGACTGAAGTAAGCCAGAGCGGTAAGCTGCAGTCTATTGGTTCATTTGAGACCATTATTTTGTTAGATCTAAGCGAGCTTGATAAAAGGGTGCTTGTAGAAAAGCATTTAATTAGTCCAAATTTAGCGAATGAATCGCGATGCGGGGCCGTTATTCTAAGCGATAACGAATCTGTTAGCATCATGATTAACGAAGAAGATCATTTGCGCATCCAATGTTTATATCCAGGCTTTCAAATTCAAGAGGCATGGGCGTTGGCCAGCGGAATTGACGATATTTTTGAAGAAGCGGCTGATTATGCGTTTGATGAGAAACGCGGTTATTTAACGACATGTCCAACAAATGTTGGCACTGGCATACGTGCTTCGGTTATGATGCATTTACCGGCACTTGTGCTTACGTCGCAAATCAATCGCATTTTGTCAGCAGTAACGCAGGTCGGTTTGGCGGTTAGAGGATTGTATGGCGAAGGCAGTGAAGCGCTTGGCAATCTGTTTCAGGTGTCTAACCAAATTACGCTAGGTCAATCCGAGAACGAAATCATTGACAATCTTTATAGCGTTGCAAGACAAATCATCGAGCATGAGAAAGCGGCTCGCAAGCGTCTTATGCAAGAGTCGAGGCTGAGGACGGAGGATCGTGTGAGACGATCGTACGGTATTTTATCCCATGCTTCGATTATGGATTCCAAGGAAGCTTCACAGCGGTTGTCGGATGTGCGGCTTGGTGCCGATCTCGGCATTTTGACGAATGTTTCACCGCAAGTGTTGAATGAGCTTTTGGTAATGACTCAGCCCGGATTTCTGCAGCAAACCTTCGATGAGAAGATGAGTCCGGAGCAGAGAGATTTCAGGAGAGCAGAACTCATACGCAAGCAATTGCGTGGTGAAAAAGGCCATGGGGGTGCATGAATATGATGTTTGGAAGATTTACGGAGCGAGCACAGAAGGTGCTTGCATTGGCGCAAGAGGAAGCGGTTCGTCTCGGGCATAACAATATCGGCACGGAGCATATTTTACTTGGTCTTATTCGCGAAGGGGAAGGAATAGCGGCCAAAGCATTAATTGGACTCGGTCTAGGACTTGAGAAGATCCAAGATGAGGTTGAAGCGTTGATCGGCCGTGGACAAGAGCAGCCGAACAACATTGCATATACGCCTCGCGCGAAAAAAGTTATTGAGCTTTCGATGGATGAAGCAAGAAAGCTTGGACATACGTATGTTGGCACGGAGCATATTTTGCTCGGCCTGATCCGCGAAGGGGAAGGCGTTGCAGCACGCGTGCTGAACAACCTTGGCATCAGCCTGAATAAGGCTCGCCAGCAGGTGCTTCAGCTGCTTGGCAGCAGCGAAGCGGTATCAAGCAACCACGGCTCACCGGCGAACGTAAGCACGCCTACGCTTGATGGTCTTGCAAGAGATTTGACGGCATATGCGAAGGAAGGAAATCTGGATCCGGTTATCGGCCGCAGCAAAGAAATTGAGCGCGTGATTCAAGTGCTTAGCCGCCGGACGAAAAACAATCCAGTGCTAATCGGGGAGCCAGGCGTCGGTAAAACAGCGATCGCCGAAGGTCTTGCTCAAAAAATTATCGAGAATGAAATTCCTGAAACGCTGCGTGACAAGCGCGTAATGACGCTCGATATGGGCTCAGTTGTAGCAGGCACGAAATACCGCGGTGAGTTCGAGGACCGTCTGAAGAAGATCATGGATGAAATTCGCCAAGCCGGCAATATTATTTTATTCATAGATGAGCTTCATACGCTGATCGGCGCAGGCGGAGCGGAGGGCGCAATCGATGCTTCTAATATATTGAAGCCTGCTCTCGCTCGTGGCGAGCTGCAGTGCATCGGGGCAACAACGCTTGATGAGTACCGCAAATATATCGAGAAGGATGCAGCTCTTGAGCGTCGTTTCCAACCGATTACGGTGGATCAGCCTTCGCCTGAAGAAGCGATTCAAATTTTGTACGGTTTGCGCGACCGCTACGAGGCTCATCACCGTGTGAAAATTACGGATGACGCAATCGTGCAAGCGGTAAAGCTGTCTGATCGTTATATCCCGGATCGGTTCTTGCCGGACAAAGCGATCGACCTCATCGATGAGGCTGGCTCGAAGGTACGCTTAAATTCCTACACCGTACCGCCGAACCTGAAGCAGCTTGAAAACCGTTTAGAGGATATCCGCAAGGAAAAGGATGCAGCGGTTCAAAGCCAAGAGTTTGAGAAAGCGGCAGCTCTGCGCGATACGGAACAAAAAATACGCGAAGAGCTCGACATTACGAAAAATCAGTGGAAAGAAAAACAGGGCCGTACCGATTCCGAAGTAACACCTGAGGATATCGCACAGGTTGTAGCTAGCTGGACGGGAATACCGGTCAGCAAGCTGGCTGAAGGAGAAACGGAGCGCCTTCTCAAAATGGAGGACATTCTTCATAACCGCATTATCGGTCAGGATGATGCCGTTAAATCGGTATCGCGCGCGATTCGTCGTGCTCGTGCCGGCCTGAAGGATCCGAAGCGTCCGATTGGCTCATTCATTTTCTTAGGGCCAACCGGTGTAGGTAAAACGGAGCTTGCCAGAGCGCTTGCTGAATCGATGTTCGGCGATGAGAATGCGGTTATCCGCATCGACATGTCGGAATATATGGAGAAGCATTCGACATCACGTTTGGTTGGCGCGCCTCCAGGGTACGTAGGCTATGAAGAAGGCGGCCAATTGACGGAGAAGGTTCGCCGCAAACCTTATTCCGTTGTCCTGCTTGATGAAATCGAGAAGGCTCATCCGGAAGTATTCAATATTTTGCTTCAAGTGCTCGAGGATGGCCGCTTGACTGATTCCAAAGGCAGAGTAGTCGATTTCCGCAATACGTTGATTATTATGACGTCCAACGTTGGCGCTGACCAAATTAAACGAAATTCCTCGCTCGGCTTTACAGCCGTACAGGACGCTGGACGCGATTTCATACAAATGAAAGATAAAGTAATGGCTGAGCTGAAGAAGAGCTTCCGTCCGGAGTTCCTGAACCGGATTGATGAGAGCATCGTGTTCCACTCGCTTGGCGAGGAGCATATTGCCGAAATCGTTACGCTCATGTCGGAGGAGCTGCGCAAGCGTCTGCGTGAGCAAGATGTCGATTTCGTGCTGACGGACTCAGCGAAAAACTTCCTGGCGAAGGAAGGCTATGATCCGCAATACGGAGCGCGTCCGCTTCGCCGGGCTATTCAAAAGCATATCGAGGACCGGTTGTCCGAAGATTTGCTGATGGGCATTATCCAAAAAGGTGATACGTTCACCATTGACGAGAAAGACGGAAGCTTAACCGTTAATAAATCGATCTCGGAGCAAGAGCCTGAGGAGTCCGCTACTACGAAATAAAGCTTAATTCCAAACTGTCCCGCGGCCAGTGATCCTGTTTGCGGGACAGTTTTTATTATAACGAATAATTGACAATGAGAATCATTATCGTATAATAAGGATGGAGTATTACATACATATGGGAGGAACAACGATGATAGTTGTTACAAATACGATAAAAGTAAAAAAAGGTCATGGGGAGACGGTGGCAAAACGGTTCCAAAACTCTAAAGGTATCGATTTATCGCCTGGTTTCGTACGCATGGAGGTTTTGTTTACGGAAGGTCTGGAGGAATACGATGAGCTTAAAGTAAGCACGACTTGGGAAAATAAAGCTTCTTTCGAGGGCTGGGTGAATAGTGATTCGTTCCGGCAAGCGCATGCCCACAGAGGCGGTCAACAACAGGGCGCAGACGGTCAGCAACCGGAAAGCGTTATGCTGGGCTCGCAGCTGTCAACGCATCGCGTGTTGGTTGCCCGGCAAGCCGGTATCGAAGCATCACATCTCAGCGATGTGTAAATGAAGAGGCTGTTTGTGCCTTTTATGAATAGTTTTAAATAGGACTGTCATACTGCTCTCTTATCCACTGTGGATAACGGGAGCCTTTTTTATGCGTCATTATGTGAGATGGACGATGGGGATATGTTGATGACTTGTGGATAATGTTGATAAGTTGTAGATAAACCTGTGGATAAAACCGTTATGGCTGAAAAGGGATAAGTTTAATTGTGGGAAACGAATAATAGAAGCATCATCAATTTTTTCGTGAACAATGTGGGTTTATACATGGGGGATAAAATGGTAAACTTTACGTAGTGTCATTTTAAGCAGAATCGCCAGGGATGGCTTCATCTATTTACGCTAGCCCATAACGTTTAAGGAGTTCAGAATGGCCAAAATTAAAACGAAGTTTATTTGTACGGAATGCGGCACTGAATCGCCAAAATGGCTTGGGAAATGCCCGGGCTGCCATGCTTGGAATTCCATGGTAGAAGAGAAAGAAACCGTTGTGAAAACGAAGGGCGTCGGTTTGTCGTCGTTTCATGCGAAAGAAAAGCCGCAATCCATCATACATATAGAAAGCGGGCAAGAGCCGCGTATCGAAACAAGGATGCTGGAGCTCAACCGGGTGCTTGGCGGAGGCGTCGTGCCAGGCTCGCTTATTCTTGTTGGCGGCGATCCCGGTATTGGGAAATCAACGCTGCTGCTGCAGACCTCTCATGCGCTTGCGGTAAAGGGACTTAAGGTTCTCTATATCTCGGGAGAAGAGTCGGTGCGCCAAACGAGGCTTCGGGCAGACCGCCTGGGAGCGTTGACGGAGTCGCTTTATGTGCTGTGCGAGACCAATATGGAGCAGATCAACGATGCAATTGAATCGGTCCAGCCGGATTTTCTTGTTATTGACTCGATTCAAACGGTGTACGATCCGAATGTACAATCGGCTCCCGGCAGCGTATCGCAGGTTCGCGAATGTACGGCACACTTTATGCGAGTCGCCAAAATCAAAGGAATCGCAACTGTGCTGGTCGGCCATGTAACGAAGGAAGGCGCAATTGCAGGGCCGAGACTGCTGGAGCATATGGTGGATTGCGTTCTTTATTTCGAAGGAGAGCGCCATCATACGTACCGCATTTTGCGGGCGGTCAAAAACCGCTTCGGCTCGACGAATGAAATCGGAATTTTCGAAATGGGCGAGGATGGTCTCAGAGAGGTGTCTAACCCTTCCGAGCTGTTCTTGTCCGAGCGTCCGCTTGGTGTGTCAGGCTCGACCGTCGTCGCTAGCATGGAAGGTACTAGGCCCGTGCTTGTAGAGCTTCAGGCTCTTGTGGCGACTACCAATTTCCCATCTCCGAGAAGAATGTCGACCGGTATTGATCATCATCGAATGGCGCTAATTATTGCGGTGCTGGAGAAGCGAAACGGAATGTTTCTGCAAACGCAGGATGCATATTTGAACGTTGCGGGCGGAGTAAAGCTCGACGAGCCGGCAGTCGATCTTGCGGCTGCGGTCAGTATAGCCTCCAGCTTTCGGGATTCACCGACGAAGCCTTACGATGTCATCTTTGGCGAGGTAGGTCTAACGGGTGAGGTTCGTGCGGTATCGCGTGCGGAGCAGCGGGTGAAGGAAGCAGAGAAGCTAGGATTCAAACGTGTCATTATGCCGGAGAAAAGCTTAAAGGGCTGGAAGCCGCCCGCAGGCATAGAAATTATTGGCGTAACCACAGTGTCGGAAGCACTTAAGGCAGCGCTTGGATAGGGGGCATACGATGAAGGAACCTACTCAGCTTGAAATTATGAACCAATTATTGCAATTAGTCGCACCAGGTACCCCTTTTCGTGAAGGGCTTGAAAATGTGCTTCGCGCCAAAACGGGGGCATTGCTAGTTGTTGGCTATAGTCCAGAGGTAATGGAGGTTGTGGATGGCGGCTTCTCCATTAATTGCGACTTCTCGCCGAACTATTTGTATGAGCTTGCCAAAATGGATGGCGCGATTATTTTGAGCGAAGATATGCGCCGGATTTTGTATGCGAATACGCAGCTCATTCCGAACAGCTCTATCCCATCGATCGAGACAGGGATTCGTCACCGTACGGCAGAGCGGGTTGCTAAGCAAACCGGCAAGCTTGTCGTATCGATCTCGCAGCGCCGCAACATTATTACGCTGTATCAAGGCAACCTGCGCTATTCGCTGAAGGAAATGGGCGTTATTTTGACAAAGGCTAACCAAGCGATTCAAACGCTGGAGAAATATAAAGCGGTGCTCAGCCAATCGTTCACGAATTTATCTGCGCTCGAGTTCGAAGAGCTTGTAACGCTGCAGGAAGTGGCGCATGTCATTCAACGCGTTGAGATGGTGCTGCGCATCAAGATGGAGATCAAGCGCTATGTGAATGAGCTCGGAACGGAAGGACGCCTCATCAGCATGCAAATGGATGAACTGGTAGGCGGTGTGGAAGAGGATGCTTGGTACTTACTTAAGGATTACGCCAAAGATAATTCGGATGAGAAGATTCGGGAAATTCGGGCGGGCCTCAAGAAGCTAAGCTCAGAAGAGCTGCTGGATGCCCCGCCAATCATTCGTTTGATCGGTTATCCACATACGAATAATATGAACGATGAATCTGTTTCTCCGCGCGGTTACCGCTTATTGAACAAAATTCCGAGATTGCCGCTCATCATTATGAACAATCTGATCGACCGCTTCGGACGGCTGCCTCATATTTTGATGGCGACGATCGAAGAACTGGATGAGGTTGAGGGTATTGGCGAAGTACGGGCACGGGCAATCAAGGAAGGTCTCAAACGAATCCAAGAGCAGATGTTCATTGACAGGCAAATCTAAATCCCATACAATGGATTGAATGTGGTCCTGTAACGTGGATGTACATTCGTTAAGGGTTTTGGGGCATAGTAGAGAAGAGGTGGAAAAGATGATCACAAAATCGATACCGAGCCTTCTCACGGTGGGGAACCTATTCTTAGGAGTAATCGCCATCATTCTTGTATTTAACGAAAAACCAGATACGGCGGCAATGATGGTATTAATCGCCATGCTGCTCGACGGTGTAGACGGACGCGTTGCTCGGGCGCTGAACGTTCAAAGTGAATTCGGTAAGGAACTAGACTCACTATCCGATGTGATTTCGTTTGGTGTAGCGCCGGCATTCATCATGTATGTGGTCGCTTTTCAAGAGCTTAATCCAGCCTTCGCTTGGATTGTAACGGCCTTGTTTCCGATTTGCGGTGCTCTGCGGCTTGCTCGCTTCAATGTGATTTCAAGCGCGCCAGGTTACTTTATCGGTCTGCCGATACCGGCAGCGGGCGGTGTACTAGCAACACTTGCATTATTTAAAGATGACATTTACGTATCGGTGCTGCTTGCGAGCACGCTTGTGCTTTCCATACTTATGGTCAGTACGATCAAATATCCGAATTTCAAAAAGGTCGGTATTCCGAAAAGCGCGGTTTGGGTTGTGCCCATCGTCATTGTCGTGGCTGTCGTCCTAGGCTTATTATTCAAAAACGACCTGTCCAAAATATTGTTTGTACCGCTGCTGCTTTATGCGCTGTACGGCCTAAAAAAAAACGTTGATCGACGTTTGCCCAAGCGAAATCGTAAGCGCAAGAAGCGGGATGAAATCTCCGAAGAGCCTGTTCAATCAGAGAAGCCGGCTTAAACCAATAGCGTATCTAAGCGCAATTATTTGTGCTTAGATACGCTATTTTTTATTTTTTAAAATTAGATCATTTTATTATAAAAATGAAATTTTTGATAAAATTTATAAAAAATAATATAATAAATAAAGGAGAGGAACTTCGTGAAACAGTTTATACGACAAGATTGGACAATAAAGATGAGTACGTTTATTTCAATTATAATCAATTAATTACATTTTCTTGCACATACTTTGTTTGCGGATTTCGGAAGAAGAAATCGGACACTGTTTTAGTCATATCCATGCTAATAAGCTCATGAAAACAAAGAAAAAGCTTTGGGGAGATCAACTCCTCAAAGCTTTTGTCAATTGTCGGACTCGGCCGGTACTCTCTTGTGTCACATTACGTTAAATTAAACAGGCCCAAAGTGGAGCATTTGTCGTACTCATCTGCGATAACTTCATCCAATTGAATATCCAGCAGATTACATAAAGCAGTCATGTAAAATAAGTTGCGGCCAAGATCGGCCTTCAGTACGTCGCGGCAATGCTCGCATACCGTTCCGGAGAGATGGCTTTGCAGCGTTGCTTTCGCGTTTTCAAGATTTAAGTCATCTGAGTATTGCTGCTTTCGGGCATTAATTTCGATACAGCCACAATCAGTCACTGCTTTCGTGACTGCACGGTTAACAGAAGCGCCTGACTGACCGAATTTTGACATAACATCTAGTAAGCTTCGGTGCCTGAGCAGCAATTCGGAAACTTGCCGCTGAAATTGATCCAGTGTAGGAGCGCTCATCGGTTCCACCTCTTTCACCAACCTTTTGTGATGTAATCTTAATTTCCATTATAAGCTTCCTACCCTCTCTTTTCAAAATATGATTTATTAAAAATAATAAATGTTTGCAATTAATGTGTATCCCCACGGTTAGCAAGGCAATTATTGGAACATAATTGTAGTGGAGGTGAACCACGATGGTTAGACGAATCATTCAACTAATGGGTATGTTGTTCGGTGGTATGGCAGGCGGTGAAGTATACGGATGGATAAATGGAGCGGCCGTATGGTCTGGCTCATCCTTCGGAATGCTACAGCGATCCGGCACTTATTACATGAATGTAGCAATTGGCGCGGTTTTTGGTGTGGTTGTGGCAACGATGCTTGCAGGGCAAATTATTCGATATATGCAGAAGGGTGCGGAGCAAACCGCAGCGCTTCCGGTGCGGCAGCTGGTTGCCGGGGCGGGCGGACTGCTTGCGGGCTTATTGCTCGCCGTACTGCTGTATCCCGCAGTATCCGGCTTTGAGGGGCTGGGGAGCCTTATTCCAGCGGCTATGATGCTATGCTTTGGTTATTTGGGCATGCGAATTGGACTGCATAAGCAGGAGGAGCTGGCAGAAGGCTTTGCCGCCCTGCTGGAGAAGCGCAGATCCGCACCTGCTTCAGATGAAGCGGGCGGCTACGAGGAGCATAAAATACTCGATACGAGCGTTATTATCGATGGACGAATTGCGGACATATGCAAAACCGGATTTATTGAAGGGACGCTCGTCATACCGGAGTTCGTTCTTGAAGAGCTTCAGCATATTGCGGATTCTTCCGATTTGCTGAAACGGAATAGAGGACGGCGCGGACTCGATATTTTGAACAAAATTCAGAAAGAGCTTGATGTGAAGGTTCTTATTTATGAAGGTGATTTTGAAGAAATCGGTGAAGTTGACAGCAAGCTTGTGAAGCTGGCTAAGGCTCTTCATGGCAAGGTCGTTACGAATGATTTTAACTTAAACAAAGTATGCGAGCTGCAAGGAGTATCGGTGTTGAATATTAATGATTTGGCTAATGCCGTGAAGCCTGTCGTCCTGCCGGGAGAAGAAATTATCGTTCAAGTGATAAAGGACGGCAAAGAGCATGGTCAAGGTGTCGCCTATTTGGATGACGGCACGATGATCGTCGTCGAGGGAGGACGCGAGTATATCGGCACTACGATGGAGGTGCTTGTGACGAGCGTGCTGCAAACCTCTGCGGGCCGAATGATATTTGCAAAGCCGAAGCTGTTGGAAAAAGCGCTGTAACAAGGTATGATAGTACTATTGTTTAAGCGTAAACGGCTGACGCCGTCCTGGCGGCAAAGCTCGTTTCGCGGTGAAATATAAGTATGTTTATAAGGTTATGCCTTATAAAGTCTTATATTTTAACACAGTGTGAGGCGGGTTGAAGGCATGGGAGCAGATTGGGGAGTTATCATCGTTGCGGCAGGACGAGGCACGCGGATGGGGACGAAGGAAAGCAAGCAGTATTTGCAGCTGGTGGACAAGCCTATACTCGTTCACACGCTGGAGCTGTTCCAGTCGATGGAAACAGTCAAAGAAGCGGTGCTTGTCGTTGGAAGCGATGATGTAGAGCGGTGCCGCAAGTGGGTATTACAGTATGGAATTACGAAGGTAACGGCTGTCGTTGCCGGAGGGAAAGAACGCCAGCATTCCGTATATTGCGGACTGCAAGAGCTGACGACTGACTGGGTGATGGTGCATGACGGGGTGCGTCCGCTAGTGACGGCAGATGCCGTCCGCGCTTGCTGCGCACAAGCTGAGCAGAGCGGTGCCTCGGTGCTAGCTGTTCCGGTTAAAGATACGATTAAACAGGTGAATGAAGCGGGTGTCATCGTTTCGACACCGGACCGCCGAAGCTTGTGGGCGATACAAACGCCGCAAGCTTTTCGACGTGTCCTGCTGCTGGAGGCGCATGAGCGCGCGCTGGCGGAGCAATTCGTTGGAACGGATGACGCGATGGTCGTCGAGCGTATGGGCGTGAGCGTCACCGTTGCAGAAGGCGAGTATACAAATATTAAAATTACGACGCCTGAGGATTTGCCGTGGGCGGAATTTTTGCTTGCGAAGCGTCGTGCCGATAGGGCAGAGGGGAACGGTGGGCAAGAATGATTCGAGTTGGACAAGGTTTTGATGTGCATCAATTGGTGGAAGGGCGTCCCTGCATTATTGGGGGAGTAACGATTCCGTACGAAAAGGGCCTGCTCGGCCATTCGGACGCGGACGTGCTGTTGCATGCGATAACGGATGCGATATTGGGAGCGCTCGGGCTTGGAGATATCGGCAAACATTTTCCCGATACAGATGACGCATTTAAGGATGCTGACAGCTTGAAGCTGCTAGAGGCTGTATGGAAGCTGGTGCGCGAGCGCGGCTACAAGCTCGGCAACATCGATTCCACGATTATTGCCCAAAGGCCTAAGATGCTCCCGTATATTCCGCAAATGGCCGATATCATTGCAAAGGCGCTTGAGGCAGACGTTACCCGGGTGAACGTGAAGGCTACAACAACCGAACAGCTCGGGTTCACTGGACGGGGCGAGGGGATCGCTGCGCAATCCGTTGTCTGCCTGGTCAAGGATGTGTTATGATCGGGATTATTTAGAGGCAAGATTTTGCCTCGCAAAACTTTATTAGTATATGCTTTAGAAGCAAGATTTTGCTTCGCAAAACTTTTAGGAGGTATTGAGATGACAGCAGAGGTTCGAGTTCGTTATGCCCCATCTCCGACGGGTCATTTACATATTGGCAATGCGAGAACGGCCTTATTTAATTATTTGTTTGCAAGAAATCAAGGCGGTAAATTCATTATCCGAATCGAAGATACAGACGTGAAGCGCAATGTCGAGGGCGGAGAGGAAAGTCAGCTTAAATATTTGAAATGGCTCGGCATCGATTGGGATGAAAGCATCGATATCGGAGGCGGGTATGGTCCTTACCGCCAGACAGAGCGACTCGATATTTACAGCAAGTACTGGCAGGAGCTGCTTGATCGCGGTCTCGCTTATCGCTGCTACTGTACGGAGGAAGAGCTGGAGCAGGAGCGGGAAGAGCAAATCGGGCGCGGCGAAACGCCGCGTTATTCCGGACAGCACCGCAATTTGACGGCGGAACAGCGCGGTGCTTATGAAGCGGAAGGACGTGTGCCTAGTATTCGCTTTCGCGTAACGGAAGGACGCACCTATGCTTTTGACGATATCGTAAAAGGCTCGATCAGCTTCGATACTGCGGAGATGGGCGATTTCGTAATCGTGAAGAAGGATGGTATTCCAACCTATAACTTTGCTGTTGTGCTTGACGATTATTTGATGAAAATCAGTCACGTATTGCGCGGGGAGGATCATATTTCGAATACGCCCCGCCAGCTTATGATCTATGAAGCGTTTGGCTGGGAGCCGCCGAAATTCGGTCATATGACGCTAATCGTAAATGAGCAGCGCAAGAAATTAAGTAAACGTGACGAATCGATCATTCAGTTCATTTCCCAATACGATGATCTCGGTTATTTGCCGGAGGCGATGTTTAACTTTATTACGCTGCTTGGCTGGTCGCCTGAAGGCGAGCAAGAAATATTTACCCAAGGCGAGCTGGTTTCCGTATTTAATCCGGAACGCTTAAGCAAAAGCCCGGCCGTATTCGATACGCAGAAGCTGAGCTGGATGAACAACGAATACTTGAAAAAAGCGGATCTGTCACGTCTGGTAGATCTTTGCTTGCCGCATTTGCAAAAGGCAGAGCGCGTAGCTGCCGAGCTGGATGCGGAAGGCCGCGCTTGGGTTACGGATCTTGTGGCGCTTCATCAGGACAAGCTGCGTTATGCTGCGGAAATCGTGCCGATGACTGAGCTTTTCTTCCGCGATACAATTGAGGACGAGGGCGATGCTGCCGCTGTCCTTGCCGAGGAGCAGGTGCCTGTTGTGCTTCAAGCCTTCCTGAATCTGATAGAAGCGGGAGAAACGGCATTCCAGGTGGATGGTATTAAAGAAATGATCAAGGCCGTGCAGAAGGAAACGGGCTTCAAAGGGAAGCAGCTCTTCATGCCGATTCGTGCGGCGCTTACCGGACAGACGCATGGTCCCGACTTGAATCAATCTCTCGCATTGCTCGGCAAAGAGAAGGTTGCCAGCCGTCTGCGCGGGCGTTTGGCAGGCTTTGGCGCTTAAACGCTTATAGGTACTGTCTTATCAAACGGACATAATACCCTTGTCACATTTTTGGGTATTCGGTATACTATGACTAATAAATGAATGAATCGAACGGCCATGAACAGGAGAAGTACGTTTGCTTGTGGATTCGCAGAGAGGACAACCGTCATTCGAATCGGCGTCGCATCATGATGTGTGGCAATGGGAAAGCGGAATGGGGCTGCAAGTTGTCTGGTCCACCGAACGGAAATATGCACCTGGGAGCTTTGTTCTGAGCTGCTGCAGCAGGAAATGCACGACCATAAGGATAGAGCGGCGACGTTTTATCGTTTATGCAGGCGCACATTCGGCTGTGCAGGGTAGGCAACAACGTATCGTCTGCGTTAAAGACTATAAGATGAACGGATTTCAGCGTGCAGCTGTAGATTCGTTCAAGCAGAGTGGGACCGCGAGATAACACGCCTCTGCAGCATAATATGCTGCGGGGGCTTTTCTTTTTATTAGAAATAAATGAGCGTATGAAAAAGGAGCATTGCTTATGTTTCGTCATTTCCGATCGGACATACAAGCGGTTTTCGAGAATGATCCGGCTGCCCGCAGCCGTTTCGAGGTTGTTTTCACCTATTCAGGCTTGCACGCCATATGGGCTCACCGCATTGCCCATCCCTTATACCGCAGAGGCTGGTTTACGGCAGCGCGAATGATCTCCCAGGTGAGCCGTTTCATGACGGGCATCGAGATACATCCGGGCGCTCAAATCGGCGAGCGTTTGTTTATCGATCATGGAATGGGCGTAGTGATTGGTGAGACTTGCGAAATCGGCGACGATGTCGTTATTTATCAAGGCGTTACTCTCGGTGGAACAGGCAAGGAAAAAGGTAAGCGTCATCCGACTATTGGCAATAATGTAGTTATTGGCTCAGGTGCGAAGGTGCTGGGCTCGTTCCAAGTAGGCGAATTTTCCAACATCGGATCAAATGCGGTTGTACTGCGTGAAGTGCCGACGAATTGCACCGTAGTAGGAAATCCGGGACGCGTCGTCAAACGAAACGGAGAGCGCGTAGGCGACCGGCTTGATCATACGAAGCTTCCCGACCCGGTCATTGAAATGTTCCGTACGATGCAGAAGGAAATAGATGATTTGAAATCCGAGCTGAAGCAGCTTCATGAACCTGTAACTGGAGGAGAAATACGACAATGACAGTATCTATATACAACACCGTATCGCGGCTGAAAGAGCCTTTTGTGCCGCAAGAGCCGGGTAAAGTGAAAATGTATGTTTGCGGTCCTACCGTCTATGATTACATTCATATCGGGAATGCGCGGCCCGTCATTTTTTTCGATGTCGTTCGCCGTTATTTAGAGGATATCGGAAATGAAGTCCAATATGTTGTAAACTTTACAGACGTGGATGACAAGCTTATCCGCAAAGCGGAGCAGCTTGGTACGACCGTGCAGGAAGTGGCGGAAACGTTCATTGCGGCATTTTATGCGGATATCGAAGCATTAGGCGTCCATAAAGCGACGATTAATCCGCGAGTGACAGAGCATATTCCACAGATCGTGGCGTTTATTCAAGGCCTGATAGACAAAGGCTATGCTTATATGAGCGAAGGCGACGTATACTACCGCACGGCTGCATTCGCGGATTACGGCAAGCTGTCTCATCAGAATATTGAAGAGCTTCAGTTCGGTATTCGGGTTGAGATTGGCGACCGTAAAGAGAATCAACAGGATTTTGTCTTGTGGAAGGGTGCTAAGCCGGGAGAAATTAAATGGGATAGCCCATTCGGCGATGGTCGTCCAGGCTGGCATATCGAATGCTCGGCTATGGCCCGCACGTATCTTGGCGATACGCTGGATATTCACGGCGGCGGACATGATTTACAATTTCCGCATCATGAGTGCGAGGTGGCTCAATCTGAGGCATTGACCGGCAAGCCGCTTGCGAACTATTGGATGCATAACGGCTATATTCACATTAACAATGAAAAGATGTCCAAATCGCTGGGCAATGGCATTACGGTGCATGAGCTGGTGAAGCGGGTTAAACCCCACGCCGTTCGTTACTTTATGCTCTCGACTCATTATCGCAGCCCGCTGAATTTTAGCGACGATACGGTCGCCCAAGCCGAGAATAGCGTGGAGCGGATCACGAATTGCGCGGCGAATCTAAAGCATAGACTTAAAGCTGTTGACGGAGAGCTGGCTCAAACGACTGATAATGGTCTTGTTCCTTCTGGTGATGAAGCGCTGGACGAGAGACTTAAGGCGATATACGAACAATTCCATTCGAAAATGAGTGATGATTTCAATACGCCTGACGCCATAACGTCCGTATTCGATTTGGTTACCGAAGCTAATCAATACTTGAACCGTGCCGATGCTTCATCCCGCGCTATCCATGCTCTGCTGACTCTGCTGGAGCGTATGGATGCCGTGCTCGGTTTGCTGCCGCAGCAGCATGCCGGCGCAGAGCTGCTGGATGCGGATATCGAGCAGCTTATCGTGGAACGTACGGAAGTGCGACAAGCGAAAAACTGGGCGAGGGCCGATGAAATACGTGATCTGCTTACGGAGAAAAACATCGTGCTTGAGGATACTCCGCAAGGTATCCGTTGGCGGCGCAAATGAGCGAGCATATCAATACAAATATGCTGCTCTTTCACCCGCCTTCCAAAAAAGCGCAGCTCATGAACCCTGTCGTTTTGGCTTATATCGGCGATGCTGTTTTTGAGCTTCTGATTCGGCAATATTTAATTTCGCTTCCGAATCAGAAGTCCCATCATCTTCACCGCGAAGCGACAAAATTCGTTTCAGCCAAAGGACAAAAAAGGACATTGGATCGCTGGCAGCCGCATTTAACCGAGGAGGAGGCGGACATCGTTCGCCGCGGCCGCAATTCGAAGTCGGGCGCTCCGCCCAAAAATGCGGACGTCGCCGAGTATCGTCTCGCTACCGCATTGGAGAGTTTAGTCGGTTATCTCTATTACGAAGGCCGTATAGATAGATTGAACGAATTGTTTGCAATTGCAATTGAGGGCCAAGAACAGCAATAAAGCTCACGCAGCTTTTATGGAAATTAAAAACGATATGAGGAGGGCAACCGATGACTGAAGAAACCATTCAGGACGAAATGATTGCCGGCAAGCATCCTGTGCTTGAGGCTTTGCGTTCCGGCCGTGAAATTAACAAAATATGGATTGCTGACGGAGCGCAAAAGACTCTAACGCAGCCCATAGTCGCAGAAGCGAAGAAGTTTGGAATTGTCGTGCAGTTTGTCGATAAGAGGAAGCTGGACAGTTTAACCCCGGGAGTTACACATCAGGGGGTTGTCGCTCAGGCGGCCGCTTTCGCTTATGTGGAAGTAGAAGAGATTCTTGAACGGGCGAAGCAGCGTGATGAGATCCCGTTTATATTGCTTCTTGATGAAATCGAGGATCCGCATAATCTGGGTTCGATTTTGCGGACGGCTGAATGCACGGGAGTACATGGCGTTATCATTCCGAAGCGGCGCTCTGCGGGATTGACGGCTACAGTACTGAAAACGTCCGCTGGCGCAGCCGAGCATGTGCCTGTTGCCCGCGTCACAAACTTGGCACAAACGATCGATAAGCTGAAGGAAGCGGGCGTATGGGTAGCGGGTACTGATGTCAGCGCATCGCAAGATGTGTATAAGATGAAATTTGACATGCCGCTAGTTGTCGTAATCGGCAATGAAAGTAAAGGAATGGGCAGACTCATTAAGGAAAAATGCGATTTTCTCGTTAAACTGCCTATGCTCGGTCAATTGAATTCACTGAATGCTTCTGTTGCGGCCGGCGTGCTTATGTATGAGGTTGTTCGGCAGCGCCGGAGCATTTAGATCATGAACCGGCGTGACGATATTTTATTAGTCGACGGCTATAACATGATTGGTGCTTGGCCGGTGCTTGAGAAGCTGAAGGAATATGATCTGGAGGAAGCCCGGGACAAGCTCTTAGATTTGTTAGCGGACTATCAGGGCTTCACGGGCATGCAAGTATACGTGGTATTTGATGCACATCAGGTGCCTGGACTTGGAGCCACTTATCGACATCATAAGCTGACAATTGTGTATACGAAAGAAAAGGAAACGGCCGATGAATGCATTGAGCGTCTCTGCTCTGAACTGTTTGTCAGGCGCAGAAACATTTATGTAGCGACGTCTGATCTGGTGGAGCAGCATGTGGCTTTCGGCAAAGGAGCGCTTCGCGTATCCGCACGGGAGCTGCTGATCGATATCGGCCAAAATCGTAAAAATATCGAGAAGTCGCTGCGAGAAGATAAACCGGGAACGCGTAACTCGGTAGACGGCATCGTCAGCCTTGAAGTTCGCAGTCAGCTTGAAAAGCTTCGCCGCGGAGAAAAATAAAAGGGCATCTCATATTGATCGGAGCCTTAGAAGCGGGAAAGATTGCCACCCTCATTCCACAAAGTTACAAAAATGCTAGTAAATTGATAGTTTTCGGGTCCCCGATTGGTTGACGGTGGAAGGTGACATAATGTATACTGACTCTAATATTAGCAATAAGAACGTGTGGAATTATAAGGATATATATTCTTATCTCTCGACGTGAAACATTGCTGAACCCACTCCGATGGGAACGGTTAGATAGGTTAACGTGAATATGAATCTAGCGGTGTACGCCTTGCAGGCCGGAGGGATAGTTCGTGAGTATCGACCTCAAAGAATGGAGTACGCTCGAGTATGACAGCAGTACGGACGAGGACATCGTCGAAGCGGTCCGCAATGGCGATAGCATAGCGTTGGAATATTTGATTAACAAATATAAGAATTTTGTGAGAGCCAAAGCGCGCTCCTACTTTCTTATTGGCGCGGATCGTGAAGATATCGTGCAGGAGGGTATGATTGGCCTATATAAAGCAATTCGCGATTTCAAAGGAGACAAGCTTGCGAGCTTCAAAGCCTTTGCAGAATTGTGCATAACTAGGCAAATTATTACCGCCATCAAAACAGCCACGCGTCAGAAGCACATCCCGCTTAATTCCTACGTATCGCTCGATAAGCCCATTTATGACGAAGATTCGGACCGCACGCTGCTGGATGTCATTTGTGGCACGCGAGTTTCTGACCCTGAAGAATTAATTATTAACCAAGAAGAATTCATTGGCCTGGAAGACAAAATGTCCGAAATATTAAGCGATCTTGAGCGTAAGGTGCTGATGCTTTATTTGGATGGAAGATCTTATCAGGAAATTGCTGTCGACTTGGATAGGCATGTGAAATCCATTGACAATGCCCTTCAGCGTGTGAAACGTAAGCTTGAACGTTACTTGGAAGTAAGAGACATTAGCGGTTAACCGCATTCATCCGTAAATCGTTTTTTAACGAGGGCTGTCTTCCATCTGGCGGTGTTCAGATGGAATATAAGGTCCTTTTTGTTTTAAAAGGGCTCAAGTAGACTATACTGATAGAAACGAGCCCGATGTTACTGTTGCTGCCAAATATTCGTAGGCCAAACACGTATCTTTTACATTGACATCAAAATTACTGTATGATAAAGTGTTTAGGTAGGCCTAAATTCGAGGTTTTTTTTCGTTTTGGCGTTGGAATCAATGAACTTTCATATAGAGCTTCATGATTCGTATTTTGTAGCAGTTCGGGAGGTGTAATTCAATGCGGGTAATTATCACGTTGGCATGCACAAACTGCAAACAGAGAAACTATGCGAGCAGCAAGAACAAACGCAATCACCCCGACCGCATCGAGTTGAAGAAGTTTTGCAAGTTCTGTAACGAGCAGACTCCTCATCGCGAGACGAGATAGTCAATTGGAGGTGTGACCGTGGCATTTTTGGCTAAACTAAAGCAGGGCTTTGGTACAACGTTTAGTTTTTTTGCCGACAGCTGGGCGGAACTTAAGAAGGTTCGCTGGCCAAGCCGTAAAGAGTTGACAAGCTACTCGATCGTAGTTTTGCTCACGATCACGTTTGTTACGATTTACTTCTGGCTTCTTGACATCGGGATCTCGTCTCTGGTTGAACTCATTGTTTAAGAAGGGTCCAAAGGTGGATTTGTGATGGAAAAAAGATGGTACGTCGTGCATACCTACTCCGGCTATGAGAACAAGGTGAAAGCCAATTTGGAGCGCCGTGTTGAATCAATGGGCATGGAAGACAAGATTTTCCGTGTGCTTGTTCCTATGGAAGATGAAGTGGTAGAGAAGGACGGTAAGAAGAAGACTGTCCAACGTAAAGTCTATCCCGGCTATGTTCTTGTGGAAATGGTTCAAACCGACGATTCTTGGTACGTTGTTCGAAATACGCCTGGCGTAACTGGATTTGTAGGATCAACAGGTTCCGGTTCAAAACCGATTCCTCTATTGCCTGATGAGGTTGAGCAAATACTCAAGCACATGGGCATGGAAGAGCCAAAACCGAAAATCGAGTTCGATCTGAAAGAAGCGGTTCGCGTCAAAGTGGGTCCTTTCGCAGATTTTGTCGGTACAGTAGAAGAAATTTTGCTGGACAAAGCGAAGTTGAAGGTTCATGTGAACATGTTTGGCAGGGAGACCCCACTAGAGCTGGATTACACTCAAGTGGAGAAGATATAATATCTGGTTTCCGAACCCATCGGAATATTCCGATGGAATTTGGATGCGAAGTAGCGATGCCCCTTTTGGCGGCAAATGCTATTTACGCATGGAATAAAGGGTTAGGAGGTGTCAGGCATGGCAAAAAAGGTCATCAAGATGGTCAAACTGCAAGTTCCTGCAGGTAAAGCAAACCCAGCGCCGCCGATCGGTCCAGCACTTGGTCAAGCAGGCGTTAACATCATGGCGTTTTGCAAAGAGTTTAATGCTCGTACAGCAGATCAAGCAGGCTTGATTATTCCAGTCGTTATTACAGTATTCGAAGACCGTTCCTTTACTTTCGAAACAAAAACGCCGCCGGCAGCAGTATTGCTTCGCGTCGCAGCTGGTATCGAAAAAGGTTCAGGCGAACCGAACAAGAAGAAGGTCGCTACTGTGAAACGTGACAAAGTTCGCGAAATCGCTGAGCAAAAAATGCCGGATCTTAACGCAGCTTCTGTTGAAGCAGCAATGCGTATGGTTGAAGGTACTGCTCGCAGCATGGGCGTAACTATTGTTGACTAATACCGCAAGGTAGCTTGCTTTGCGAAGCTTCGGCTTTCGCGGGTGGGAGGATCATCCTCAGGAGGATTTTCCGCTACAACCACATAAGGAGGAAATTACAATGGCTAAACACGGTAAAAAATATGTAGAAGCTGCTAAGCTTATCGATAGCGAAGCAACTTACGAGCCTTTGGAAGCGATCGAGCTTGTAAAAAAGGCTGCAACAGCTAAATTCGACGAGTCCGTTGAAGTAGCAGTTCGTTTGGGTGTAGACCCTCGTAAACAAGACCAAGCCGTTCGTGGCGTAGTTGTATTGCCGCACGGTACTGGTAAAACAAAACGCGTTCTCGTTTTCGCAAAAGGCGAAAAAGTGAAAGAAGCGGAAGCTGCGGGTGCTGATTTTGTAGGCGATGCAGACATGATTAACAAAATCCAACAAGGCTGGTTCGAATTCGACGTTTGCGTAGCAACGCCGGACATGATGGCTGAGGTTGGTAAACTTGGACGGATCCTCGGTGGTAAAGGCTTGATGCCTAACCCTAAAGCAGGAACAGTAACGTTTGACGTTGCTAAAGCCGTACAAGAAATTAAAGCCGGTAAGATTGAATACCGTCTTGATAAAGCAGGTCAAATCCATGCTCCAATCGGTAAAGTATCATTTGACGCTGAGAAACTCAACGAGAACCTCAAGTCTTTGATCGACGCGCTTAACCGTGCTAAACCGGCTGCAGCAAAAGGTGTTTACCTGAAAAACATCGCCGTTTCTTCGACAATGGGCCCTGGCGCTCGTGTTTCCACAGCGGTATATCGCTAAGAAGAACGGAACTAAATTCGAATACGCATACCGTAGACAGTAGGTGCCTTAAGGCTTAATTTCCTACCGAGGTGTTATGATAAAACGTTTGTAAGCAACATTCGATCCTTATGGGTTGATGCGCGATAACGACATCATGGCCTTCGCAGTGTCTGCGAAGGCCTTTCTCATGCATCGAGGCGTGGAAAGCCCGTCGTAATTAACGGAATGTATACTATTACGGGAGGTGTACAGTTTGGCTAACGCAAATATCATCCAAGAGAAACAAGAGGCAGTTGCCGTAATCGCGGCGAAAATTGCTGCTAGCTCCAGTACAGTTGTAGCTGACTATCGTGGATTGAACGTTGCGCAAGTAACTGAACTTCGGAAACAACTTCGTGAAGCAGGGATCGAATTCCAAGTTCTTAAAAACTCGCTCGTTCGCCGCGCAACAGAAGGTACGGATTATGTAGAATTGAACAACATTCTTACAGGTCCTACTGCAATTGCATTCGGTAAAGAAGACGCTGTTGCTCCAGCTAAAATTTTGAACGATTTTGCTAAGAAAAATGACGCTTTGAAACTTAAAGGCGGCGTTGTTGAAGGTAAAGTCGTATCTCAAGAAGAGATCAAAGCACTTGCGGAACTTCCGTCCCGCGAAGGTTTGCTTTCTATGCTCCTCAGCGTATTGCAAGCTCCAGTGCGCAACTTCGCGCTTGCGGTTAAAGCAGTCGGCGAGAAGCAAGAAGCTCAAGCTTAATCTACAAATCCTTACAGCATTGAACCGACGCAGGTCGGCTGCATGATAAACCAAAAAAAACCATATTCCCGGAGGTATAACCATGTCTAAAGAACAAATCTTAGAAGCGATTAAAGTTATGAACGTTCTTGAACTGAACGAGCTAGTAAAAGCAATTGAAGAAGAATTCGGCGTAACTGCAGCAGCTCCAGTAGCAGCAGCAGGCGCTGGCGCAGCTGTAGAAGCTGAGCAAACTGAATTCGACGTTATCCTTAACGGCGCTGGCGCTTCGAAAATCAACGTAATCAAAGTAGTTCGCGAAATCACAGGTCTTGGCCTGAAAGAAGCGAAAGACTTGGTTGACAGCGCTCCTAAAGCTGTTAAAGAAAAAGTTGCTAAAGAAGAAGCAGAAGCTGTTGCAGCTAAGCTTACTGAAGCTGGCGCTTCCGTAGAAGTTAAGTAATATTGCTTCAACAAAATAAGCTGATCATGCGGTCGAAAGAACGATGAATCGGCTGGCGAGCCCCTTGAATCCATCAGGTTTCAAGGGGTTCGTTCTATGTTAAAAGATAAGAATGTATAAGCAAATAACTTATACATTCTTATCTTTCAACGCGAGAAGGACAACCGGTTGTGCGAAAGCGCAGGTGGAATACGGGGAGTGATGAATCATGTCGAATCACTATTACTCACAGAGCCCAGAGGTAAAGCATAATCGTCAAGTCCATGAAGCGTCACTTCGGGGCTTTTCTTTCCGATTTATGACGGATGCAGGAGTGTTCTCGAAATCGGGTGTCGATTATGGGAGTCAAGTTTTGATCGATGCACTCGAGCTTCATACAAATGCGAAGGTGCTCGATGTTGGCTGTGGTTATGGCCCTATTGGATTGACATCAGCAAAACTAGCAGAGAACGGGCAAGTGACGATGATTGATATAAATGAAAGAGCGGTAGAGCTTTCGCGCGAGAATGCGAAGCTGAATGGCATCAACAATGTTACCGTTTTGCAGAGCGATTTATATGAAGCCGTTAAGCATTTGATGTTCGATACGATCGTAACGAATCCGCCTATACGTGCAGGTAAAGCGGTCGTGCATCGTATATTTGAAGAAGGCTATGAATTGCTCGAACAAGGCGGCAGCATGTGGGTAGTCATTCAGAAGAAGCAAGGGGCGCCATCTGCGAAAGCGAAGCTGGAATCATTGTTCGCCGATGTAGAAGAAGTGACGAAGGATAAGGGCTATCGTATTTTCCGGGCTGTAAAAGGCTAGTTAAAAAACGCAAGGCTTTTTTGAAAAAATAAGTTTGAAAATAGAACGAAATTTATTGACTTGACTTTTTGGATATGGTAAAATTATAAAATGTCAGCATTAAATTGGGCTCTATCTCTTTAGTTAACTAAAATGTCAAGTGTGAATTTTTCGTGCGGAATGCATAAGTTTTACACATTTGACGTATAATGTTTACGTTTTGGGCAAAATTATTTGATATGAGACTATCGCAGCTTAGCTGTGATTGGTTAACTGCCGGAACATGCTCTTTTTTCGAACTATTCGATAAGGGCTTTTCTTTATTTGACAATATAGGCGGCTGGTCCGACTATGGTGACGCAGTAAGTATCGATGCTGTGATACAGACATGAGGGGTGAGGTTAAGTTGGCAGGACAACTTGTTCAGTATGGTCGGCGCGCGCGCAGAAGCTACGCCAGGATCAACGAGGTGCTGGAAGTCCCGAACCTGATTGAAATCCAACAAAAATCGTATGAGAAGTTTTTGGATAGCGACTTGATTGAGTTGTTCCAAGATATTTCTCCGATTTCGGACTTTACGGGCAATCTATCGCTTGAGTTTATCGACTATAGCTTAGGCGAACCGAAATATTCGGTCGATGAATCAAAAGAGCGCGACGTGACGTATGCGGCTCCTTTACGCGTTAAGGTACGACTTTTCAATAAGGAGACCGGCGAAGTAAAGGAACAAGAAGTTTTCATGGGTGATTTCCCGCTTATGACAGAGACAGGCACGTTTATCATTAACGGGGCCGAACGTGTCATAGTCAGCCAATTGGTTCGATCCCCGAGTGTGTACTTCAGCACGAAGGTCGATAAGAACGGGAAGAAGAATTACACAGCGACGGTTATTCCTAACCGTGGCGCTTGGCTGGAGCTTGAAACAGATGCCAAAGATATTATTTACGTTCGTATTGACCGGACCCGGAAAATACCGGTAACGGTACTTTTGCGTTCGCTAGGATTCGGTACTGATGCTGAAATTCTTGAGCTGCTTGGCCACGACGAGTACATTCGCAACACGTTAGACAAGGACAATACGGATTCGACCGAGAAAGCGCTGATCGAAATTTATGAGCGTCTTCGTCCGGGTGAGCCTCCGACATTGGATAATGCGAAGAGCTTGCTGGTAGCTCGTTTCTTTGATCCAAAACGTTATGACTTGGCCAATGTAGGCCGTTACAAAATAAACAAAAAGCTCCACATCAAGAACCGTTTGTTTAACCAGCGGCTCGCGGAAAATCTAGTTGATCCTACGACCGGCGAAATTATCGCTGAATCGGGACAAATGATTGACCGTCGTTTGCTTGATGAAATTCTCGAAAATCTCGAGAAGGATGTTGGCTTCAAAACGTATCACGTAGCTAATGGTGTATTGGATGCGGATAGTATTCCACTGCAAACAATTAGCGTATTCTCGCCATATGACGAGAGCAAGGTTATTAAGGTAATTGCCAATGGCATTATTGATAAATCCGTGAAGCATATTACGCCAGCGGATATCATTTCTTCCATTAACTACTTTATTAATTTGCTTCATGGTGTAGGCAGCACGGATGATATCGATCATCTGGGCAACCGTCGTCTGCGTTCCGTAGGCGAGCTTCTTCAAAATCAATTCCGTATCGGTTTGTCTCGTATGGAGCGCGTTGTGCGCGAGAGAATGTCCATTCAAGATGCGAATGCAATTACGCCTCAAGCGTTAATTAACATTCGTCCGGTTATTGCATCAATTAAAGAATTTTTCGGCTCCTCGCAGCTGTCCCAGTTTATGGACCAAACGAATCCGCTTGCTGAATTGACGCATAAGCGTCGTTTATCTGCACTCGGACCCGGCGGTTTGACTCGGGAACGCGCGGGCTTCGAAGTTCGTGACGTCCATCACTCCCACTATGGGCGGATGTGTCCGATTGAGACGCCAGAGGGACCGAATATCGGTTTGATCAACTCCTTGTCATCCTTTGCCCGCATTAACGAATATGGCTTCATTGAAGCGCCTTATCGTTGGGTGGATCCGAAGACGGGAATCGTTACTGAGCAAATCGCATATTTGACTGCAGATGAGGAAGATAACTACGTTATCGCGCAAGCGAATGCGAAGTTGACTGCAGAAGATAAGTTTGCAGAAGAAAATACGATTGTTCGTTACAATAAGCAAGCCGATAACATTTTGACGATGCCAAGCGATCGCGTTGATTACATGGACGTATCACCTAAGCAGGTTGTATCCGTTGCGACAGCGTTAATTCCATTCTTGGAAAACGATGACTCCAACCGTGCCCTCATGGGATCGAACATGCAACGTCAAGCGGTTCCGCTTCTCATTCCTAGATCGCCACTTGTTGGTACAGGTATGGAGCATAAGGCAGCGAAAGACTCCGGCGTTTGTATCGTTGCTAAGCATGACGGTATAATCGAACGTTCTTCCGCTAACGAAATTTGGCTTCGCCGCGTCGAGCAAATCGACGGCAAGCCGGTTACCGGCGACCTCGTAAAACATAAGTTACACAAGTTTATGCGTTCCAACCAAGGAACGTGCATCAATCAGCGTCCGCTTGTGCGTAAAGGCGACGTGATTAAGAAGGGCGATATTCTTGCAGATGGTCCTTCCACTGAAATGGGCGAATTGGCTCTTGGACGCAACGTTGTCGTTGCATTCATGACGTGGGAAGGCTACAACTATGAGGATGCGATCCTGCTTAGCGAGAAGCTTGTGAAAGAGGATGTTTACACATCCATTCACATTGAGGAATACGAGTCTGAGGCTCGTGATACGAAGCTTGGACCGGAAGAAATTACGCGCGACATCCCGAATGTCGGAGAAGAAGCTCTTCGTAACCTGGATGAGCGCGGTATCATCCGTGTCGGTGCGGAAATTGGCGCTGGCGACATTCTCGTTGGTAAAGTAACGCCGAAGGGCGTAACGGAACTGACGGCGGAGGAAAGATTGCTGCACGCTATCTTCGGCGAGAAGGCTCGTGAAGTTCGTGATACTTCGCTACGCGTACCGCATGGTACAGATGGTATCGTTGTAGACGTGAAAGTATTCACGCGTGAGAACGGCGACGAATTGCCGCCTGGCGTTAACCAGTTGGTACGTGCCTATATTGCTCAAAAACGGAAAATTTCCGAAGGCGACAAAATGGCCGGACGTCATGGTAACAAAGGGGTTATCGCCCGTATCATGCCTGAAGAAGATATGCCGTTCTTGCCGGATGGCACACCTGTTGAGGTTGTTCTTAATCCGCTCGGCGTACCGTCACGGATGAACATCGGTCAAGCGCTTGAGGTTCACTTAGGTATGGCTTGTAAGCATCTCGGCATTCACGCTGCTACGCCGGTATTTGACGGCGCGCGCGAGAATGACGTTTTCGATACGATGGAAGAGGCCGGCATGCAGCGTAATGGTAAAACCGTTCTGTATGACGGACGGACAGGTGAAAATTTCGAACGTGAAGTTACGGTTGGGGTCATGTACATGATCAAGCTGGCGCACATGGTCGATGATAAAATCCATGCCCGTTCCACTGGTCCTTACTCACTTGTTACACAACAGCCGCTCGGCGGTAAAGCGCAGTTCGGCGGTCAACGTTTCGGGGAGATGGAAGTATGGGCGCTTGAGGCATACGGCGCCGCTTATACGCTTCAAGAAATTTTGACGGTTAAATCCGATGACGTGGTTGGTCGCGTGAAAACGTACGAATCGATCGTCAAAGGCGAAAACGTACCAGAACCTGGTGTTCCGGAATCGTTTAAAGTTTTGATCAAAGAGCTTCAAAGCTTAGGTATGGACGTTAAAATCCTGTCTGAGAACGAAGAAGAGATCGAAATGAAAGAAATGGACGATGATGACGAGGCAACGGGTGATAAGCTCAACCTCAATATTGAAGGTGCCGAAATAGGCGCTGCTGAATAAACTAGTTGCTGGATTCCGTCACATGGTCACGCGCCTATGACGGAATCTAGCTGATTAGATAGACATTGTCATACATGACGGAGGAGGGTTGCTCCTTGTTGGACGTGAACAACTTCGAGTATATGAAAATCGGTCTGGCTTCGCCGGATAAAATTCGCTCGTGGTCCCGCGGAGAAGTAAAGAAACCGGAGACGATCAACTATAGGACCTTAAAACCGGAGAAGGAAGGTCTCTTCTGCGAGAAAATTTTTGGACCTACGAAAGACTGGGAATGTCATTGCGGTAAATACAAACGCGTTCGCTACAAAGGCGTTGTATGCGATCGCTGCGGCGTTGAAGTAACACGCGCTAAAGTTCGCCGTGAACGTATGGGCCATATCGAACTAGCTGCCCCAGTTTCTCATATTTGGTACTTCAAAGGGATTCCAAGCCGCATGGGTCTTGCACTTGATATGTCGCCTCGTTCGCTTGAGGAGATCATTTATTTTGCATCCTATGTTGTGACGGATCCAGGCGATACGCCGCTTGAGAAAAAACAACTCCTTTCGGAGAAGGAATACCGCAGCTACCGCGAGAAATACGGCTATGGATTCCATGCCGGTATGGGCGCTGAAGCTGTTAAAAAGCTTTTGCAGGACATCGACGTTGACAAAGAGCTGGAGCAATTGAAGGAAGAACTGCGTACTGCTCAAGGGCAACGACGCAACCGTGCCATCAAGCGCCTAGAAGTAGTCGAAGCATTCCGTAATTCCGGTAACGAGCCGGAATGGATGATTCTTGATGTGCTTCCGGTAATACCTCCTGAGCTTCGTCCAATGGTACAGCTCGACGGCGGACGCTTTGCAACATCTGACCTTAACGATTTGTATCGTCGAGTTATTAACCGTAACAACCGTCTGAAGCGTCTGCTTGATCTTGGCGCGCCTGATATTATCGTGCAAAATGAAAAACGGATGCTGCAGGAAGCGGTTGACGCACTGATCGATAACGGTCGTCGCGGTCGCCCTGTAACAGGTCCAGGTAACCGCCCTCTGAAATCTCTCAGCCACATGCTGAAAGGTAAGCAAGGACGTTTCCGTCAAAACTTGCTCGGTAAACGGGTTGACTACTCAGGCCGTTCGGTTATCGTCGTAGGTCCAAACTTAAAAATGTTCCAGTGCGGTCTTCCAAAGGAAATGGCACTTGAATTGTTCAAGCCTTTCGTTATGAAAGAGCTTGTTAATAAAGGCTTGGCACATAACATTAAGAGTGCGAAGCGCAAGGTTGAACGCGTAAGCCCTGAGGTATGGGACGTACTTGAGGAAGTTATCAAGGAACACCCGGTATTGCTTAACCGTGCCCCGACGCTTCACAGACTAGGTATTCAAGCATTTGAACCTATCTTGGTTGAAGGCCGCGCTATTAAGCTGCACCCGCTCGTATGTACAGCATATAACGCTGACTTCGACGGTGACCAAATGGCCGTTCACGTTCCGTTGTCTGCTGAAGCACAAGCAGAAGCCCGTTTGCTCATGCTTGCATCAGGCAACATCCTTAACCCGAAAGACGGCAAGCCGGTCGTTACTCCGTCTCAGGATATGGTTCTGGGAAGCTTCTACTTAACGATGGATAACAAAGAGGCTAAAGGCAGCGGTTCCGTATTCGGAACCATTAACGAAGCCATCTCTGCTTATCAGCGTGGTATAGTTTCCTTGCATGCCAGAATTTTCATTCCGGTGCGCGTTCTTAAGAAAGTTAATTTCACGGAGCAGCAGCAAAACTCGTTGCTCGTTACGACTGTTGGTAAAGTAATCTTCAACGAAATTTTCCCTGAGGATTTCCCTTATATCAACGAAGCAACGAAAACGAATCTGTTGCACGGTACACCTGATAAATATTTTGTTTACGAAAAAGGCGCCGATCTCCATAAATTTATGGACGCGATCAGTACGCCGGGTGCGGTAGGTAAAGACTATCTCGCATTAGTCATTGCGGAATGCTTCCGTCAATACCACACAACGCTTACTGCGATGCTTCTGGACCGCATTAAGCAGCTTGGCTTCACTTACTCGACTAAGGCTGGTATTACGATCGGCGTAGCTGACGTTATCATTCCGAAAGAGAAAGACGAAATCATGAAGCTGTCCGATGAGAAGGTCTCTACCGTTATGACTCAATACCGTCGTGGTTTGATTACAAACGAAGAGCGTTATGACCGGATCATCAGCATTTGGAGTAAATGTAAAGACGAGATCACTGATGTTCTTATGAGGTCAATGGATCGTTACAACAACATCATGCTTATGGTGGACTCCAAAGCACGGGGTAACAAATCGCAAATTACGCAGCTCGGCGGTATGCGTGGTCTGATGGCGAATCCATCGGGTCGTATTATCGAGTTGCCAATTAAATCGAACTTCCGCGAAGGTCTTACCGTCCTCGAGTACTTTATCTCGACTCACGGAGCGCGGAAAGGTTTGGCCGATACAGCGCTTCGTACAGCCGATTCCGGTTACTTGACTCGTCGACTTGTCGATGTTGCGCAAGACGTAATCGTGCGTGAAGAGGATTGCGGTACGGATAAAGGCTTCTCCGTTAGCAAAATTCAAGACGGTAAAGAGGTTATCGAAGATCTCTATGACCGTATTGAAGGCCGCTATGCGTTCGAAACGGTTCGTAATCCAAAAACAGGCGAAATTATCGTCAACCGCAGCGAGTTAATCGACTCGAACAAAGCGGATGCGATTATCGATGCTGGCGTTGAAAAGCTGCAAATCCGTTCCGTACTGAGCTGCCGTGCGCGTCATGGCGTATGTAAGATCTGTTACGGACGCAACCTGGCAACTGGTAAGCACGTTGAGATTGGGGAAGCGGTAGGTATTATCGCAGCTCAATCGATCGGGGAGCCAGGAACACAGCTGACAATGCGTACGTTCCATACGGGCGGCGTAGCCGGCGATGATATCACACAAGGTTTGCCGCGTATTCAAGAGTTGTTTGAGGCGCGTAATCCGAAAGGTCAAGCGATTATCTCCGAGCTTGACGGTGTAATCAAAGAAATCCGCGAAGCTAAGGACCGTCGTGAAATTGAGGTTCAAGGTGAAGCGGAATCCAAAGTGTATGCCGTTACTTATGGTTCGCGTATCCGCGTAACGCAAGGGCAGCAAATCGAAGCCGGCGATGAGCTGACTGACGGTTCGATTGACCCTAAAGATATGCTGCGTATCAAAGGTATTCGTGGCGTTCAAAACTACATTTTGCAAGAAGTACAGCGCGTTTACCGGAACCAAGGGGTAGAAATCAATGACAAGCACGTTGAGGTCATGATTAAGCAAATGCTCCGTAAAATCCGTATCGTAGACGCAGGCGGTACAACTCTGCTTCCTGGCGCATTTGTTGACATTCATGAATATGAATCACAAAACCGCGCTGCGATCTTTGCAGACCTTGAACCTGCTGTCGCAAAACCTGTTTTGCTCGGTATTACGAAGGCATCGCTTGAGACGGATTCGTTCTTGTCAGCAGCTTCCTTCCAAGAAACAACTCGCGTATTGACGGATGCGGCTATTAAAGGCAAAGTTGACCAGTTGCTTGGACTCAAGGAAAATGTTATTATCGGTAAGTTGATTCCAGCTGGTACTGGAATGGCTCGTTACCGTAACATTCGCTTTGCTGGCCTTGAAGATGAAACCATTACTGCAGTAGAAGGTGAACTGGAAACGGAAGCTGTTACCGTCGACTAATCGTCGGGAACAGACATCGTTTCTATAAGCCGGACACTAACATAAACGAAAGAGCGTTACATCTTCCGCTTTCAATGGAAGCGGAGGATGACCGCTCTTTTGCATGTTTATAGTATGAGTTTTATTTACGAAATGTTTGCGAATGAATATCTTTAAAGTTTCTTGACACAAGCACAGTGTAGGTGATACTATATCGAAGTGTGCCTAATTGTGTGATCGCTGAATGGAAGAATTGAAGGTGATTTACATGCAATTCAAAGTCGGCGCCAAGCAGACGGCCAAGATGCTCGAGCAGCAAAGAGCCATTGAAGTCTATGTTGCAAGAGATGCAGATCCGCAGATGAAAGAGAAGATTGTTCATCTATGTGAGCGGGCGGGAGTTCCGGTTAAATGGACCGAAACGATGGAAGACCTCGGGGAAACCTGCGGCATCGATGTCGGGGCCGCAATGGCCGCGCTCGTAACCGAAGAAGAATAACGCAATATCCGTTTTTGTTAGTTGATTATTTAGCGATGATTGACTGGCGAGAACTTTTGTTTGTTCTTTAATGAACCGCCTGGATCTGTGGGCTTAATTTTAGGTAAAATGTCTACCATATTAAAGACATGAATATAGGGAAGGGGGTGGCAACATGCCAACAATTAACCAGCTAGTCCGTAAAGGACGCCAAGCGAAAGTCGTTAAATCGAAATCGCCGGCATTGCAAAAAGGTTTCAATGCATTGAAACGTGAAGCTACAAACATCAGCGCTCCTCAAAAACGCGGTGTGTGCACTCGTGTAGGTACTATGACTCCTAAGAAACCGAACTCCGCGCTTCGTAAGTATGCGCGTGTGCGTCTAACTAACCGCGTAGAGGTTACAGCGTACATTCCGGGTATCGGACATAACCTGCAAGAGCACAGCGTGGTATTGATTCGTGGCGGACGGGTAAAAGACCTTCCAGGGGTTCGTTATCATATCGTTCGCGGCGCACTTGATACTGCAGGTGTTAACAATCGGAACCAATCTCGTTCCAAGTATGGTACGAAACGTCCGAAAGTTAAAAAATAATTAGTATAACCCTAACGGGTCATCGAAATGCTATAAAAAACGACTATTAGAAGAAAGGGGGACTTTCTCATGCCACGCAAAGGTCCTGTAACGAAACGCGATGTGCTTCCAGATCCGTTGTATAACAGCAAACTGGTAACACGCCTAATCAACCGTATTATGCTTGACGGTAAAAGAGGCGTTGCACAAACGCTATTGTATGATGCTTTCAAACTGATTCAAGAACGCACGGGTAAAGATCCGATGGAAGTGTTCGAAGCTGCTTTGAAAAATATTATGCCTGTACTTGAGGTTAAAGCTCGCCGTGTCGGCGGTGCAAACTATCAAGTGCCTATCGAGGTTAAACCAGAGCGCCGTACGGCACTTGGTCTCCGTTGGCTCGTGAACTACTCACGTAACCGCGGTGAGAAAACGATGGAAGAGCGTTTAGCTGCTGAAATCACAGATGCTTCCAACAACACTGGCGCATCTGTTAAGAAGCGCGAAGACACTCACAAGATGGCTGAAGCAAACAAAGCGTTTGCTCACTACCGCTGGTAGAATCTTTACATTCGAGAGGAGACAATTTTATGTCAAGAGATTTCTCCTTGAAAAATACGCGTAACATCGGGATTATGGCGCATATTGACGCTGGTAAAACCACAACAACTGAACGGATCTTGTTCTACACGGGCCGTACTCACAAAATCGGAGAGGTGCACGAAGGTGCAGCTACGATGGACTGGATGGAACAAGAACAAGAGCGCGGTATTACGATTACGTCTGCCGCGACAACCGCTCAATGGGATGGACACCGCATTAATATTATCGACACCCCGGGACACGTTGACTTCACAGTAGAAGTTGAACGTTCCCTGCGCGTATTGGACGGGGCCGTAGGCGTTTTCAGTGCAAAAGAAGGCGTTGAGCCACAGTCTGAGACTGTATGGCGTCAGGCTGACCGTTATGGCGTTCCACGGATTGCATACATCAACAAGATGGACATCATTGGCGCAGACTTCCTGAATGTTATTAAAGACATGCGTGAGCGTCTGCAAGCCAATGCTGTTGCAATCCAAATTCCGATTGGCGCTGAAAGTGATTTCGTAGGCGTTATCGATATTGTGGAGCGCGTAGCATATAAGTACAAAGATGATCTCGGAAAAGATCCTGAGAAAATCGAAATTCCTTCGGAGTACGCCGACCAAGTCGAAGAACTTCGTACGGAATTGATTGAGAAAGTTGCCGAGCTGGACGAAGACTTAACAATGAAATATCTGGAAGGCGAAGAAATCACTATTCCAGAAATTAAAGCTGCACTCCGTAAGGGTGTTTGCGAAGTTAAAATCTTCCCAGTTATCGTTGGCTCCTCATACCGTAACAAAGGTGTTCAAATGATGTTGGATGCTGTTGTTGACTACCTTCCATCCCCGCTTGACGTTCCTGCTATCAAAGGTACGCTTGAAGACGGAGAAGAAGGCGTGCGTCATTCATCAGATGAAGAGCCGTTCGCGGCACTTGCATTCAAAATCATGACTGACCCTTATGTTGGTAAATTGACGTTCTTCCGTGTGTATTCAGGCGTTCTTAAATCCGGTTCGTATGTTCTTAACGCAACTAAGAACAAACGTGAGCGTATTGGACGTATCCTTCAAATGCACGCTAACAGCCGTCAAGAAATTTCTGAAGTGTATTCAGGCGATATCGCTGCTGCTGTTGGTCTTAAAGACACAATTACGGGCGACACTCTATGTGATGAGAAAAACATTATCGTTCTTGAGTCCATGAACTTCCCAGAGCCGGTTATCTCGGTTGCGATCGAACCAAAAACGAAAGCTGACCAAGACAAACTAGGTATCGCAATTTCCAAATTGGCGGAAGAAGATCCTACTTTCCGTGCACATACAGACGAAGAAACAAACCAGACTATCATTTCTGGTATGGGTGAGCTTCACCTTGAGATTCTCGTTGACCGTATGTTCCGCGAATTCAAAGTTGAGACAAACGTTGGTAAACCGCAAGTTGCTTACCGTGAAACGTTCCGTCAAGCTGCGAAGGTTGAAGGTAAGTTCGTTCGTCAGTCCGGTGGTAAAGGTCAATTCGGTCATTGTTGGGTTGAGTTTTCGCCACTTGAGCCAGGTTCAGGCTTTATTTTCGAAAACAAAACAGTTGGTGGATCGATTCCTCGTGAATTTATCGCTCCTATCCAAGCTGGTATCGAAGAGTCCATGAAGAACGGTGTTGTAGCCGGCTTCCCGCTCGTTGATGTCAAGGCTGTTGTTGTTGACGGATCGTACCATGATGTTGACTCCTCGGAGATGGCGTTTAAAATTGCAGGTTCGATGGCGCTTAAAGCTGCCAAAGAAAAATGTAAGCCAGTTCTTCTTGAGCCAATCATGAAGGTTGAAGTTACTGTTCCTGAAGAGTACATGGGCGATGTTATGGGTATGCTTAACTCCCGTCGTGGTCGTATCGAAGGTATGGATACTCGTGCAGGCGCACAAATTATCCGCTCCAAGGTACCTCTCTCCGAGATGTTCGGTTATTCCACAACACTACGTTCCGGTACACAAGGACGCGGCGTATTCTCGATGGAGCTTTCTCACTATGAAGAAGTTCCAAAATCGATCTCTGAAGAGATCATCGCTAAGCACAAAGGCGAATAATCGTTTTTGTTCTTATAACCAATTGCTTTTGGCCGTCAGCTAAGTTTGCTTGCAAACCAGATGCCGGCCCACACATAAAAAATTCATGAAATATTGAGGAGGCTCAAGTTCAATGGCTAAGGCTAAATTTGAACGTAACAAACCGCACGTTAATATCGGTACTATCGGTCACGTCGACCACGGTAAAACGACTTTGACTGCAGCTATCACAACTGTACTTTCCAAAAAATACGGCGGTGCAGCAATCGCATTCGACCAAATCGATAAAGCTCCAGAAGAGCGCGAGCGCGGTATCACGATCTCGACAGCTCACGTTGAGTATGAGACGCCAGCTCGTCACTACGCACACGTTGACTGCCCAGGTCACGCCGACTACGTTAAAAACATGATCACTGGTGCTGCTCAAATGGACGGAGCTATTCTTGTAGTATCCGCTACTGACGGCCCAATGCCACAAACTCGTGAGCACATCCTGCTTTCAAAACAAGTTGGCGTTCCTTACATCGTTGTATTCTTGAACAAATGCGACATGGTTGAAGACGAAGAGCTTCTTGAATTGGTAGAAATGGAAGTTCGCGACCTTCTTTCCGAGTATGAGTTCCCAGGTGATGACACTCCAATTATCCGCGGTGCAGCTCGTGAAGCACTTGCTAACCCAGAAGGTCCTTGGGCTGACAAAATCGTTGAGCTTTTCGAGCAAGTGGATACTTATATCCCTACTCCTGAGCGCGATACAGCTAAGCCTTTCCTTATGCCTGTCGAGGACGTATTCACAATCACTGGCCGTGGTACAGTTGCTACAGGTCGCGTAGAGCGTGGCGTTATCAAAGTTGGCGACGAGGTAGAAATTATCGGTCTTGCTGAAGAATCCCGCAAATCGGTAGTAACAGGCGTTGAGATGTTCCGTAAATTGCTTGACTCCGCTCAAGCTGGTGACAACGTAGGCGCATTGCTTCGTGGTGTAGACCGCAGCAACATTGAGCGTGGACAAGTTTTGGCTAAACCGGGTTCGGTTAAACCACACACTAACTTCACTGCACAAATCTACGTTCTTACTAAAGAAGAGGGTGGCCGTCACAAGCCTTTCTTCACTGGCTACCGTCCACAGTTCTACTTCCGTACAACTGACGTAACAGGTATCATCAACCTGCCAGAAGGTACTGAAATGGTTATGCCTGGCGACAACATCACTGTAACGGTTGAGCTTATCGCTCCAATCGCTGTTGAAGAGGGAACTCGTTTCTCTATTCGTGAAGGCGGCCGTACAGTAGGCGCTGGCGCTGTAGCTTCTATCCAAAAATAATTGATGGCGGCTCTGGCCGCTATGAAATAACAGAAGCCCTCACTCTTGTGAGGGCTTTTGATTTATTTTAAAGCTCAATCGTATGATTTACTTTTTTTACATCCGGCGAATGATTGACTGCATGCCTTAAGCGCATTTAATATTAGGGAATAGTTAAAAACAAGGTCATCTTTGCTCGTTAAGATTCAGTCACTCACGTACAGTCATAGGCTTTAATGAGAGAAAGCGATAATGCTTTGCTGTATATGTTACTTTAGAGCTCCGCAATAAGACGACCTAATCATGAGAGGGGTTTAATGGATGAACAAAAAGTTTTGGATTAGTCTTGCGCTCGCTTCGGTTATGGTTATAACGGCAGCATGTGGTGCAAATACAGGTAAAACAGGATCGGATACGGACGGCAATACGGTTAATTCAGGCAGTGAGGCTGAAAAGACGTATACGATTGCCATTTCCCAAATTGTCGAGCATCCATCGCTCGATGCAACTCGCGAAGGCTTTATCGCTGCGCTTAAGGATGCAGGCATTGAAGAAGGCAAAAACCTAAAGATCGATTTTAACAACGCACAAGGCGATGCAGCAAATATTAAAACGATTTCGCAAAAAATCGCATCGAGCAAAAGTGATCTTGCTCTAGGGATCGCAACTCCGACTGCACAAAGTCTTGCAGATGATGTTAAGGACATACCTGTATTATTTGCAGCGGTAACTGATCCGATCGATGCTGGTATCGTTACGCAATTGCAAGCGCCAGGCGGCAATATCACAGGTGCTTCAGATACAAACCCGGATGCGATTAAGCAAACGATGGACTTTATCGCTTCCCAGTTACCTGATGTAAAAAATGTAGGTCTCATTATTAATGAAGGTGAACAAAACGCTGTCGTGATGGGCAACATTGCCGAGGAAGCACTCGCCAAGCATGGAATTAAGCTTATTAAAGCCTCCGTAGCTAACTCTTCGGATGTTAAGCAGGCTGCAGATTCCTTAGTAGGCCGTGTAGATGCCATCTATATTACTTTGGATAACATGGTGGTTAGCGGCGTTGATGCGATCATCGAAGTAGCGAATAATAACGACATTCCATTCTTCTCTGCTGATCGCGATACTGTAGAAAGAGGGGCATTCGCTGCTGTAGGCTTTAAATATTTTGATCACGGTTATGAAGTTGGCCAAATGGCTGTTGAAATCTTAAAAAATGGAAAAAAACCTGGCGATATGGATGTAACCGTTCCTCAGAAGCTTGATTTCATTTTCAATATGAAAGCAGCAGCTGAGCAAGGCATTACGGTTACTGACGAAATGAAGGCATTTGTAAAAGACCAACAAAATAACATCATCGAGTAAGTTCTATTTAATTAGTTTAAACTAATACGGAAAAGCATTCAGAGGGGTGATCGGGCTACTGGTTCACCCCTTTGTTATGAAAAAAGGAGGTATGTCATTTGCTCGCATCTATGCAGGGAGCTGTTGAAAGCGGACTATTGTATGCGCTTATGGCACTTGGAGTTTATATAACGTTCCGGATTCTTGATTTTCCGGATCTAACGGTAGATGGCAGCTTCACTACAGGCGCAGCCATCGGTACAGTCTTGACGGTTAACGGCACAGCTCCTTGGCTGGCTATATTATGCGCATTTGCAGGCGGGGCTATAGCGGGCACATGCACGGGGCTGCTTCATACTAAAGGTAAAATCAATGGGCTGCTATCCGGCATTATTATGATGATTGCTCTGTATTCGATTAATCTTAGAATTATGGGTAAGCCCAATGTTTCTCTGCGGGGGCAGGAGAACCTTTTCGCGAATGCTTCGACACTCGTCCTTATGATTATTTTTGTAGTTGTGGTTAAGCTGGTGCTGGATTTGTTTTTCCGTACCGAAATCGGATTAAGCCTTCGGGCAACCGGCGATAACTCCCGCATGATCCGGAGCTTTGGTGCCAATACCGATATTACAACGATTTTCGGCATTGCCTTGTCGAATGCTCTTGTGGCGACTTCAGGGGCATTAGTTGCCCAGTACCAGAAATACGCTGATAACAGCATGGGAATAGGTATGATCGTAATTGGTCTCGCATCGGTCATTATCGGCGAAGCCATATTCGGTGCACGTACTATTTTTAGAGCTACTTTAGCTGTTGTTCTTGGATCTATTGTTTATCGGATTATTTATGCATTGGCTTTGCGGGTGGAATGGTTAGAGGCACAGGACATGAAGCTGATTACAGCCGTTATTATTATTTTTGCATTGATTGTGCCTTCTGCACGCCGTCTATGGAAGCAAAAAAATATAGCGCGGAAGCGCACGGAAGAGATGATGGCTTCTATGGATAAAGTCCAGCCAGGAGGTGGACGCTAATGTTGGAAATTGCAAAAGTGTCCAAGCTGTTCAATCCAGGCACGGTGGATGAGAAGACGGCGCTCGTTGGCGCTAACCTTACGATGAAGCCGGGCGATTTTATAACGGTTATCGGAAGTAACGGTGCAGGAAAATCAACTTTGATGAACATCATATCAGGTGTCATGAAGCCGGATGCGGGAGAGGTTCGGATTGACGGGCGTAATATCAGTCAGCTCAACGAGTATCAGCGCAGCCGTTGGATTGGGCGTGTGTTTCAAGATCCGATGGCGGGTACGGCGCCTCGCATGTCAATTGAAGAAAATTTGGCGATTGCTTATGCACGAGGTAAGTCCCGCGGATTCTCATTTGGCGTGACCCGTGCGAAGCGTGCGATATTCAAGCAAGAGCTGCAGCGGCTTGGTATCGGCCTTGAAAACCGCCTTGGCGCTAAAGTAGGTTTATTGTCAGGCGGAGAGCGGCAAGCGCTAAGCTTGCTCATGGCTGCCTTTACAAGACCGCAGATACTGCTGCTGGATGAGCACACCGCGGCGCTTGACCCTGCCAGAGCAGAGCTCATAACTACACTTACGGAAACTCTTGTCCGTGAAATGAATTTGACGACCCTTATGGTTACTCACAATATGGAGCAGGCTATTCGTCTTGGCAACCGTTTAATTATGATGGACAAAGGACGGATCATCCTTGATGTGCCTGAAGAACGCAAAAAAGATCTCTCCGTCGAACAACTGCTTGGCGAGTTCGAGCGAATTAGCGGCAAGAAGCTGGCTGACGATAGAATCGTTTTAGGCTAAAAGGAAATTGCAGAGCATGCAGCGGCAGATGGAAATGAAGCCAGTAAAGTGCTTCAATCTGTAAAAGTAAAAAACGCAGCGACATTTGGTCGCTGCGTTTTTGTATGTAAATTGAACTCATGCATATGGGATAAAAAGCTGACCGAATCATGCTGGCGTTATTTGGGGGCTGTCTTTTCGCTCAATTGATGTTTATAATCAGTAAGTACCCATTAAGTCCGTTATTATAATGGATAGGTTCTAAATGCTTGTGATAAGGGACATAATGGGCCATATGAGGGATTAGACAGCATAAAGCCTTGCTTATCGGCATGCTGAAAGCCAACTGGAGCGACGTTTAGCGATATTTTTCCTACTTTTAAGTATTTGCAAAGAGGCCAAACTTTATGTTGCATTTGCCTATTAGTTTCGGTATAATATTGAATGTTGGTCTGACGTTGCGATGATGTGAGAGGTTGCCGACACACCCGGCCCCTTTGCCATGGGGCATGTGAAGGGTTTTCTCACGGAGTATGTCCGATAATAAATTGGGCGATAGAAGGAGGGACTTATATGGCAAAGCAAAAGATTCGTATCCGCTTGAAAGCATACGATCACAGAATTCTTGATCAATCCGCAGAGAAAATCGTTGAAACTGCAAAACGTTCCGGTGCAGGCGTATCCGGGCCGATTCCGTTGCCAACGGAAAAGCAAATCATCACCATTCTCCGTGCGGTACACAAGTACAAGGATTCCAGGGAGCAATTCGAACAACGCACTCATAAGCGTCTAATCGACATTGTTAACCCAACGCCGCAAACGGTTGATGCGTTGATGCGCCTGGATTTACCATCCGGTGTAGATATCGAAATCAAACTGTAATATCAGCATATGTGATTATAGAAAGGAAATGAGGTGTCAACATGAAAGGTATCTTAGGAAAAAAACTTGGTATGACTCAAGTGTTTACTGCTGAAGGTAACGTCGTTCCTGTAACGGTTATCGAGGCTGGCCCTTGCGTAGTGCTTCAGAAGAAAGACCAAGAGAACGATGGCTATGAAGCTGTTCAATTCGGTTTCTCCGATAAGAAAGAAAGCAGATCGAACAAGCCAGAAGCTGGTCATGCGAAAAAAGCTAACACAACACCTAAGCGCTACGTTCGTGAAATTCGCGGAATTAACCTGGGTGATTATGAAGTTGGCCAACTAGTAAAAGCTGACCTATTCACAGAGGGCGAATTCGTTGACGTAACAGGTATTTCGAAAGGTAAAGGCTTTGCCGGCGTTATCAAACGTTGGGGACAAAGCACGGGTCCTATGTCTCACGGTTCCCGTTACCACCGTGGACCAGGTTCGATGGGTTCTATCCAAGCGAACCGTGTACCGAAGGGTAAACGCCTTCCAGGACATATGGGTCACGCAACGATCACGATTCAAAAGCTTGAAGTTATCCGTGTAGACACAGAACGTAACGTTCTTCTTGTAAAAGGTTCGATTCCGGGCCCTAAAAACGGATTTGTGAAAGTAAAACAAACAGTTAAGAAATAATTGCTCTTAAAGAAAGGAGGAACAGGAAATGCCTAAAGTAACAGTATATAACGTGAGCGGCGCGCAAGTGGGCGAACTGGAATTGGCTGAAACGGTTTTCGGTATTCAACCAAACGCACATGTCCTGCACAGTGCTGTTGTTAATCAACAAGCATCTGAGCGCTTCGGTAATCACAAAACTAAAGGACGCTCCGAAGTACGCGGTGGCGGTCGTAAACCTTGGAAACAAAAAGGAACTGGCCGTGCTCGTCAAGGTAGCATTCGCTCCCCGCAATGGGTTGGCGGCGGTACCGTATTCGGACCGACTCCACGCACTTACGGATTCAAGCTTCCTAAGAAAGTTCGTCGTCTTGCAATTAAATCGGCATTGTCTTCGAAAGTGATCGCAAACGAGATTATCGTTTTGGATCAGTTGACACTTGCAACACCTAAGACGAAAGAATTCGCAGCAATCTTGAACAACCTTAAAGTCGGCCGCAAAGCTCTTGTCGTTACGGCTAACTATGAAGATAACGTTGCATTGTCTGCTCGTAACATTCCAGGTGTGAAATTCGTTGCAGCTGACGGCATTAATGTTCTGGATGTATTGGTGCATGACAACCTTGTCATCACTAAAGAAGCAGTAGAGAAAGTACAGGAGGTGCTTGCGTAATGAAAAATCCACGCGATATTATCAAGCGCCCGGTTATCACGGAACGTACGAGCGATTACATGGCTAACAAACGTTATGTGTTTGAAGTTGATCTTCGTTCGAACAAAACCGAAATCAAACTTGCAATTGAGCAAATCTTTAAAGTAAAAGTAACCGGCGTTAACACAATGCGTGTAGCGGGTAAACCAAAACGTTATGGTAAACATAGCGGATACAGACCAGATTGGAAAAAAGCGATCGTTCAACTGAGCGCTGACAGCAAAGAACTTGAATTCTTTGAAACGTCTGTTTAGAAAAGGAGGGAATCGAAGTGCCAATTAAAAAGTACAAACCGACATCTCCAGCTCGTCGTAACATGTCCGTCTCGACTTTCGAAGAGATCACGACAAGTACACCGGAGAAATCGTTGCTTGCTCCGCTTTTCAAAAAAGCTGGACGTAACAACCAAGGTAAAATTACGGTTCGTCACCATGGCGGCGGACACAAACGTAAATACCGTGTTATCGACTTCAAACGTACGAAAGACGGTATCGTTGGTAACGTAGCGACGATCGAATACGATCCGAACCGTTCATCCAACATCGCTTTGATCCATTACGTTGATGGTGAGAAAGCATATATCATCGCTCCGAAAGGCTTGAAAGTCGGAGATCAAGTAACTTCTGGACCAGCTTCTGATATTAAACCAGGCAACGCGTTGCCGCTTGTGAATATCCCAGTCGGTACAGTTATCCACAACATCGAATTGAAACCTGGCAAAGGCGGACAACTCGTTCGTGCAGCTGGAACTAGTGCTCAACTTCTTGGTAAAGAAGAAGACTATGTATCCGTGCGTTTGTCTTCCGGTGAAGTTCGTCGTATTTTGAACACTTGCCGTGCAACAATCGGTTCAGTTGGTAACGAAGATCACGAACTCGTGAAAATCGGTAAAGCCGGCCGTAACCGTTGGCTCGGAAATCGTCCACAAGTACGTGGTGTTGTAATGAACCCTAACGATCACCCACACGGTGGTGGTGAAGGCCGCGCTCCAATCGGACGCAAATCGCCAATGTCGCCTTGGGGTAAACCAACTCTTGGTTACAAAACGCGTAAGAAGAAAAAAGCATCGAGCCAATATATTATTCGTCGTCGCACGAAGTAATAACCGCTTGATAAAATCCGCGTGATACGCAAGTATCGCTACCGCTCATGAAGGGAGGAACACAAATGGGTCGCAGTTTGAAGAAAGGTCCGTTTATTGACGGTTACCTGCTTAAAAAAGTCGAGGTATTGAACGAAACGGAGAAGAAAGTCGTTATCAAAACCTGGTCCCGCCGCTCGACCATTTTCCCGCAATTCATTGGTCACACGTTTGCAGTATATGACGGACGCAAGCACGTGCCGGTATATGTAACGGAAGATATGGTTGGACACAAGCTTGGTGAGTTTGCACCAACTCGTACTTATAAAGGCCATGCTGGTGAAGACAAAAAAACGGGCAGACGTTAATTTGCCCTTAAATATCTCTAACTGAACGAGAGGAGGTTCCTACATGCCAGAAGCTAAAGCGCACGCTAAATTTATCCGTATTGCTCCTCGTAAAGCGCAGCTTGTTGCGGATTTGATTCGCGGTAAACAAGTTGGCGAAGCAATCGCGATTTTGCGTCATACGCCTAAGTCTGCATCCCCAATTTTGGAGAAGCTGCTGAACTCTGCCATTGCTAACGCTGAGCATAACTACCAGCTTGACGTAAACAAATTGTTTATTTCTCAAGCTTTCGTTAACCAAGGGCCGACAATGAAACGCTTCCGTCCTCGTGCGATGGGTCGCGCAAGCCGGATCAATAAAAGAACCAGCCACATTACCTTGGTGGTATCTGAAAAATAAGGAGGGATTACGTGTGGGTCAAAAGGTAAATCCAGTAGGCTTCCGGGTCGGAGTTATCCGTGATTGGGAGTCCAAATGGTTCGCGGGCAAAGATTTCGGCGATCTTCTTATGGAAGACGTTAAAATCCGTGAATATTTGAAAAACAAGCTGAAAGACGCAGCAGTTTCTCACATCGAGATCGAACGTGCAGCTAACCGCGTGAACGTAACGATCCAAACCGCAAAACCGGGTATGGTTATTGGTAAAGGCGGTTCCGAAGTTGAAAACCTGCGTACTGAGCTTGGTAAAATTACTAAAGGCAAAAAAGTACACATCAACATCTCTGAAATCAAACAAGCGGATCTTGACGCTATTCTTGTAGCTGAAAGCATCGCACAACAACTTGAGCGTCGTGTATCTTTCCGTCGCGCATTGAAGCAAGCAATTCAACGCTCCATGCGTTCAGGTGCTAAAGGGATCAAAACTGCAGTTAGCGGTCGTCTCGGTGGCGCGGAAATCGCACGTTCGGAAGGCTACAGCGAAGGAACAGTTCCACTTCATACGCTACGCGCTGATATTGACTACGGCACAGCAGAAGCGGCAACAACATACGGCCGTATCGGCGTAAAAGTATGGATCTATCGCGGCGAAGTCCTTCCGGCTAAGAAGAAAGCTCCCCAGGAAGGAGGCAACTAATCATGTTGGTACCTAAACGTGTCAAACACCGCAAACAACAACGCGGTCATATGAAGGGTCGCGCTAAAGGCGGCACTACAGTAGCATTCGGTGAATTTGGTCTTCAAGCTCTAGAACCATCATGGATTACTAACCGTCAGATCGAAGCGGCTCGTATCGCTATGACTCGTTACATCAAGCGTGGCGGTAAGGTTTGGATCAAAATTTTCCCTGCTAAACCAATTACTCAAAAGCCTCTTGAAGTGCGTATGGGTAGTGGTAAAGGTAACGTTGAAAAATGGGTAGCCGTAGTTAAACCAGGTAAAATCCTGTTTGAACTTGCTGGTGTATCCGAAGAAACCGCTCGTGAAGCGATGCGTCTTGCGGCACATAAATTGCCTATCAAGACTAAATTCGTGAAACGTGAAGAAGTGGGTGGTGAAGCAAATGAAAGCTAGTGAATTTAGAAACCTAACCTCTGCTGAGCTTGAACAACAGGTCGCTGGTTTTAAAGAAGAGCTTTTCAATCTTCGTTTCCAACTGGCTACTGGCCAATTGGATAACCCGACTCGGATCCGTGATGTGCGTAAAGGAATCGCTCGTGCTAAAACGATTTTGCGTGAAAGAGAACTCGGAATTAGCAGCTAGTTTATCCCTTACATGAATGCATAAACACGGCTGAAGGAAGGAGGAAGAACATGAGCGAACGCAATGCCCGTAAAGTTCTAATTGGCAAAGTGGTAAGCGACAAGATGGACAAAACAATCGTGGTTGCTATCGAAACATACAAAAAACACGATTTGTACCATAAACGCATTAAAGTTACGAAAAAATTTAAGGCGCATGATGAGAACGGCCAAGCGAAAATTGGCGACATCGTGAAAATCATGGAGACTCGTCCGCTATCGAAAGACAAGCGCTTCAGACTCGTTGAAGTTGTTGAAGTAGCTGTTATTATTTAATGAGCGTATGCAGTGTCTGAGCATTTTTCCGAAAGGAGGACGTTGAAATGATTCAACCATTTTCGCGCTTAGCGGTTGCTGACAACTCCGGCGCAAAACAATTGATGTGTATCCGTGTACTTGGTGGAACGGGACGTCGCGTTGGTCACATCGGCGATTTGATCGTTTGCTCAGTAAAACAAGCAACACCAGGCGGCGTTGTCAAAAAAGGTGACGTTGTTAAAGCGGTTATCGTTCGTACAAAGCGTTCGGTTCGTCGTAAAGACGGTTCGTACATCGCATTTGACGAAAACGCAGCAGTAATCGTTAAGGAAGACAAGAGCCCGCGCGGTACTCGTATCTTTGGACCTGTTGCCCGTGAGCTTCGCGATAAAGATTTCATGAAAATCGTATCGCTGGCACCAGAAGTAATCTAAGAACCCATATAAGCTTGAAAGCACAAGCGTGCAGGAGGTGTAACTCATGCCAAGGCTGAAAAAAATTCTCGAATCCCATAACAATAAATTGCACGTGAAAAAAGACGACACGGTTATCGTCATTACCGGTAAAGACAAAGGTAAGAAGGGCCGCGTTATCGCTGCGTATCCGCGTGAAAACCGCGTACTCGTAGAGGGTGTTAACACTGTTAAGAAACATACTCGTCCATCGCAAGCTAATCCACAGGGCGGTATTATCGAACAAGAAGCGCCAATTCACGTTTCAAACGTTATGCATATCGATCCGAAGAGCGGTAAAGTAACACGTATCGGATACAAAGTGCTCGACAACGGCAAAAAAGTTCGGATCGCAAAACGTTCCGGAGAAGTAATCGACTAATCGTTACGGTAGGAAAGGAGGTCCATGATCAATGGCAGCAAGATTGAAAGGTCGTTTCTTAAACGAAATAACTCCTGCTCTTATGCAGAAGTTCAACTATACGTCTGTTATGCAAGTGCCGAAAATTGAGAAGGTAGTTATCAACATGGGGGTAGGCGAAGCGGTTTCCAATTCGAAAATCCTTGATGTAGCTGTTGAAGAACTACGTATCATTTCCGGTCAAAAACCAGTCGTTACTCGTGCGAAGAAGTCTATTGCAGGCTTCAAGCTTCGTGAGAACATGCCAATCGGGGTTAAAGTTACATTGCGCGGCGAGCGTATGTATCATTTCCTTGATAAACTGTTCAACATTTCTCTACCGCGTGTACGTGACTTCCGCGGTGTATCGAACAAAGCTTTCGACGGTCGCGGTAACTATACGCTTGGCTTGAAAGAGCAATTGATATTCCCAGAGATCGAGTACGATAAAGTCGATAAAGTGCGCGGTATGGACATCGTCATCGTCACGACGGCAAAAACGGACGAAGAATCTCGTGAACTGCTGACCCAAATGGGCATGCCGTTTACGAAGTAATCCACTTTTAGGAGGTGTAATACCCAGTGGCAAAAACTTCGATGAAAGTGAAGCAACAACGCACACCGAAATTTAAAGTGCGCGCATATACGCGCTGTGAGCGTTGCGGCCGTCCGCATTCTGTTTTGCAAAAGTTTAAAATTTGCCGGATTTGTTTCCGTGAGTTAGCACATAAGGGCCAGATTCCTGGCGTTAAAAAAGCAAGCTGGTAATCAGCCTAGTTTGGGAAGGAGGTTAACACAATGGTTATGTCTGATCCGGTTGCAGATATGTTGACACGCATTCGCAACGCGAATGTCGTTCGTCACGAGACCGTGGAAATGCCCGCTTCGAAAATGAAGAAGCAAATCGCTGAGATTTTGAAGCGCGAGGGTTTTATCCGCGACGCTGAATATATCGAAGACAACAAACAAGGGATTATCCGTATTTTCTTGAAATACGGCCCTAACCAAGAACGCGTAATTACAGGTTTGAAACGTATTTCTAAACCAGGCCTTCGCGTTTATACACAATCAACTGAAATCCCTCGTGTACTCGGTGGACTTGGAATTGCAATTATTTCCACTTCCAAAGGGATTATGACTGATAAAGAAGCTCGTCAGGTTAAATCCGGCGGCGAAGTAGTTTGCTACGTTTGGTAAGTAACAAGTCACAAAGATAGGAGGTGTAACAATGTCCCGTATTGGTCGCAAACCAATCCAAGTGCCTAACGGCGTAACAATCAGCTTGGACAACACAGTTATTACTGTAAAAGGACCTAAAGGATCGCTTTCCCGTGAAATTCACAAAGAGATGAAAGTGAATGTAACGGAAACTGAGATTCTAGTAGAACGTCCTTCCGATAATAAATTGCATCGTTCGTTGCACGGAACTACTCGCAGCATCATCGCTAACATGGTGAGCGGCGTTACAGAAGGCTTCTTCAAAAACTTGGAGCTAGTCGGCGTAGGTTACCGTGCAAACAAAACTGGTGATAAAATCGTTCTTAACGTTGGTTACTCTCACCCAGTCGAAATTGCTCCAGATAACGGCATCGAGTTTGAAGTACCTGCTAACACTAAGATTACTGTTCGCGGTATCGATAAAGAGCTCGTTGGCGCAACTGCAGCAAAAATTCGTTCCGTACGTGAACCAGAGCCGTATAAAGGTAAAGGTATCAAGTACGAAGGCGAGCGCATCATCCGTAAAGAAGGTAAAGCCGGTAAGAAAAAATAAGCAAACAGATCGTTTGCTTAAGATAGCGTCTTAAGGCATAAGGAAAGGAGTGAACTTTGAATGATTACGAAAGGCGACAAAAACAAGGCTCGTCTAAAAAGACACCTTCGTGTTCGTAAAAAAATTAACGGTACAGCTGCACGTCCGCGTCTATCTGTATTCCGTTCCTCCAAGCATATGTACGCACAATTGATCGACGATGTTGCAGGCGTAACAATCGCTTCCGCGTCCACACAGGACAAAGAGTTGGTTGAAGCAATTGGCAACGGTGGTAACATCGATGCAGCTAGCAAAGTCGGCGAATTGATTGCGAAACGCGCTCAAGCTAAGGGTGTATCCCAAGTAGTATTTGACCGCGGCGGTTACTTGTATCACGGCAGAATTCAGGCGCTTGCTACCGCAGCTCGCGAAGCTGGCCTAGAATTCTAATCGACTTTATTTATAAGGAGGTTAAACGACTTGCGTGTAGATCCAAATACGTTAGAACTGACTGAAAAAGTTGTTAATATCAATCGCGTATCTAAAGTTGTAAAAGGCGGACGCCGTTTCAGCTTTAGTGCACTTGTAGTAGTCGGCGACGGTAAAGGCTACGTTGGCGCAGGGATCGGTAAAGCAGGCGAAGTACCTGATGCAATCCGCAAAGGTATCGAAGATGCTAAGAAAAACCTGATCCATGTTCCAATCGTAGGAACGACTATTCCTCACCTTGTTCTCGGACATTTCGGCGCAGGTGAAGTTCTTCTGAAACCAGCTTCCGAAGGTACTGGCGTTATCGCCGGCGGCCCGGTTCGTGCAGTTCTTGAACTTGCTGGTGTCGGCGACATCTTGACGAAATCGCTAGGTTCTTCGAATTCCATGAATATGGTTAACGCAACGCTTGAAGGTCTTTCCCGCCTTAAACGCGTGGAAGATGTTGCAAAGCTACGTGGAAAAACAGTCGAAGAGCTGCTACGCTAAGGAGGGAAATAAGATGGCAAAATTGCAAATCACCCTCGTTCGCAGTTTAATCGGCCGCAACGAGAAACAACGTGCAACGGTTGAATCTTTTGGTCTTAAAAAGATTCGTCAGGCAGTTGTTTTGAACGATAGCCCAGCTATCCGCGGCATGGTTAATACTGTTAGCCACTTGGTAAAAGTAGAAGAAGTATAAGATAGATGGTTGTTCCAAGAAATAAATAAGGAGGTGCACGAACGATGAAATTGCATGAGTTAGCACCAGCACCAGGCTCAACCCAAGCGCCTAAGCGCAAAGGTCGCGGTATCGGTTCCGGTAACGGTAAAACGGCCGGTAAAGGTCACAAAGGTCAAAACGCTCGTTCCGGCGGCGGCGTTCGTCCTGGTTTCGAGGGCGGACAAAACCCTTTGTATCGTCGAGTGCCGAAACGCGGATTCAATAACGCTTTCCGCAAAGAGTACGCAATTGTTAACATTGAAGAACTAAATGCGTTTGCAGCAGGTACTGAAGTCACTCCAGAAGTCCTTATCGAGACTGGGATCGTTAAGAACCCGCTCGCAGGAATCAAGATTTTGGGCAATGGTGAAGTTAGCGTTACACTTACTGTAAAAGCAAACAAGTTCTCTCAATCTGCGGTAGAGAAAATCCAGGCTGCCGGCGGTAAAACCGAGGTGATCTAATTGTTCAAGACCGTGTCCAATATCTGGAAAGTGGCGGATCTTCGTACAAGGATCCTCTTCACCCTTTTCATCCTACTAGTGTACCGTATCGGTTCCTTTATACCGGTACCTGGTGTAAACAAAGATGTGTTTAAGCAGGTTGATGCAGCCGGTGCGGATCTGTTCGGCTTGCTTAACACGTTTTCCGGCGGTGCTTTGTTCCAATTTTCCATTTTCGCAATCGGAATTACTCCTTACATTACAGCGTCGATTATCGTACAGCTGTTATCGATGGATGTTATTCCTAAATTTGCGGAATGGGCGAAGGAAGGCGAGAACGGTAAACGTAAACTCGCACAAATCACCCGTTATGGAACGATTGTTCTTGGTTTGATCCAAGGCTTTGCAACAGCAATCGGCTTTAACCGTCAATACGGTTACGAGATGGTTGTTGGAGCAACATTCGTTGACTACTTACTCATTGCAATCATCTTGACTGCAGGTACTGCTTTCTTGATGTGGCTCGGTGAGCAAATTACGGAAAAAGGAATTGGAAATGGTATTTCCATTCTTATCTTTGCAGCAATTGCAGCTGGTATTCCTGGACACATTCGTACGATCGTCGAAGATCAGTTCGTAGGTGCCCAAGATCAACTGTTCTTGAACATCATCAAAATGGTACTGATTCTGATTGCGATCATCGCGATCATTGTTGGTGTTATATTCGTACAACAAGGTATTCGTAAAATTCCTGTTCAATACGCTAAACGTGTTGTTGGACGGAAAATGTACGGCGGACAATCGACGCACATTCCGATGAAAGTGAACGGCGCTGGCGTTATCCCGGTCATTTTCGCGGTATCACTTATCATGTTCCCGATTACGATTGCACAGTTCTGGTCTACTCAGGCCTGGGCAAAATGGATTATTGACAATATGAACTATGACAGACCGCTTGGTATGGTATTGTACGTATTGTTAATTATCGGTTTTACCTTCTTTTACACTTTCGTGCAAATTAATCCGGTGCAAATGGCTGATCAGATGAAGAAAAACGGTGGATACATTCCAGGTATTCGTCCAGGCAAACCGACCTCGTCATACCTAACACGCGTTATGTCGCGTATTACGTTGACAGGTGCGATCTTCCTGGCTGTCATCTCTGTTCTTCCAGTGTTCTTCGGATCACTTGCTGGATTACCGCGCTCAGTGCAGCTAGGCGGCACTTCGTTGCTCATCGTTATCGGTGTTGCACTGGATACGATGAAGCAAATTGAGAGCCAGTTGATCAAACGCCATTACAAAGGGTTTATCAATAAATAACAATAGGTTCTGACCGGGCTTCCGCGTTCGTCAACTTGCGCTCTGCGGTAGCCCGCCCGAGCCTATTGTGCTTAAAGCGAGGAACTCAGCAATGAACATTTTATTCATGGGCCCTCCGGGAGCCGGTAAAGGTACACAAGCTGAACGGATCGTTGAAGAGTTCGGTATTCCGCATATTTCCACTGGCGATGCTTTCCGCCTCGCGATGAAACAAGGAACTGCACTCGGAATCAAAGCGAAGGAGTATGTCGACAAAGGCCTGCTCGTTCCCGATGAGATCACGAACGGTATTGTGAAAGAAAGACTTGAAGCAGACGATTGCAAAAATGGATTTCTACTCGACGGGTTTCCACGGACATTGCAGCAAGCTGAAGCGCTTGATGTTATGCTTTCGGAACTCGGCCGCAGTATCGACCATGTTGTAAATTTAAAGGTTGACCGCAGTTTGCTGCTTGCCCGCTTGACGGGAAGACGCATATCTAGAACGACAGGTACGACTTATCATGTAATCTTTAACCCACCTAAGGTCGAAGGTATTTGCGACAAGGACGGCGGGGAATTGTATCAGCGTTCTGATGATACAGAGGAAAAGGTAGGAACTCGTTTGGATGAATATACGTCCAAAACAGCGCCTTTACTCGATTACTACAATGCTAAAGGTCTCCTTCGCGAAGTCGACGGCGAGAAGGACATTGATGTTGTAACATCCGACATCGTTTCCTGCTTGCGAGGTTCATTGTAATGATTATTTGCAAATCCGATTCGGAGCTGCGATATATGAGGGAAGCTGGACGCATTGTTGCGGAAACGCATCGATTGATGTCGCAGGCTGTGAAACCAGGCATCACGACCCGTGAGCTTGACCAAATCGCTGAAGCGTACATTAAGAGTCAAAATGCGATTCCTTCCTTCAAAGGTTACAATGGTTTCCCTTCCAGCATTTGCGCTTCTGTGAATGACGAGCTGGTGCACGGCTTCCCAGGTTCACGCAAGTTGAACGAAGGCGATATAATTAGTATCGATATCGGTGCGCAGTTTGAAGGCTATCATGGCGACTCGGCTTGGACCTATGCGGTTGGAGCAGTGACCCCTGAAGTGCAAAAGCTGCTTGACGTGACGGAGGCATCGCTATATGCAGGTCTTGCTCTCGTCAAACCAGATATTAGACTATATACAATTTCGCATGCTATTCAGAAGGTAATTGAAGATGCAGGATTTTCCGTAGTAAGGGAATACGTAGGGCACGGAATCGGCGCGGACCTCCATGAGGAACCACAAATACCGAACTACGGCATACCGGACCGCGGGCCTCGTCTAAAGACCGGAATGGTGCTTGCAATCGAACCAATGGTTAATATCGGTGAACGATATGTCCGTACGCTAGAAGACAATTGGACGGTTGTAACGGAAGACGGCTCATGGTGCGCTCATTTCGAGCACACGGTAGCTGTTACAGAGGACGGCTTTGAAATATTGACCATTCTGCCGCAGCAGCCATAAGCATGATGATGGATGCTCGTCCCCAGATTGGTCAGTTCGTCAAAGTACTTCGCGGTAAGGATGAGGAAAGCTATGCCGTTATCCTAGCAATTATCGATGATCGATTCGTCATGATTGCTGACGGCCATAAGCGCCGATTCGATCAGCCGAAGAAAAAGAACGTTCTACATCTCGAGTTACAGCCTGCAATTAGTCCGGAGGTTTCAAGCAGCTTGCAAGAAACCGGCAGGGTGACCAATGCAAAGTTACGTTATGCAATTCAGAAGTTCGCACATGCGAAAGGAGAATGACGGTTGGCTAAGGAAGACATCATTGAGGTCGAAGGTACGGTTATAGAGCCGTTGCCGAATGCCACGTTCAAGGTGGAGCTGGAGAACGGTCATCAAATTCTCGCACATGTTTCCGGTAAGCTCAGAATGCACTTTATCCGCATCCTGACAGGAGACAAGGTGGTTATACAGTTATCGCCTTATGATTTATCAAAAGGGCGCATCACCTATCGTAAGTAAGCTGTGCAGCAGCTTGCTCACGAAAGATTCGGGAGGTAATCACAATGAAGGTTAGACCTTCGGTAAAGCCGATCTGCGAAAAATGCAAAGTCATTCGTCGCAAAGGCAACGTTATGGTGATTTGTGAAAATCCGAAACACAAACAAAAACAAGGATAGAAGGAGGGGAATATAGCCTATGGCACGTATAGCTGGTGTAGACTTGCCGCGTGATAAACGCGTCGAAATCGCCCTGACATACATTTTCGGTATCGGCAAAACAACGTCGCAAAAACTTTTGAATGCAGCTGAAGTTAACTTCGACACTCGTGTTCGCGATTTGACAGAAGACGAATTGGCTCGCCTGCGCGAAGCAATTGACAAATCTGTTAAAGTAGAAGGCGACTTGCGTCGTGAAATTTCACTTAACATTAAGCGTCTGACTGAAATCGGATGCTACCGTGGTCTTCGTCACCGTCGCGGCTTGCCTGTTCGCGGTCAACGCACGAAAACGAATGCACGTACGCGTAAAGGTCCTCGTCGGACTGTAGCTAACAAGAAGAAATAAGAAGGGAGGATAATGGACAATGGCTAAACCAAAAAAAGTCGTTCGTACGAAACGTCGCGACCGGAAAAATATTGAGACTGGCGTTGCGCATATTCGCTCGACTTTCAACAATACGATCGTTACGATCACGGATCCGCACGGTAATGCGATTTCATGGGCAAGCTCCGGTAACATGGGCTTCAAAGGCTCACGTAAGAGCACGCCTTTCGCAGCTCAAATGGCTGCTGAAACTGCTGCGAAAGCAGCAATGGAGCATGGCATGAGAACTGTCGAAGTGATGGTAAAAGGACCAGGCGCTGGCCGTGAAGCTGCGATTCGTTCGCTTCAAGCTGCTGGATTGGAAGTTAACCTCATTAAAGACGTAACACCAGTTCCTCACAACGGATGCCGTCCGCCGAAACGTCGTCGCGTATAGTTGGATCCGATGTGGTATCAAATAACAACAACTTGTGAATAATGGTTGTGAAGGTTTGGCATACTACAAGATTTGACTTAAACTAACGTTAGGATAACGGAGCGACGTTTTAAGGAGGATAATATTAGTGATTGAGATCGAAAAGCCGAAAATCGAGACCGTAGAACTGAATGATGAGGGAACTTACGGACGTTTTGTCGTCGAGCCGCTTGAACGCGGTTATGGCACGACGCTTGGAAATTCGCTTCGCCGAATTTTGTTGTCGTCGTTGCCGGGTGCAGCAGTAACCTCGGTTCAAATCGATGGAGTGCTTCACGAGTTCTCTACGGTTCCCGGAGTGATTGAGGATGTTACCGAGATCATTTTGAACCTGAAGGGCCTCTCGTTGAAAATCCACTCCGATGAAGAAAAGGTGTTGGAAATCGACGCGGATGGCGAAGGGAATGTTACAGCGGGCGACATTCGAGCGGACAGCGATGTCGAGATTTTAAGCCCTGATCTTCACATCGCAACCTTGGCCTCCGGCGCGCGGCTCCATATGCGGGTTTTTGCTAATCGGGGACGTGGTTACGTGCAAGCGGACCGCAACAAGAAGGACGAACAACCGATTGGGGTAATTCCCGTTGATTCGATATACACGCCAATTACTCGTGTAAATTACAGCGTAGAAAATACGCGTGTTGGTCAAGTAACGAACTACGACAAGCTAACGCTTGAAGTTTGGACTGACGGCAGTATTAGACCGGAAGAGGCAGTTAGCCTCGGCGCTAAAATTTTGACCGAGCATTTGGACTTGTTCGTTGGATTAACCGATGAAGCCAAAGACGCGGAAATTATGGTTGAGAAAGAAGAAGATAAGAAAGAGAAAGTTCTGGAGATGACGATCGAGGAACTTGATCTTTCCGTCCGTTCTTACAACTGCTTGAAGCGCGCTGGAATCAACACCGTTCAAGAACTGATCACGAAATCCGAAGAGGACATGATGAAGGTTCGTAACTTGGGCCGTAAATCACTCGAGGAAGTTCAAGAGAAGCTTGAAGAGCTCGGTTTGGGCCTTCGCATGGAAGAGTAGAAACCAACTAGTGTAGACAAAAGAGCAAGGGAGGGGAAAACAAGATGGCATATCAAAAATTGGGACGTGACGCTAGTGCGCGGAAAGCTTTGTTCCGTGACCTCGTTACTGACTTGTTCCTTTATGAGCGTATTCAAACGACTGAAGCAAAAGCGAAAGAAGTTCGTTCTATCGCTGAGAAGTTGATCACTAAAGCTAAGAAAGGTGATCTTTCTGCTCGTCGTCAAGTAGCTGCTTATGTGCGTCGCGAATCCGTTGACGGACAACAAGACGCTATTCAAAAGCTGTTCTCCGAACTGGCTAGCCGTTACTCGGAGCGCGCAGGCGGATACACGCGTATTCTAAAACTAGGACCCCGTCGCGGCGATGCTGCGCCTATGGTTTACCTGGAATTGGTTGACCGCGCGTAGTAGCAACATAATCGAAAAGGTATAAGCTTGTCCACAGCGTTAAACCTTGTCCAAGCTTATACGTAGAGAAAAGGGTGGACCCTTGCGGCCACCTTTTTTTATTTGCTGTTCAGTGTTGCTGCTTTAAAGCTGCCTGCTTGCAGGAGCTGATCCGTTCATTGTCCTGTTTACGGGTTCGTTTAACGCATAAGCGTGTCCACGAGGCCGTATAAGCGGCTGTAGTGGACGAAAGCGGCTGTTACAGGTAAAAGTGACCAGGGAGCGACAGATGAGCTTGTGCGGCACCTCCCAGGTGTCCAGAGGGCGGAAGTCCTCGAAGTCTTCTTTATTAAGGGGATGTAGGGGCTTAGGAATCCCTTTAGTTAAAGGGGGGGAACAGGTTGAGGAATATTTGCGTAAAGGTCAGCTACGACGGGGCCGGCTTCAACGGTTTTCAAACGCAGCCATACGGCAGAACGGTTCAGGGTGAAATAGAGAAGGCCATTAAGAAGCTTACGGGCGAGACGACCATTATTATCGGTTCGGGACGCACGGATGCGGGAGTGCACGCGCAGGGGCAGATGTTCAATTTCTATACGGAGTCTACGATTCCGACGGAAAGATGGGCGATCGCGCTTAATACGCGATTACCGAAGGACATCGTCATCATTGAAGCATTCGATGTGCCGGAGCATTTTCATGCGAGAAGATCCGCCAAACGCAAAACGTATCGCTATACGATAGATACCGGAAAGTTTCCTGACGTATTTGGACGACAGTACCGCTTTCATCATCCGACGCCGCTTGATGTTGAGGCGATGCGGGAGGGGTTACGCTTCCTTATTGGCGAGCATGACTTTACCTCGTTTACATCGATACATTCAACCAAGCCTCATCATATTCGCACGATCTATGAAGCAGACTTTGTGCAGGAAGGCCCGATCGTGCATATGTACGTGACAGGCAACGGTTTTTTGTACAATATGGTTCGAGTTATTATGGGAACATTACTATGGGTTGGCGAAGGAAAATTGGCATCGTCTGAGATAAAAAGCATACTCGAGGGGCGAAATCGCTCTCTCGCAGGTCCTACGGCAATGCCGCATGGATTGATGCTGATAGATGTTGACTATTCCGGCGAAAAACAGGAATAAACCACTATAAATTACTTGCACTTAAACATACTTTATAGTAGAATATAACTTGTGCTTTCGAAGTGGCTAACCCACAGCCCCGACTGAGATCGTCACAAACTTGGCAATCAACAATGAATAAACAAACCAACGTTTACGTTGTTATAAAAAAGATTAATGTATGAAATTAAGGAGGATCATCCATGCGTACCACCTATATGGCTAAATCAACTGAAGTTGATCGTAAATGGTTCGTCGTTGATGCGGAAGGCAAAACGCTTGGCCGTTTGGCGAGTGAAGTAGCTGCCCTGATCCGCGGCAAACACAAACCGACATTTACGCCACATGTTGATACAGGCGATTTCGTTGTTGTTATCAACGCTGAAAAAATCCATCTGACAGGTAAAAAAATGTCAGACAAAATTTACTACCGTCACTCCATGTACTCCGGTGGCTTGAAAGCTACTCCGGCACAAGAGATGATCCAAAACAAGCCAGAGCGCGTAATCGAACTGGCTGTACACGGCATGTTGCCTAAGAACCGTCTTGGCGACAAAATGAAGCTTAAACTTAAAGTATACGCAGGTGCGGAACATCCACATCAAGCACAAAACCCTGAAGTTTACGAACTTCGCGGGTAATAAAGAGGAGGACAAGTTTCATGGCTCAAGTGCAATACTATGGAACCGGTCGTCGTAAACACTCTGTTGCACGTGTACGTCTTGTGCCGGGTGAAGGACGAATCATTATTAACAAACGCGACCTTAATGAATATTTCGGTTTGGAAACGCTGAAACTGATCGTAAAACAACCGCTTAACCTTACTGATACATTGTCGAAATACGATGTGCTTGTAATCGCTAACGGCGGCGGTATGTCCGGTCAAGCAGGCGCTATCCGTCACGGTATTTCCCGTGCTCTGCTTAAAGCAGACCCTGAATCCCGTCCGGCTCTAAAACGTGCAGGCTTCCTGACACGTGATCCGCGTATGAAAGAACGTAAAAAATACGGTCTTAAAGCGGCTCGTCGCGCTCCACAATTCTCGAAACGTTAATATGTATACGACAAATACCTTCTCTGGTTGGCAGAGAAGGTATTTTTTGTGTCAGAATTAAAAATTCCAAAAACTTTATTTCATTTTGGTGTAAACTTATTATTGAACATTGACCGCGCAGGACGTATAATTTTATTACAGACTAACTTACTAGGATTTAAAAACGGAGGGGTATAAACATGAACCTTTTTGAAAAAGAAGCACTCATCAAGCAAAAGGAAGTTGAGCTCGAGAACGCAACGCCGGAAGAAATTATCGCGTTTGCAGTTGAAACTTTCCCTAATATCACATTCGCATGCAGTTTCGGAGCAGAGGATGTCGTGCTAGTCGACATGCTGCAAAAAATCAGCCCGAAAACGGATATTTTCTATTTGGATACCGATTTTCATTTCAAGGAAACCTATGAGACGCGGGACCGTATGGCAGAGCGTTACCCGGGAATTCCTTTCGTTGAAGTAAAGCCTGAAATTACGCCCGAGGAGCAGGCAGCGCAGTTTGGCGAAGAGCTGTGGAAATCCGATGCGAACGCATGCTGCAACATCCGTAAGGTAAAGCCTTTGACTAATATTTTGTCCAAATATGAGGCTTGGATTACCGGTATCCGCCGCGATCAAGCTCCTACGCGTGCAAATTCCAAAAAAATTGAGTACGATACAAAATTCGGACTCGTCAAATTCAATCCAATTGCTCATTGGACAAGTGAAGATGTGTGGAATTACATCCGTGAGAATGATGTTATTTATAATCCGCTGCATGATCAAAACTACCCGAGCATCGGCTGCGAGCAATGCACGCGTAAAGTAATGCCAGGTGAAGATCCGCGTGCGGGTCGTTGGTCCGGGCAAGAAAAAACAGAATGCGGATTGCATAAATAAGCTGCTATAAGCAACTTTAGGAGGATATTACACAAATGAGTCAAATTCTACCGCACGGCGGCGTACTGGTTAACCGTGTCGCTACCGGCGAACAACGTGAAGCATTACTGGCTGAAGCAAAAGCATTGAAATCGATCACGATCAACACTTGGACCATTTCTGACCTTGATTTGATCGGCGTAGGCGCATTCTCTCCATTGACGGGCTTTATGAACGAAGCGGATTATCAATCGGTTGTAAAAGACATGCGTCTTGCGAACGGATTGGTATGGAGCATTCCGATTACGCTTGCCGTAGAAGAAGCGAAAGCAGCAGAATTTTCCGTTGGCGAGCGCGCGGCGCTAGTCGGTGAAGACGGCGTAGTTTACGCGGTTATCAATATCGACAGCATTTACACCGTTGATCATAAGATTGAAGCAGTCAACGTTTTCAAAACGGACGATCTGGAGCACCCGGGTGTTCAAAAGCTGTTTGCACGTTCGACGACAAACGTAGGCGGCGAAATTACGGTATTGAACCGTCCGCAGCCTGAGAAATTCGAAGAGTTTTATTTTGACCCGTCGGAAACCCGCCGTATTTTTGCAGAGAAGGGCTGGAAAACAATCGTTGGCTTCCAAACGCGTAATCCGGTTCATCGCGCGCATGAATACATTCAGAAGACGGCAATGGAAATCGTTGATGCGTTGTTCCTTAACCCGCTCGTCGGCGAAACGAAGTCGGATGACGTTCCTGCGAACGTACGGATGAAGAGCTACCTTGCATTGCTTGACAACTACTATCCGAAAGATCGTGTATTCCTTGGCGTTTTCCCGGCTGCTATGCGATATGCTGGACCTCGTGAAGCGATTTTCCACGCGCTTGTCCGCAAAAACTATGGCTGTTCGCACTTTATCGTTGGCCGCGATCACGCTGGCGTAGGCGACTACTACGGTACTTACGAAGCGCAGGATCTGCTCAAAACGATTCCGGCAGCAGATCTTGGTATTACACCGCTCTTCTTCGAACACAGCTTCTTCTGCACGAAGTGCGGCAACATGGCAACATCGAAAACATGTCCGCATGACAAGGAGCATCACTTGACGTTGTCGGGTACGAAGGTTCGCGCATTGCTGCGTGACGGCGTTTGCCCGCCGCCTGAGTTCTCCCGCCCAGAGGTTGCTAAAATTCTTATCGAAGGTATGTCCGAGCAGCCGGTAGGCTAATTCAAATACTTTCTTACAGGATTGTCTCATAAACGACCATCTCGTCCCATATAAATGAAAGTGTGCCTTTGGCTTATTTAGAGCCAAGTGATGCCGCTTATTCATTTGATGGAGAACGGGGTGGTTTTTTTATGCGCCGAATCGGCCGGCATGTAGTCATTTGGTTAACGTATAAAGGAGTAATCCGAATCGGAGTCGGACTGCTCGTAGTTGTATTGACTGGCTTGGTGCTCACCCATTCGATGCCATCGACAAAAACGTGGTCCTATTGGACGCTGCCATTGTCCGGGAAGACGATCGCGATTGATGCCGGTCATGGCGGAGTGGATGGAGGCGCGGTCAGCAAGCAGGGGGTTATTGAAAAGGATTTGAATTTGGCCATAGCGCTTTATTTACGCGATTATTTGCAGCAGGCTGGGGCAATCGTTGTCATGACGAGAGAAGGCGACTACGATCTCGCTACGGGTGACGCTAGGGCTTACAGCAAGCGCAAGACGGAAGATTTGAAGCGGAGAGTCGCGGTTATTAAGGAAAGCAAACCGGCAGCCGTTATAAGCATACATATGAACAGCATACCACAGGCCAAGTGGTCAGGCGCTCAAACCTTCTTTCACCCCGAGAACCATCCGGATAACCGGATTCTCGCTACCTTCATACAAGATGAGATTAAGCGCAATTTGGAAAATACGACCCGGGTAGCCGCGACGGTCAAGGATGTGTATGTGCTGAAGGCGATTGACAATATACCGGCGGCTTTGGTTGAAGTCGGCTTTTTGTCTAATCCGGGCGAATCTCAGCGGCTAGCTGATGCCGAGTACCAAAGACAGGTTGCCGCATCGATATATAATGGCGTATTGAGATATACAGCAGGGGAGAAGCTGAGCGGCAGCATGATGCAGGATGAAATGACGACAAAGTAAACAGTCATTCGAAAAGCGGAGCGGCTTGTCAGCGAATGACTTGGTTCACCGGTTTACTGTGCTATAATGTCAATTAAATAGCATTGATTACATAAAGGTGGGACATATACTATGTTGACACGCGAGCAAGTGATAGAGGCCGTCGAATCCGTGACGGCGCAGCACAAGGCGGATGAGATAACCATCCGCGATGTAATGGTTCGGGACCGTCAAGTTTCGATGACGGTCCTTGGGGCTAGCGCGGCTGCGCAGCCCGCGCTGGAAGCCTCGCTCCGCGAGGCTCTGGCGCGCCTGGGCAGCGAAACCGTGCACTTCCGGTTTCGGGCCGAGGCAGCGCCAGCCGCGGGCGCAGGCGCGTCTACGCCGCCGCCTGCGGCAGCTAAAGCGGCGGCCGCGGCTAGCGCCGGCGCCGGCAAGGCTGACGGCCCCGCGCCCGTACAGGGCCACGGGGCGGGCCTTGCCAATCCGCTGCTGGACCCTCGCAGCGGTGTGCAGTTCATCGCCGTCGCCAGCGGTAAAGGCGGCGTCGGCAAATCGACGGTGACCGTCAATTTGGCGGTCGCCTTAGCCCGCAGGGGCAAGCGCGTCGGCATTATCGATGCCGACATCTACGGCTTCAGCGTACCCGATATGATGGGAATCGAGGAACGCCCGGAAGTGGTGAATGAACGGGTAATCCCGATCGAGAAGTTCGGCGTAAAGGTCATGTCGATGGGGTTCTTCGTCGAAGACAACAGCCCGATCGTATGGCGCGGACCGATGCTCGGCAAAATGCTGCGCAACTTTTTCCAAGAGATCGAATGGGGCGAGCTTGACTACTTGCTGCTTGATCTGCCGCCGGGAACGGGAGACGTCGCGCTGGACGTACACCAGATCATTCCGCAAAGCAAAGAAATTATCGTAACAACGCCGCATGCCACGGCTGCTTTTGTAGCGGCAAGGGCAGGCGCTATGGCAATCAAGACCGAGCATGAGATTATCGGAATCGTCGAAAACATGTCCTATTATGTGTCCACGTCATCCGGTGAGAAGGAATATGTATTTGGCCGCGGTGGAGGCGCTCGCCTTGCAGAGACGCTTCACGCGGACCTGCTCGCGCAAATTCCGCTAGGCGCGCCCGACAACCATGTGTCTGAGCCTGACTTTGCACCTTCCGTCTATAAAGAGGATACTGAAACAGGTAAGCTTTACTTGGAATTGGCGGATCGCGTCCTAAGCAAATGCGACGGCTAATGACTGAGTAATAACAGCATAGGGATCTAACAGTAAGAAGCCCGAACGATTGTCCGCGGCAGCATACAGCGCTGCTTTAGCGGACAATCTGTTCAGGCTTTTTTTGCTCTATTGTTAAACGAGCTACATGCCGGAATCGCTTTGTTCCTGATCTCCGCTGGAATCATCGCCCTGATCTGATCCATCATCCGATTGCTGTTCATCCCCGCCGGATTCGTCTTTCTTCTTATCGACCTTCTCGGTAGGATTCGGTTTAAGTTCCTCCTGAACCGCTTTTTTCATCAGTTCAAGTACTTCTAGCCTAAATAACGGATTTTGCATGGATTCCTGCATAAGAGACATGACTTGCTTGCGGTATTGCGTGCTTTGCAACACCTCGAGAATCATCTTATCCATTTCCGGGTTTTTCATCACCTTGATTAATTCAGCTTGATACGAGGGATCTTTTATCAATTCTTTGTGAATTTCTTTATTTTGCTTGTTAACAGCTTTTGCAAATTCCCCCGCGAAACGGGGATCGACCATGAGCTTCTTAATGACCTTATCGTATTGAGGAGACACAAGCACATCCTTGACCGCGATACGTACTTCCTCCTGATCCTGCACCGATAACAGCTTTGATGTCTGACCGGTGTAGCCGGACATTTGCTGCGACGACTCCTGTAAAGCCTTTTGAGCGTCTTCCGTCTTAAGAATATCAATAACCATCGATTTTAAATCCTTATAGCTGACCTGCTCATTTCCACCTGACGACTCGGCACCGCAGCTTGTAAGCACAAACATCAATGCTGAGATTACCGACAATAAAGCCCACCTTCTACGCATTCTTCGCATGCTCCCTTCTATGTCAGTGCTGCTGTATTCCATGAGGATTAACAAATCGTTCTATAAGTGATGAATCATGATCTTATTATGCTCATTGTTCACCGTATTATCATGGAGAGCCGTTAGCTTTTTGTTGTGAACGTGGTAAAATAAAGGGTAATGCGGAAGCAATTTATCGCCGCTATCGGTATTCAGGGGGATAATGAACGTGAATTTAAAAAAGTGGTTCTTTTTATTTTGGAGCGGCATGGCTGTCGGGGCGCTCGCTTGCGTGGTAACCGGGGCGGTCATGGCTTGGGTTGATCCGGAGTTCGGCTTTTTAGGTTTTAAAGCGGTCGGCTTTAATGCATTAATGATGGCGTTGGTCGGTTTAATGATCGGTGCCTTTAGTCAAATGGGCTTTTTCGCTTATTTAACTTTAAACTATATCGCCCTTAGCGTATTCGGCAAAAAATATTTGTGGAACGCCCTGCAGGGCTACACGACAGTATTCGCAGCTGTGGGACTTGGCTATTTGTTATACGAGCAGCGCATGAATAATTGGTTTTTCTGGACGCTGCCGTCCGTATTGCTCATTCTTTCCGCGGTTGTGTCATGGTTTAAGGTTAAGCAAACGAACAAATCAGCATTAGTTCCAACGATGTTTCTCATGTTTGTCATTACCTTTATTGAAGCATGGCCTGCGCTGCAGGGGGAAACGAATGTCTCCGCCATTATATTTATGATGGTTCCATTATTCGTTTGCAATGCGTACCAAATTATGATGATGCACCGCCTGGTCAAAAAAGAAAAAACCGACTCCGCAGGAATCGCTGCAAAGCCGGTCGTATAGCCTAGTAATCTAATTCGGCGGCATCGAGCTGCGGGAATGTAGACGTCGTCTTATCCTGCACAGCTTTGCCGTCGATTTCTGTTTGTGTGATCAGATCGGTTACAGTCACGAAATCGTAGCCTTTTTCACGGAGCTGGTCGATGACTACCGGCAAGGCTTCATGCGTTTGCTTAACGGAATCGCTTGCGTGGAACAAAATAATATCGCCAGGGTGGGCGCGCGTAACGACCCGGTTAATAATTTTGTCTGTGCCGATGTTCATCCAATCGAGTGAATCGGTATCCCATTGGATGACCTTATATTGAAGCTCTTCAGCAATACGCAGTACCCGTTTGTCAAAATCTCCGTTAGGAAGTCGGATCAAATTGGGTTGTTTTCCGGTCACATCGGATAAAATCGTATGTGCGGTCATTATTTGCTTGCGAATTTCTTCATCGCTAAGCTTGCTGTAATTATCATGCTTGTGGCCATGGCTGCCAATTTCATAACCGGCTTCTTGAATCTTTTTGACGATTTCGGGATGGGATTGGGTCCAAGGTGAGGATAAGAAGAAGGTAGCATGCTTAATATTCTTTTCTTTTAGCACATTAAGAATAGGCTCTGTACGTTTCTCGCCCCAGCTGATGTCAAAGGTAAGGGCAACAACCTTTTTGTCAGTGGGTACACTGTAGATGGCAGCGGGCTGCTGTGGAGCGAACACCGTGATGTTGTCCCGTTCGGCATAAATGATACCGATGGAAAATACAACCGCGATGGCAATCAGAAAATACCTTTTCAGCTTTCGTCCGTTCAAAACATAAAAAACGTTCATCGGGAAGGGCACTCCTCTCTAATGGAAGCTTGTACAAAGATAAGAAAGTATAAATCCGACCTTTATACTTCACTTATCTTTTTACCGCGAAACGAGCTTTTGCCTCCATGGAAGGCTGCAGTCATTTACGCTTGTAGTACAATCTATGCTCGTACAACAAAGATATTCATCCATGTTGAGAAACTTATATGCTACGGAGGAGAATAAAATGTTTAAATGGCGGTTGATTTGGGACCATTTCAAGCAAATGAATCCTTATATCGCGTTTGGCTCTATATTGTTTTTAGCAGGCATGGTCATCGGAGGCACGAACCCGGCGTTTAAATCATTTCTGCAAGAGCAGCTTCAGGGACTAGGGCAGCTCAAAGATATAATCGACAACTCAAGTAACCCAACTTTAATGATGATTAGTATTATTTTTCTGAATAACGCGATTAAATCCATACTGGTTATCTACTTAGGTGCTTTGTTCGGAATTCTGCCATTCCTTTTCCTTGTTGTGAACGGGATGCTGATCGGTTATTTGTTAAAGACGAGCGCTGAGCTGCATGGCGGCGGATATGTGATGGAGGTTATTTTAAAAGGGCTGCTGCCGCACGGTATCTTGGAAATTCCGGCCATTATTATAGCGTGCGCGTACGGCATGCGTTTTGGAGTGCTCGCGTTTAAAGCGGGAGGTTCCCTAATATTCGCTAGAACTTCGTCGGCCAGGTTAAGCGGCGAGCTTGAAAGCTTTGTTGTCCGCACCGTTCCAGTAATGGTTATTTTGACGATATTACTGCTTATTGCATCAGTTATCGAAAGCACAATTACAACATGGTTAATAGGAATGTAATAAATTTTCCAATATTTGAGCATAACAGTAAAGCAGTGTCGAAACGCATTAGCGTGAGACGTTGCTTTTTGTTCGTTATGAATGGTCTAGTTGCGCTTTACAACTAAAGGAGGTCACTCACGGCTATGCTCGGAATATTGTTCAACGATAAAGAATGCAAAGAACTCGACTACGTCCTTCGCAAAGAACTGGATGAAATGCTGCTTGACCTGAACGACTCCCGGTTAGATGGAGATATTAAGCAAGCAATCACTCGAAGATACAAAATCATCTTCCGAATGTATGCCCGTATTGCCTCCCCGAAAGAACTGTCGCGCTATGCGCTAAACGCACGTTCATACCGATAAATTTGGTTTTTAAAAAAACTTTTAAAAAGGGGTTGCATTTAATTGGGCCCCTGTGATATATTATTTCTTGTCGCCGCTGAGACAAACGCGAACGACACGAAAGAAAAGATTGTTCTTTGAAAACTGAACAACGAGTGAAACTGCCTCGCAAATCCTTCGGGATAAGCGGAAAAGCGATAAAAAGTAATGAGCAAGTCAAACACCAATTTGGAGAGTTTGATCCTGGCTCAGGACGAACGCTGGCGGCGTGCCTAATACATGCAAGTCGAGCGGATCTTGT
>NZ_JBWDNW010000030.1:0-60819 GCF_056269405.1 Paenibacillus sp. J2L1-98 | reverse complement strand
ACGCGTTCCCATACCGAACACGACCGTTAAGCCCTCCAGCGCCAATGGTACTTAGACCGCAGGGTCTTGGGAGAGTAGGACGTCGCCAAGCACGAGAGACCTATCGCATGTGATGCGATAGGTTTTTTTGTTGTTTTTACGGTATGATAAGGTCATCTGTAAAAAGGAGGCGTTTCTAGGTGGCAAAAGCAATTGAAATCAAGCATATGAATATGGAACAGTTTTATGAAAGCATATCTTTATCGCAATTTGCTTTTCAATACGAGAGGTCAGCTGCTGAGCTTGAGCAATCGAGAGAGCAGTTTGAGACCGAGCCGGCAGTACGGTATGCCGCTTATGTCGATCATAAGTTCGCCGCGCAGGCCACGGTGCTGGAGCTGCAAACCTATATAGGAGGAAAGGCTTTTGCTATGGGCGGTCTAGCGGGAGTAGCAACTTGGCCTGAGTATAGAAGGCAGGGCTTAGTTGCTAAGCTTCTTGTTCAATCGCTTCAGGAGATGAAGGCTAAGGGACAGGTCATTTCGTTCCTGCATCCATTCGCATTTGGTTTTTATCGTAAATTTGGCTGGGAAACCTATACCGAACATAAAGCTTACACAATCAAGTCAGAACTACTGCCAGCGCGGGGTCCATATGAAGGCCGTATCGAGCGGTTTAGTGGAAAGTACAGCTTGTTGAATGACATTTATCAAGCATATGCTTCAAAATATAATGGTTCGTTGGTACGTACCGAGCTGTGGTGGAAGTATCGTATAAGCAAGAGAAAGCCGGGCCAGATCGCCCTTTATTACGATAAGGGCGGAGAGGCGCGCGGCTATTTGATATATGAAGTGAAAAATAAACGGCTAACCGTTCATGAGCTTATTTATTTAAACGAGGAGTCGAGAGCGGCTTTATGGTCATTTATTGCTCAGCATGATTCGATGATAGATGATGTAACCATAACAGTGCCTTCTGACGACTTACTCCCGTATCAGCTGCCTAATCCAAGAATTGGGCAGGAAATCATTCCTTATTTTATGGCTCGTATAGTAGATGCTGAAGCATTTATAGACGGTTACGATTTCAATCCCTCAAATGGTGATGATCATATTCCCATTCAGCTTAGCGATGAGCACGCCCCTTGGAATAATGGCAGCTTTTTACTTCAAATAGATGCATCCGGCAAAGCTTCTCTACGCCGTTTGGATGAAAAGCATAGAATAGAGGAAGCAATTAAGCTGGATATTGGATCATTTACAACCTTGCTTCTAGGTTACCTCCGACCGGTTCAATTAGCCCATTTGGCGCGTATAGTCGGAGATATGGCAATGATTAAACGCTTACAAGATCGTATTCCCGAACGAATAACGTATTTACCTGATTTTTTCTAAAGAAATAGCAATCTTTCAGTCTCCTAAAACGAGTATAAAGTGGATGTAACAAGCTGTTCATCAGCCTTGACAGCCTATAACCCCTCTGCTAATATTGCAATAATATATGTGAGACGTACTTAAATTAAGGGAGGAACATACTCGTGTGGGAAACGAAATTCGCCAAAGAAGGGCTAACGTTTGACGACGTCCTGCTTATTCCGCGCAAATCAGAAGTGCTGCCTAGGGAAGTTGACATCTCGATTCGATTAAGCGAGAACATTAAGCTAAACATTCCGCTCATTAGCGCAGGCATGGACACCGTTACAGAAGCCGCATTGGCGATTGCAATAGCGCGTGAGGGTGGAATAGGCATTATTCATAAGAATATGTCGATTGCACAGCAAGCGGAGGAAGTAGACCGTGTAAAACGTTCGGAGAGCGGTGTAATTACAAATCCGTTTTCGCTTACTCCTGATCACCATGTATACGACGCAGAAGAATTGATGGGGAAATATCGCATCTCAGGTGTGCCGATTGTTGATCAAGACAAGAAGCTTGTCGGTATTTTGACAAACCGTGATTTGCGTTTCGTACATGATTACTCAATCAAAATAAATGAAGTCATGACTCGCAACGACCTTGTTACAGCACCTGTCGGCACGACGCTGCAGGAAGCGGAAGTTATTCTTCAGAAGCACAAGATCGAGAAGCTGCCGCTCATCGATGAGTCGAACACGCTTAAAGGCCTTATTACGATTAAAGATATTGAGAAAGCGATCCAGTTCCCGAATGCGGCGAAGGATCAGCAAGGCCGTCTGCTTTGCGGAGCAGCAGTCGGTATTTCGAAGGACACGATGGATCGTGCGGAAGCATTGGTACAATCGGGAATTGATGTTCTTGTCGTCGATTCGGCACATGGACACCATATTAACATTATAGAAGCTGTTCGTAAGCTTCGTGCAACTTACCCGGATCTTACGATTATCGCAGGCAACGTTGCTACTGGCGATGCTACACGCGATCTAATCGAAGCTGGCGCATCTGTTGTTAAAGTAGGTATCGGACCTGGCTCGATTTGTACAACGCGCGTTATTGCTGGTATCGGCGTTCCGCAAATTACTGCGATTTATGATTGTGCTACGGTTGCCCGTGAATACAATATTCCGATTATTGCAGACGGCGGTATTAAGTATTCCGGCGACATTACGAAGGCAATCGCATCTGGAGCAAGCGCGATTATGATCGGAAGCTTGTTTGCAGGTACGGCTGAGAGCCCAGGCGAAACGGAAATTTTCCAAGGACGCAGCTTTAAAGTATATCGTGGTATGGGTTCGCTCGGCGCTATGAAGGAAGGAAGCAAGGACCGTTACTTCCAAGAGAACGAGAACAAGCTCGTTCCGGAAGGTATTGAAGGCCGCGTTCCTTACAAAGGACCGCTTGCTGATACCGTTCATCAATTGCTGGGCGGCTTGCGTTCAGGTATGGGCTACTGCGGTACATCGTCGCTGGACGAGCTCAAGAACGATACGCAATTCGTTCGTATTACAGGATCGGGTCTTCGTGAAAGCCATCCGCATGATGTGCAAATTACGAAGGAAGCTCCTAACTACTCCCTATAAAATTAACTTGAACAAGCTTTTATAACCAGACAAGGAAGGGCGTCCGATTCGCACTTCCTTGCCTGGTTTTTTTATGAATGATTACTCATTCTACTAACGTCTTGAAGAGGTTTAATTGTTAGGGTTTGATATGTTACAATTAACAACGGATAAACCAAGTGGGAAAAGGGGAGAAACGACGTTGAAGGAAATAGTAAGACCGGTTCGGTTAAAGTCGGTCATCGCTGCAAGTCTGGCGGTTTGGATGGTAATGCTGTCGCTTGGTTCTGCGGTGGCACTGGCGAATGGATATGAAGGTAGACCTAGCACGGAAAATTCTTTAGGCTTACAGGTCAAAGCGGCTATTTTAATTGATGCGGATTCCGGTCAAGTGCTGTATGAGGTTAACTCGGAAGAACCGCTTCCTGCGGCAAGTATGACTAAGCTAATGACGGAATATATCGTTCTTGAGGAAATATCGAATGAGCGCCTCTCATGGGATGAGGTTATTACGACAAGTGCGGAAGCAGCTGCTGTACCGCCGGACGGATCATCCGTATTTCTGGCTCAAGGCGATCAACATACGGTTCGTGATTTATATAAAGCAATGGCAGTGGGCTCCGCTAATGATGCAACGATTGCACTTGCCTCGCAAATAGCGGGAAGCGAGCAAAGCTTTGTAACGAAGATGAATGAAGTTGCCGATAAGCTCGGCCTAAAAACGGCCATTTTCACAAGTGCAACGGGCCTATCGGAAACGACAGTGATTTCTGCGGCTGACATGGCCAAGCTTGCACAAATTATTTTGAGTGAGCATCCGGAATTTTTGGAATACTCCAAGCTGCAGGAATATAAATTCCGTGAGCGCGATGCGGATCCGATCGTAAACATAAACTGGATGCTGGGCTCGAACGTAAATCAAACGGGTCTAAAGCATTTGGCATATGAAGGCGTCGACGGCATGAAGACAGGATTTATCGACGCAGCAGGCTACAACTTCACGGGTACCGTTAAACGGGGCGATCAACGTTTTATTAGCGTCGTGATGGATACAGCAACAAAGTCCGCTCGTTTTAACGAAACGGCTAAGATGTATAACTACGGTTTCAGCACGTTTGAGAAAAAGACGGTACTCCCGCCAAAATCCGTGGTAGAATCGGTGAAATCGGTTAAGATTAAGAAGGGCAAAAAGAAATCCCTTCCGGTTGTAACGGATAAGGACATGACGTTCATGGTTAAGAAGGGCGTTGAGCCTAAGATCGAAGTTGTAGCCAGCGATGTGAAAACCGAGGCTGAATTGATTGCTCCGATTCCGGTCGGTACCGTTGTTGGTACGGTAACGTACAAGTACACGGATCCGAACACGAAGCTTGAGCTGAAGCGTACGGTTAATCTGATTACGACAGAGGATGGACAGAAGGCGAGCTGGTTCCGCTTGATGTTCCGTGCAATCGGTAATTTTTTCGCTAGCTTGTTTAACGGAATCGTCAATTTGTTCTAATCCGAGCAGAGAACAAGGGAATAAAGTAAATCAAGGCTTGTCGATTATTCTTGGTTCCTGTAAAATCAATGGTTAGAACAACTTCGGTAATATATATTTTAATGGATGACACTAGGAGGATTTGTAACATGGAAACAGGTACATCGCGTGTAAAACGCGGCATGGCAGAAATGCAAAAAGGCGGCGTCATTATGGACGTTATGAGCGCCGAGCAAGCGAAGGTAGCAGAAGCAGCAGGGGCAACAGCGGTAATGGCGCTTGAGCGTGTTCCTTCCGAAATTCGTGCAGCAGGCGGAGTAGCTCGTATGGCTGATCCGACAATTGTTGAAGAAGTAATGAAGGTTGTTTCGATTCCTGTTATGGCGAAAGCTCGTATCGGCCATTATGTAGAAGCGAAAGTACTCGAATCATTGGGCGTCGATTATATCGACGAGAGCGAAGTGCTTACACCAGCCGATGAAGTGTTCCACATTAGCAAGAATGAATTTACAATTCCGTTCGTATGCGGAGCGAAGGATCTTGGCGAAGCTTTGCGCCGTATTCAAGAAGGCGCAGCAATGCTTCGTACGAAGGGTGAGCCGGGAACGGGCAACATCGTTGAAGCGGTTCGTCACCTTCGCTTGATTAACGGTCAAATTCGCAAAATTCAAGGCTTGTCGAAGGACGAGCTTTACCACGAGGCTAAAATCCTCGGCGTAGCTTATGATTTGCTCCTTGGCGTGCATGAGACTGGCAAGCTTCCAGTCGTTAACTTCGCAGCGGGCGGAGTAGCTACACCATCCGATGCTGCTTTGATGATGCATCTTGGCGCAGACGGTGTATTCGTTGGCTCGGGTATTTTCACATCGGAAAACCCTGAGAAATTCGCTCGTGCAATCGTTGAAGCAACTACACATTATCAAGATTACAAGCTAATTGCTGAAGTATCGAAAAACTTGGGAGCACCGATGAAAGGTATTGAAATTTCCAAGCTGAACGCTGCTGAGCGCATGCAAGACCGCGGTATCTAATAGATGTAATATGCAGGTGCCGGCTAATTGCTTATAGCGATGCCGGCTCTTGCCCGTAAAGGAAGGCGAATAAAACGATGAAGATAGGCGTACTTGCGCTTCAAGGCGCAGTGGCAGAGCATATACGTAGCTTAGAAGCGGCGGGCGCAGAGGCGGTCGCCGTTAAGCGGGTTGAGCAGCTTGAGGAGCTGCAGGGGCTTGTTATTCCTGGTGGCGAGAGCACGACGATCGGCAAGCTTATGCGGAAATACGGATTTATGGAGGCTATTGCGGATTTCTCAGCACAGGGCAAGCCGTTATTCGGAACCTGCGCGGGTCTTATCGTATTGGCGGATGAAATCGAGGGACAAGAGGATGCGCATTTGCGTCTGATGGATATGACGGTTGCGCGGAATGCATTTGGCCGCCAGCAGGAAAGCTTTGAGACGGATTTGACCGTAAAGGGAATCGATGAGCCCGTTCGCGCAGTCTTTATCCGTGCGCCTTTGATTAAGAAAGTCGGCTCTGACGTAGATGTGTTGTCTACATACAGAGATGAGATCGTAACCGCAAGGCAGGGACATCTGCTTGCCGTGTCCTATCATCCGGAGCTTACGGATGACTACAGGCTGCATGCTTATTTCGTCGATATGGTGAAGGAAGCAGCCGCAGATAAAGAATAGCTTTTACAATAATAAAATTATTCCCTTCAGAGAGGGGCTTTTGACACGTGCTGGATGTGAAATTATTAAGAAATGAATTTGAGAAGGTTGAGAGGGCGCTTCGCGATCGCGGTGCTTCACTCGATCTTATTGCTAATTTCCCGGTGCTGGATACGAAGCGCCGTGATCTTATTCAAGAGACGGAGCTGCTAAAGAGCCGCCGCAATACGGTTTCACAGGAAGTAGCTAAGCTCAAAAGAACGGGCGGCGATGCCGAAGCGCTTATCGTTGAGATGAGAGAGGTAGGCGACCGCATTAAAGAGCTGGACGATGAGCTTCGTGAGCTAGAGGTGCAAGTGGAAGAGCTGACACAAGCGATTCCGAACATACCTAGCGAAAGCGTGCCAATCGGCAAGTCGGAGGAAGACAATGTTGAGCTTCGCAAAAACGGCGAAGTGCCAAGCTTTGACTTCGAGCCCAAGCCGCACTGGGAAATTGCGCAATCGCTCGGCATCTTGGACTTTGAACGCGCAGCGAAGGTGACGGGATCGCGTTTTACCTTCTATCGCGGCCTCGGTGCACGTCTTGAGCGTGCGCTTATCAGCTTCATGATGGATTTGCACAGTGACAAGCACGGTTATGAGGAGATACTGCCTCCGTATATCGTGAATCGCGACAGCTTGATCGGTACGGGGCAGCTTCCGAAGTTTGAAGAGGATCTATTCAAAATTTCTGATTCAGACTACTTCCTTATTCCAACGGCTGAGGTTCCGGTTACGAACCTGCATCGCGAAGAGATTTTACCGGGGGAAGAGCTTCCTAAATACTTTGTGGCTTACAGCTCATGCTTCCGTTCGGAAGCCGGCTCTGCTGGACGCGATACACGCGGCTTAATTCGTCAGCATCAGTTCAATAAGGTCGAGCTGATCAAATTGACTAAGCCAGAGGATTCGTACGAAGAGCTTGAGAAAATGACCGCTAATGCCGAGAAGGTATTGCAGCTGCTTGGGCTTCCATATCGTGTTCTAACGCTTTGTACGGGCGATATGGGCTTCACAGCGGCAAAAACGTATGATCTTGAAGTATGGCTCCCTAGCGCGGGAACGTACCGTGAAATATCGTCATGCTCGAATGTAGAGGATTTCCAAGCGCGCCGCGCCGGAATCCGGTTCCGCAGAGATACGAAGAGCAAGCCGGAATTCGTGCATACGTTAAACGGCTCAGGTTTGGCGATTGGCCGTACTTTTGCTGCGATCATCGAAAACTTCCAGCAAGCGGATGGATCGGTGACGATTCCAGAGGTATTGCGTCCATATATGGGCGGCATCAGCTTGATCGAAGCACCTAAACTTTAAATTTTTTTGCCACAAGGTCAAAATTTAGTTGCATCTTTATTTTGACCTGTGGTACAATATCTCTTGTGACAATTAAACGATGGAGAGATACCGAAGCGGTCATAACGGGGCAGTCTTGAAAACTGTTAGAGCGCAAGCTCACGTGGGTTCGAGTCCCACTCTCTCCTCCATATTTTTATTAGCTACATATGAACAAGTCCAAACGCCAAGCGTTTGGGCTTTTTTTGTACTTCATCTCCTCGTATAAAATGAAGTCGCCCTCCGCATGTTATACGTGTGGAGGTGCTTCATTTAATGGGTAAATCAGATGAGCTGCAAATGAATCAGGAAAACTTAGCAGATGCTTGGCGACAAACTTTGCCGGAAACGCTGAACAGCGCCGACCGCTGCAAGGTGCTGCCGGATGAGGCGGATTCGAAGTCACTGCGCGTGACGATAGATGCAGCCGGTCATCAAATGTATTCGTTTGATTTTAAAGTTACTTATGTGGATAGCCGCGAAGTGAGGGTTGAGCTTATTGACGTCGAGAAGGACAAGATATCCGTCGATGAGCGAGGCGACATCATACAGCAGCTGATACAGGATTACACCAGACATTTGCATGAATGTGCACAAGCGCTTCATCGTTTGACGCACGCGTAGAGGAGACAACCACTTATGACGAAAGCAAAAGGAACTGCCGATAAAAATTTATCGAATGTCGTTGATGCTCTAGACATCGAACCGGTCAATAGCCATCAGGCACAGCAGCTGCAGCAGGACAAAAATGACCGGCGCAATCAAGACGCTATAAATCATGATAACCCGGCTGATTTAGAGCATCAAAAGAATTAACGGTTGCTTAAATACAAAATGGAATAGACAAAGGAAGGGTTCTAAATGGCTAAATCAAAAGCTTTTCCAGTGCCGGAAAGCAATCAGCAGCGCAATAGGTCGAAGCGTGACAACGGCGGCGGGCAGCAGGCGCCGCTATCCGGTTCTAAGAAGACGAAGCAGCATAATCACGTGAGTCATAATAACCCGGATGGCTCTTAAAAATTAATTCGATGGCGCCAAAAATGTATAGATCAAAATTCCCGTTTCAGTTCGCTGAACGGGAATTTTTGGTTATAACTTCTAAAAGCTGTTTTTTTAGTATAGAATGGAGGTGCTTATAAAAAGATAGGGGAGGTACTTATTGCATGAAAAAGGTACATAAAATAACGGTTCTTTTGCTAGCTGTTATTTTGGTCGTCATTGCAGGCTGCAGCTCTGCAAAACCGCCGAAGGAAGCTTTGCAAGCAGCTATGACGAAGATCGCAGGTGCGGACTCATATGTAGTTAAAATGTCATTAGGTTTGGATGAGCTGGAAATTCCGCAGGATGCAGCTATGCAGGGTGATCCGGCTGCAACAGCGGCGATCGTAGGCATGATTAAGGATGCGACAATTTCAGTCAATGCTGTTTATCAGAAGGACCCGATGCGTACGGATATGAATATGGAGATCGTACTGCCGGGCGATATGGAAATGAAACTGACCGTACCAATGATCATGACAGAGGAAACGCTGTATGTGAAAATACCGCAAATTCCGATGCTGCCGCTGCCTGAGACCGTTACAGGCAAGTTCATCAAGATTGATCTGAAGGAGCTTGCGAAGCAGCAGGGCGCGGCTGAGATCGATCTGGATGCGCAGCAGAAGCTTGGCAAGGAGCTTGGAGACATACTGCTTAAGCATTTTGACGAGAAGACTTACTTCAGCGAGCCTAAGGCGGAGGAGGCTGGTCTGCCAGCCGATTTGAAAGCTGATCAAGTCGTTGCATTCGAAATCAACGCAGACAACTATCCAAAAACGGTAGAAACCGTTATTAACCAGGTGCTGCCTGAAGTGCTTGAAGTGCTGCTTGCGAATGAAGAATCGCTTAAGTCGCTGCAGCTAGAGAAGGCTGATATCGAGAAGTTTAAGACGGATCTTGAGACAAACAAAACAGAAATACTGGATACGCTCAAAAATAATGTCAAAGTAAACACGCTGACATTTACCGGCGCTATTACAGATGGCTACCTCTCTTACCAAGCAGGCAAAATAAATGTTGAAGCATCGGATAAAGAGAGCGGTCAGAAGATGAAGCTTGGCGTTCATTATGACGTAACTTATTCCGATATTGATAAAGCTCCAAAGTTCGAGAATGAAATTCCGGCTGACGCTATTACGCTGGATGAGCTGACAAAGTTGTTCCAACAGCCGGTTGGACTATAAGAAACCCATTTAGAAGCCGCTCCTGACTGTCAGGGGCGGCTTCTGCTTCGGGTGGTGACAAAAGTGGTTTCCCAGGCGATAGCTGCGCCAGCAGGCAATGGATCAGTTGGATCGCCAGCACGCGCTTCCGAAGAAATATACTTCGCAGCTGTAAAACAGAAAGGCGCCGGAACTGGCCAGTTCCGGCGCCTTTCTGTTTTATTTGAAAAAACGAATCGTTAACGGATAACGGTAGCTGTTCCCTTCGGATGCGCGAATGGAACCGATAATGGTGAATACGAGCCAGAAAATAAATAAAAGCGGTGTAGTTACAAAGCCGATGAGTACGAATATGAGCAGGCTGGAAATGATGGTGTAGATGGTATTACTGATCTGGAAGTTAAGCGATTCCTTGCCGTGCATATCCACGTAGCTGGATTGGTCCTTCTTCATGAGCCAGATGATAAGCGGGCCGAGAATGTTGCCAAACGGAATAATTAATCCGCTGAAAGCGAGCAGATGGGAAAGCATTCCGTACGTTTTCTCTTCTTTATGAAGCCCGAAAGGTTGATTCATTATATATTGCCTCCTTATGATAAGAACAGCCGACTAAAGTGACTTATGTAGTTATACGTTAGAAGGGCTGAAAGATATGCATAAATTTATCAATGAACAGCTTGGCTGCATAATGCGAATAAGATGGTCTGTAATGGGGCTTAGATGCGGCAGTCGTAAGGTGCAAAATCATTCCGAGAATTAAGCTCAAAAAGAGCCTTGTTAATTGACAAGGCTCAGGGAAGTATTTAATAGATGAGCTAAGTAACAACAAAAACATCAAGCTGCCGTATGTTGCGGTCAACAGACGAGTAAAGAAATGGCGCGCCCGAGAGGGCTCGAACCTCCCACCTAACGTTTAGGAAACGTTTGCTCTATCCGGATGAGCTACGGACGCGCAGCAATACTAATTATAGCATGTGTGCTTTAAAGTAAGCAAGATCAACGATTATTGAATGAAACAAATGCAATTTTTGTCGATAACACTGGCATTTCTTGTCTGAATAGCAGGATTTAGCGTGCAGGAGAGCGAATAATTGTAAAGGTTATGAGCTCGTACGGCTGGAGGAGTGCCCTGCATGCAAGAAAACTTCAATGAATCCCACTCTTATAAATTAGATTTATCGCCTGAGCAAATGCTCAAAGTGATCTTCGAATATACAGCAAAAATAGCTAATGAAATAAAGCTGGAGTCCGTACTTATTTTAATGGCGAACATGGGCCGGGAAATGGTCGTTGCCGACCGCTGCACGGTCTGGCTTATCGACGCTGCGCGTCATGAGCTGTTTACGGCAGTCGCTCACGGTGTGGGAGAAATTCGAATCCCTTACGGAAGCGGGCTAGTGGGAAGCGCGATCAGCTCTGGACAACCGATTTTTATAGACGATGCTTATGAGGATCCCAGACATAATCCAGATAGCGACAGAAAGACCGGCTACCGGACGAAGTCGATTATGACCATCCCTTTTTGCAATAATCAGGGAGAAGTGATCGGGGCTTATCAAGCTATTAATAAATTGACAGAAAAACAGACGTTCTCGACGAAGGATATGGAGTACCTATCGCTTGCCGCATCGTACTCGGGTAAATCTTTGGAATCGATCATGCTGCATGAGGAAATACTCGAAACGCAAAAAGAGATTATTATGGCAATGGGTAAAATTGGCGAGGGCCGTTCGAAGGAAACGGGTAATCATGTTAAGCGGGTCGCCCAATATTCCTATATTTTAGCGTTAGGATTAGGCATGTGTAAGTCGGAGGCAGACATGCTGCGCAGCGCTTCACCTATGCATGATATCGGTAAGGTAGCTATACCTGATGCCGTTTTGCAAAAGCCGGGAAAGCTAACGGCTGATGAGTTTGAGCAGATGAAGGGACATGCCGATATCGGTTACCAGCTATTGCGAAATTCCAAGAGGCAGCTTCTGCAGGCTGCGGCAATTGTCGCTTTGCATCATCATGAGAAATGGGACGGATCGGGGTACCCGCAAGGGCTTGCAGGCGAGGACATTCATATCTACGGGCGCATTACCGCGCTTGCAGATGTATTCGATGCATTAGGCAGCTCAAGGGTGTATAAAGCGGCCTGGGAGCTGGAACGGATATTGGCCCTTATTAAGGAAGAACGGGGGCGGCATTTTGACCCGCAAGTGGTGGATGTGTTTTTTGAGCAGCTGCCGCAAATTCTTGAAGCAAGAGACCGGGATGCCGATATGCTTGAAATTGAATAGAGTTGTTGGTTAGATCTCGTAGGAGAAATGTTTCGGGTCTTTTAGGGATGAATAAGCAAAGACACAAAAAATCCGGAGATCAGTATCTCCGGATTTTTTGTGCAGTGTCATAAGCGAATCGCGCATGCTGCGCTATAATGAAACCTCGAACCATAGCTTGCCGTCCGGATATGCGCTTGCTTCCAGAGGCTTCGTGCAGGCATTTGGATAGCGTGCTGCTATAAATTCAAGCTCGACTTCTGACAGCCGCAATTCTCTGAGCCGTATGCCCCCTTCGAAGGAAACGGTCAAAAATTGTTTGAATGCTTCCGTCTCATGGGCCGTCATGCCGAGCCTCCTTTTGCGCTTTCGTCTTTATTTCGTGATGGACTGCTTGCCGGACAGCTCGATAGACTTTTGAACAAGCACGGCCATTGCGTCTACACAATATTTCGAGACCTCGTTTTGAATTGGAATGATTGATAATTCGGTACATGCGATGATTACGCACTGGCATTGATCATGGATCAGAAGATGATTGATGATGCCTTCAAACTCGGATGGTTCTACCGGTAAATTGCGTTTAACCTTGTTGTAGATGATGTCCATCACATGCTCTTGAATCGAGTCGTTAGGCTCGTGAAGCTGCATATTGTACTGAGTACAGCCTTTGCGGTATACACCGCTGCTAACGGTCCCATTTGTAGCTAAAATACCGATTTTGCAATGCTCTCCGTAGGTGTTGTAGATCTCTTTCAAAGTCTCATCCACCATGTTAATGATGTTGATGCTCGTCATCTTCTGCATATCGTTGTAGAAATAATGCGACGTATTGCAAGGGATTGCGATATTCGACACGCCCGCTGCTTCAAGCAGCTTTAAATCCTTCGCAACCGCTTCAAGAAACACTTCGCCTCTGCCCGCCAATATAACTTCCGTTCGATCGGGTAAAGTGGCGTGATTAAGGACAACTATATTAATATGCTCCTGATCGCGGTCTGCTGCGGTCTGTTCGATAACCATGTCGAAAAATACGGATGTTGCTTTCGGGCCCATCCCGCCTATGACGCCTAAGCTTTTAGCTTCCATTGTTCAACCTACTTTTGATGAAGTGTTTAATTGAAATGATTCATTTTGAGCTTAACATGATTTCCCTAACGATCTCCGCTTCATTAAAAGGAATTTCCGTTTTGCCGATAATTTGCGACGTTTCATGGCCTTTGCCGGCGATCAGGATAACGTCGTCTTTTCTGCTGATTTCAATGGCAAAGGCAATCGCGTCTCTCCGGTCGACAATAGCCTCATAGTCGCCATTATGCGCTTCGATGCCTTCGACAATTTCCCGGATAATAAGCGTATTATCCTGCTCCTTCGGATTATCCGAGGTGATAACGGAAAAATCGGCAAACTTTGCGGCAACCTTGGCCATCGCTCTGCGCTTCTCTATACCCGACTCCCCATCAGACGCATATACTCCGAATACGAGAATGATTTTGCCCTTAGCAAAAGGCCGGATCGTCGTCAATGCCTTCTCTAGGCTATCCTCTGTATGCGCGAAATCGACGATAATTTTGGTGTCTTCATCTTGATAAACGACCTCTAGACGCCCTTTAATGCCATCGACAGCCGCAATCCCGTCAGCAATTTGCTGCAAGCTGAATTGATTGCAATAAGCGGTTGCGATAGCCGCCAAGCTATTGTACACGTAGATCGTTCCAGGCAGATTTACTTTAATGGCAATGCTGCCTTTTGGTGTATTTACAGTATAGATCGTGTATTCGGCAAAATAGTTAATATCCGATGCGTAAATGTCAGCTTCCTGCTCGATTCCGTAAGTAAGCAGCTTAGGAGCCGCGTTCTTCAATCGGTCGATGAGGATTTTACCGTATTTATCATCCGCATTAATAATGTTATAGTCCGTCGTCATGGCAAATAACTTGGCCTTCGCCTCGAAATACTCCTCCATCGTATGATGAAGCTCCAGATGGTCCGGCGTCAGGTTCGTAAAGATTCCGGTATTGAAGCTGGAATGAGCAACGCGGCTTAAATTGAGCGCATGCGAAGAAACCTCCATGACGCAATGCTTCGTATGGGACTCGATCATATCAGCGAAGATCCGCTGCAGATTCAGAGATTCCGGCGTCGTGTTTTTATTCTGGAACACCTTGTCTCCGATGACCGTGCCGATTGTGCCGATAATACCGAGGGATGTCCCCGTTTGCTCGAAAATTGATTTTAGAAAATAAGTGGTCGACGTCTTTCCGTTCGTCCCCGTTATGCCGAGAAGATTCATTTGCTCAGTCGGGCGATGATAGAAATTAGCGGCAACCCGCGCAAGCGCTTCGCGCGTGTCGGCAACCTGCAGCACCGTAACGTCAGCTGTAATTGCGACTTTCTTCTCTACAATGACAGTGGTCGCGCCAAGCGTGATCGCCTTATCAATAAAACGGTGACCATCAACCGAAAAGCCGGAAATTGCGACAAAAACGCCATTGGCCGTGACTTCTCTGGAGTCGTAGGCAACGGAGTTTGCTTCTATATTTAAATCACCTTTGACGAGCGTGTATTCAAGATCTTTAACTAAGGAGGTCAATAACATACGATCAGCTCCATTCTAGTGACCTGTTCCTGTCTGTGCGGACTATTTTCTCAGAAGCTTTTTCGTCAGCTTGCCGCCAATGATAGAGGCATAGGAGAGAGCCGGCTTAGGGTCCTTCCAATCCCAAATCGCATAAGCCTTAGGCTTAAAAAGCGAAACAAATACTTGCTTCCATGTCAGCTGTCCGGTCTTGATATAGTCACGAATGGCGAGCATGTCCTCATACCCGTACCAGAATACGCGGTTCGTATTCTCTTTGACGGCTTTGGGAGGCACAAGGTTGCCGCCAGTCAGCTCTTGATACGTAATCCAAGGGATGTTCACGCCTACCTTATAAAGCAGGTTGTTCAGGTTCGTGATCCGGCAGTTGACCTCGATCAAATAAAATCTGCCGGTTTCGGCGTCCTTCTTGAACTCGATTTCCGCGAAGCCCTTCCATTTCATCTTCTCCAGGAAAGGTGCGCCGATATCGAACAGCTCCTGCACGTACCTCTGGCCCGTATAAACCGATGCGCCGAAGTTGATAGGATACTGGCGGAATTTCTGGCAGGTTACCCAGTGCGTTACTTTGGAATTCTGGTTTAAGTATGCGTCAAACGTATACATATGATCGTCAAAGCCCGGAATGATACGCTGTACGATAACCTCCAAGTTTGCTTCCTTTGCTTTTGCCAATGCTTCCTCAAGCTCTGAGCGGTTGTTTACCTTGAAGAGTTTCCTTCTAAACTTCGCGACGAAGGAAGGGGAGTCGGTTGGCTTGACGATGCAAGGGAACTTGATCGTTTGGTCGATTTTCTCGAAGAAGCGGTCTTCATCCACTCTTACCGTTTCAGGGACGGAAACACCGTTTTCAAGCGCAAGCCGCTGTAGTACTTCTTTATTCATCATATCTGAATATATGCCTGGAACATTTTGCGGAATAAGATAATGTTCTCTTAGCTCGTCCAAATGCTCATCGATGACCTCAAGATAGGAATCATGGCAAGGAATGAGAACGGGAGGGACGCTTTGCTTTCGGGCATAGTCCTTTAGGAAACGAATGAATGCTGCCGTATCTTCTTTATAGTGAGGAGAGATCAGTCTCTCGGACGTATATTTTGAATCCGCGCCATAGGTATCTTTAGTGGAATAATCAACTGCAACCGTATGTACGCCGTTAATGCCTAAGCAACGAATCGTGCTTAAGCCTATATAATAATTACAACCTAGAATTAATGCTTTATTATTCACGAAGGCACATCCCGACATCCGAATTTATGTTATTTCATCAGTAATACTACTTATGTTTTAAATAATTTTACTTCATACTTTCTTATAATACAAATGGATTTATCCTCATAATTGTGGACAGCAAGCGGATTTTGTTTAACTTCAAAGCGCATGGAAAGACAAAAGCAGGTGCATGGGATGCGCCTGCTTGTTTGCGTGTATGCTCGTTATGGCTTGTATGGAATCGTTCGCTTATCGTAGATGGGAAAGTCAGATTTTTTTTGCAAAAGAAGTGAGGAGATAATGTAGCTGGCGGCGTGTTTGGCATTTGCTCATGAAAGACTGCAGGCCGGCATGCACAGACGGCTAGAATGCTTGCTTGATATACGTATAGAAGGCTTGTTCATGCTCGGTAAGCACCGTATCATTGCGGATGACGAAACCGTTGCTGCGTTTATTTTGCAAACCTGCCACAGGACGGTTTATCAGCTCTCCGCTTGCAATATGTTGATTAACGGAATAGTAGGGCAGAAAGGCGAAACCGCTTCCCTGCTTAACCTCTTCCTTGATCGCTTCAAGGCTGCGTCTATATACGATGTCTATGTTTACGTGATTACGTTTGAGTGCTTGAATCATGCTAAATTGAATGAAGTCATTTTCGGGGACGAGCTGCCGCTTACAGTTCAAGTCTCTTGTATACAGTATTTTGCGCTTGCTCCAGGGATGCTCCGGCGATGCGACAAGCAGCAGCTCCTCTACGAATAACGGTTCGAAAGTAAAGTCAGATTGGTTATAATAATCCGTTTCATTGAGCGGCATAATGGCAATATTAGTCTGTTTTTGCAACAATTTCTTCTGTAATTCGACATAATTACCGAATTGTATTTGTAGCGCTTTTTCGGGATATTTGTCATTAAATCGCTTAACGAGATCAGGCAGCACATAAGTGCCTAAATAATAGCTGACAAATACATTCAACGTTTGTGGTGCATTGTATTGGAGACGGGTTTCGGCCTCCTTATACAGCGATGTAATCTCAAGAGCGTACTCGTATAAAATTTTACCCTTTTGCGTTAAATCGACACTCTTGCCGGAGCGGTTAAATAAGGCCGTTCCATACTGAATTTCAAGCAGATGTATGTGATTGCTGACGGTAGGCTGAGAGGTATAAAGCCTTTTTGCCGTTTCGGTAAAAGACAGACAATCAGCGAGCATCAAAAACGTTTGAAGCTTTTCGGCAGAACTCATTAGGCATGCACTCCACATTAAATTAAGTAATGAATTAATAGTACAATAAATGATTATGATTATCAATATCATTTAAAAAGTGTGTATTTTTAACTAGTCCTTAATTTGTATTGAGTGACAATTACCAAATAATCATTGATTTTATTAGTGAAAAAGAACTACGGAATGGCGTAAATAACTACATTTTGTCGAATAATGCCCGAAAATTGTCTACGTTCGTCGACAAGTTTTTACAAACTCCTTATTGCTCTCCGAGTATAATAAAAGCATTACCACACGAGTGCTAAATAAGGAGCGTGCCCCGAAGCGAGCTATGGACAAAAAACACTTGCTAAAACAATTGCAGTCGCTGCGGCTAAAGCTTAATGAAATAGCCGAGGCTCGCGGCAGTTTGACAGATCCGGATGTTCTGGCGATTAGCGAAGAGGCCGATCAACTTATTGTTGCGTTACAGTATATACAAAGAGACGAACTAGCACCTATCACGATACGCCGCGACAATTTGTAGGGGACGTTACTTCTCTCGCAGTCGACGGAAAAATTGAGTTAACAGAGACGCGCATTCAGGCTGTAAAATACCACTTGTGAGCTCCGTTTCATGGTTGAAACGGGGCTCTTGCAATAAGTTCATGAGCGTTCCGGCACAACCCGCCTTCGGATCGGTCGTTCCGTATACAACACGTTTAACCCTGGATTGAACAATAGCGCCGGCGCACATTGGACAAGGCTCCAACGTGACATACAACGTACAATCTAACAATCTCCATGCGCCGATGCGATCGCAGGCGTCACGAATGGCCACCATTTCGGCATGCGCGGTTGGATCAAATCGTGTCTCCCGCAAATTGTAGCCTCTCCCGATAATTTCGTTGTTTCTGACAATAACGCACCCGATAGGAACCTCTCCGATTTGCTCGGCTTTTTTAGCTTCTGCAATGGCTTCAAGCATCCAGATCTGATCTTCTTGTTCTCTTATCATAAACAATAACCCCTTTGAAAGTTAATCATTATACAACGAACAAATATTCTGTTGTTAACATGTTGCGGATAACTTTGTGGATAACTTTCGTGATATACACATAGATACTCACAAATTATTCAGAGCTGTGCACAGTACTTGTTGATAATGTGTATAAGTTGTTAATAAAATGTTTTTGTGTAAAAGGATGTGTCATTCATTGTCAATTAAGATGAAGTTCTCTTTCTTGATTACGCTAATTGTATTGACGTTCTTCATTTTCTACCACATGTTAAGTGAATATTCGATGATTCACGGTATGCGGGAGCAGGCGCGTCAATCGATGCAGGATACCTCCATGCATGTTGCAAATTCCTTTTCCTCATACGAGCAGCAGTCGGGCAGGAGCTCCGTTTCCGAAGGAGAAGACCGAACAAGTCCTGAGCAAATCTTAGACATTGTAAAATCGTTAAATCCAAATATAAAGGAAATAACCGTATTTGAGCAAGACTCGTTATTCGTTCTGTTTGGCACCTATACGTATTTGGACTCAACGAACGATAATTCTATGTTAACCGAAGTGAAGAATACCGGCTTTGAGCTGCGAAAAATGCAAATAAACGGAAAGCCCTATTTTCGGAGCTACTATTCAACCGAACAGACGGGCAACTATATTATAAGCGTTGTTTATGACGGTGAAGGAATTAAGCACCTTGTAAGTCAGAGCCGTAATGACTCGCTGATTTATACGGGCATTGCGATGGTGCTCGTGCTCATTATCAGCTATTGGATGGTAGGGGTAATGATCAAGCCGTTAAAGGATATTTTGTGGAAGGTGAACGAGGTTTCTTCTGCGCGCTTTCAGCAACCGATTCGCATTAAGCGCAAGGATGAATTCGGCTTGCTCGCGCTAAAGGTCAATGCGATGTCGCAAAATCTAAGCATATATATGAGCAAGCTGCGAATAGCATTTGAAGAAAACCGGCGTATGAAGGAGCATTTGGAGTCGTTCATTAATCATACGAGCGATGCTATTCACCTTATCGACCTGGAGGGCAAAGTCATTCAAGTAAACCGCGCTTTCGAGCTACTCTTTGGCTATGAAGAGGAGGAAGCAATCGGGCTTTATTATCCGATTCTGCCGGATTCTCATAAAGCGGAGATGAGGCATATGCTGAACCAGCTCCTATCAGGAAAGGTGCTGCCTGCGCAGGAAACGATGCGCATAACCAAGACGGGCGAGATGATCCCGGTTAGCGTTACGATTTCACCTATTCGCGACTCGGATGGAACGATTCGTGCATTTGCCAGCATTTCAAGAGATATGCGCAGCCGCAATAAGATGGAGGAGCTGCTGCGCAGATCGGAGAAGCTCACGACGGTAGGGCAGCTGGCAGCTGGCGTTGCTCATGAAATCCGCAATCCGCTGACGACGCTGCGCGGTTTTCTGCAGCTTCAGCAGGAGAGCAAGAAGCTGACGCTCTCCCATGTGACCCTTATGCTGTCGGAGCTAGACCGGATCAATCTGATTGTTGGAGAGTTTCTGATTTTGGCCAAGCCGCAAGCAACGAAGTTTGTTACAAAGGACGTGAGGAATGTACTGCAGGATGTAATCGCATTAATGAACAGTGAAGCGCTTCTTCACGATATCGAGTTTCTTGTTACTTTTACGGAGGAGCCCTGCCTGATCTCATGCGAGGAGAATCAATTGAAGCAGGTGTTTATTAATTTGTTGAAAAATGCCATTGAATCGATGCCGAACGGGGGACGGATCCATATTCAAATTACGAACAAAAGAGAGTTTATTTCGATTGCAGTTACGGATGAAGGGATGGGTATACCTGCCGATATGATACCGAAAATTGGCGATCCTTTTTTTACAGGCAAGGAAACAGGCACTGGTCTCGGTATTATGGTGAGTCAGCGTATTATTAACAGTCATCGCGGGTCAATGGATATCAAAAGCCTTGTGAATGTCGGAACAACCGTCCATGTGATTCTTCCAGCTTTGAAAGAAGCTAGTGAGAACGTTATACTAGAAGAACAAGCATAGGCCTTGCCTCATGTTGAGGCAGCCGGCTGGAGACTTTCGGCGCTGCGGCAGCAGCCGCGCATGATGATCCATCGGACAAAATTTCCGATTTGGCAGTACATACAACGGGGTGAAGCAGCTTTGAGAATCAATAAGTTTATTAGTGAAACGGGTTATTGCTCCAGACGCGAGGCGGATAAGCTGGTAGACAGCGGACGCGTAACGATCAATGGTGTGAAGGCGCTTCTCGGCAGTCAGGCAGAGCTGGGGGATGATGTGCGTGTCGACGGCCGTAAGATTGGCAAGCAGAGACAGCATGTTTATATTGCGCTCAACAAGCCGGTAGGCATTACGAGTACGACTGAGCTGCATATTAAAGGAAATATTGTCGATTTTGTAGGCCATACCGAGCGTATTTTTCCGATTGGAAGGCTGGATAAGGATTCGGAGGGCTTAATTCTGCTGACGAATGACGGTGATATCGTGAATCCGATTCTTCGATCAGAGGGAAAGCATGAGAAGGAATATTTGGTCACGGTGGACAAACCGGTGACGGAGGCTTTCTTGCAAGGGATGGCAAGCGGCGTTCATATTCTGGGCAGCATGACATTGCCTTGCGTCGTGACGAGAGTGACGGATCGCGTATTCCGGATCATATTAACCGAAGGGCGCAATCGTCAAATTCGTAGAATGTGCGAGGCGTTCGGCTACCATGTAAGAAGGCTGCAGCGTCAGCGGATCATGAACATTCATCTGGGCGGGCTGCAGGTCGGGAAGTGGCGGGATTTGACGGAAGGCGAGAAAGCGGCGCTATTTGAAAATTTAAGCTACGAGCCGGTATAGCATGGCGCAGTTAAACAAAAATCCCCTGCATTAAGCGCGTTTAGCAAATGATGCAGGGGATTTTTGTTTATGCTATTTCACTTTAAGATTTTGAGCATTGGCTGATTCGTTGCGAGTTATCGAAACTTCAACACGGCGGTTTTTGGCGCGGCCTGCCACCGTTTTATTATCGGCAACCGGACGATATTCACCATAGCCGATGGCGCTGAAGCGTACGGGATTCAGGTGTTTATTTTCGAGCAAAATATCCATGAAACGAATGGCCCGCATCGAGCTTAGATCCCAGTTCGACTTGAAGAAGACGGTCGAGATCGGGGTTGTATCGGTATGCCCGGACACGATGACCTCGTAATCAGGATATTGCTGAAGCATTTTGCCGATTGCGACAGCGAGCTCCTTCGATTCCGGTTTAACGTTTGCTTGCGCCGGGGCAAATAACGCGTTGTCGCTAATCGTAATCATGAGCTGGGAAAGGTTAAGCTTCGTTTTCAGATCGGTCGTGAGACCGTTCTTCTCGATATAAGTGTCAACCTTCTTCTTCAGATCTTCAAGATCCTTCTGCTCTTGTTCGATGAGCTTTTGACGGGCTTTCTCTTCGGCCGTTTGATCCTTCGTTTCTTCCTTCGACTGATCCTTTGTGTCGATCACGCCGCCTGCGTCGTCTTGTTTCTTCCCGTCATCTTCACCGCTCTTGACAATTGCCGATTCGGTAAGCACTCCGCTGCCTGTGCTGAGCGCTACGTTGAAGGCTTTGGATAACTCTTCGAATTTTTTCACGTCTACGGAGTTCATGGAATATAACACGATAAAGAGTGCTAGCAGCAGGGTAAGCAAATCGGCGTACGGGATGAGCCAGGATTCGTCAATATGCTCCTCGTGTTGTTCGTGTTTATGTCTTCTGCTCAAGCGGCTCCTTCCTCCTTCTCCCTTAACTTCAATCTTTCTGTAGGGGTAAGGAATACGGACAGCTTCTGATTGATAGCAATCGTCGAAACGCCGGATTGAATGGATAGCAAGCCTTCAACCATCATGAGACGAATTTGAATTTCTTGCTTAGACAAACGCTTCAATTTATTAGAAATGGGATGCCAAAGCACATAACCTGTAAAGATACCAAGCAATGTAGCGATAAATGCACCGGCAATGGCGTGAGCGAGCTTCTCCATATCACTCATATCGGCCAAAGCGGCGATCAAGCCTACAACCGCGCCGAGTACGCCTAGAGTAGGCGCATATGTACCTGCTTGCGTGAAAATAAGCGCGCCAGCCTTATGCCGGTCTTCCGTAGCTGCAATATCCTCAAGCAGAACGTCGCGCACGAAGTCCTGATCGTTGCCGTCAATAATCATGCGCATGCCGTTCCGGAGAAACGTATCTTCAATTTCGTCGACCTTTGCTTCAAGAGCGAGCAAGCCCTCGCGGCGCGTAACGGAAGCCCATTCCATGAAGCGCTGGATCAATTCATCGCGCTGAGGAAGCTTTTGCTCGGTAAATACCATTTTAAATAGCTTGCCGACTTTGGAAAGCTCGGACATGGGAAAGGCAATAAGAACAGAAGCTACGGTTCCTAATATAATAATCATATAAGCAGCAGGATTCAAAAGAGATGACAGGTTTGCTCCCTTTAACACCATCCCTCCGAGTACAGCGACTAACCCTAGAACAAGACCGATAATTGTTGAATTTTTCATCATACACCCCGTCCAAATCATTTTCGACATTTCTCTACTTCTTATATTATCGTCAAATGGGTATTCCGAAGTTAGAGTAAATGGTACGTTTTGAAGGCGTACGCGTTAAAATTTTAAAAAATGCGGTAGAATAGTAGAGAGATGTGTACAAAAATAACGATGATAAAGGTGGTAATCACAAATGGGCGTTAGACATGCGAGAGAATACGCAGATATATTGAAGGATTTGACAGCAGCGGTGGCAGAAATCGAGGGCAGCTATACTTTTTTTGAAATGGAATCGGAGGAGTGGGCTGCGCTGCCTGCCGAGGACCGCTCTGAGGTGATGGAAGCATTGGCGGATGATGTCTTCTTCGGATTGGGTCAGGACCCGGTCATTGCGGTAGGCGGCGGCGTCATTACCTATAACAGCAAGCATCATATTATTGAGGTTTCGCAGGACGATAAAGTAACGCAAATTATTAGATTAATATAATGATCTACATTTCACTCCACTGCGGAAGGCTTATAAACCATACAATGGCATTCGGCAAAGCCGTAGGGAGTCGGGCGCGAATAGGTGTCCGTAATATGGAAGCCAGCTTGCTCATAGGCGCGGGAGGCACGCGTGTTCCAAGCAAGCACCTCTAAATCAATCTCGTTTTGCGGAGCGCGCCGTACAGCCTCGGAGACGATTAGCTGCGTGAAGGCGGGACCGAGCCCCAGGCCGCATAGGTCAGGCCGCAGGCCGAGCCCAAGCCGCGTCACCCCTGTTAAGGGGAAAAACTGCGCAAACCCAATCAGCTTCTGCTGACTATCGATTACTGCAGCATATTGATCCGCTCGAAGGACGGAGTCGCCGAACTCGATTCCGTCCTTTTTCATTTGCTCCCAGGAGGGCCAATTATAAATATCGAATGGCGCTTCATAGGTCCAGCCGCATATTTCCTCCGCATGGCAAGTTTCTAGCGGACATATGGTCATATCAATCGGATCTCGTTTATAATGAGTGGAGCTTGGTTTGTTCGTCACAGGTTGTGTACCTCCGGTCAGATAACTATTCACTTAAAGCTTAACACGAATGAAATAGGTTTATTATATCAGATAGACGCAAGGAGATCGTGCGTAAATAAGGAGAAGCATTAGAATGAAGAAGTTACTTTGGCTTGGCTGCTTGTCATATTTAGTTATAGGGGTTGCTCATGTCGTGGGCGGATCCATATTGGAACAGCTGATGGATCATTACGGCTTGACCTATAAAGACGGCGGGCAATGGATTATGAACCAGTTTCTTGGATTTTTGGTGGGTGTCCTGCTTGCGCCGTCCATTGCAGCGAGAACAGGGAAGAGGGGCGCCGTTCTGCTTGCGGTTGGCTTACTGACGCTCAGTGAAGCGGCTTACAGCCTATTGCTTCCATGGGGCTGGATGCTGGCGATTGGTCCTTTGGCGGGATTCGGCTTCGGTATGACGGAGGCTGTCGTCGGCGCGCTGATCATCGATATGGCGAAGAACGGAAAGGCAGCGGCAATGAGCCGGTTGGAAACCTTTTTTGGCGTAGGCGCCTTATTGATTCCGATTGCGGCCGCTTACCTGATTCAGCAAAGCGTCTGGCAAATTTCCTTCCCCATACTAGCCGCGATGGCAGGAATCACGTTTGTGCTGTGGCTGACGATGTCATTCGGAGAGCTGGACGACCAGCTTGGACTTAATTCACGCGCAGCGGCAGAGCAGGGCAAACCTAATGATTCTGCCGAGTCGTTTGCTGCAAGATCAGAAGCGACTGTCTTCTTCGGATATCCGCGGAAAGCGCTGCCGTTTCTATTGCTGTCGGCGCTGTTTTTTATGATCTATGTCGGAATGGAAATGAGCTTCTCTAACTATTTGCCGTCGATTCTCATCATTCGCTCGGGCGTTGAGGAATCCAGTGCGGCAGCCGTACTCAGCTTATTCTGGGGCACGATGGTGCTTGGCCGTTTATTTGCTGGCGTGCTTGCAGACCGGATGGGATATTCACGCTACTTATTCATCGCTACGGCAGGAGCTTCGGTCGTATTTGTTTTGATGGCGGTCATGGGACAGCTTAGCTGGATACTGGCGTTGGTAGCGCTAAGCGGCTTGTTCTTCTCGGGTATTTTCGGCATCGCCCTTGTTTATGCCAATGAGCTCATTCCGGGAATGACCGAGCGGACAACAAGCCTGCTGGTAGCATGCGGCGGCCTTGGAGGTGCTGTTTTTCCGCGAGTGACGGGCTGGTTTATGGACCAGTACAATGTGCAGTCCACCTTGTGGTACATTAGCGTACTCGTTGTGCTGATGCTGCTTCTGCTCGCGGCTATGCTCGTTCTCGGAAGAAAACAGGCGGGGCGCAGATCATTAGTTTTAGGTGGGGCGCAAGGGAGCTAGGCCGCTGCTCATAATACATGCGAAAAACCTCTATATCCGCTGTTTCGAAGCGGGTATAGAGGTTTATTTATATGGCAAATAAGAAATCGTATGCTGTTCAGTCAATCATTCGGATTATGAACCCGCCCGCTGCTTAAGTATCGTCTTATATACCTCGATAGCTCGTGCCCGGGACGCTTTCAGATCAACGATGGCGCCGCTTTGCGGCTTATGAATCTCTTTGTCCGTGAGATGGGCTAAATGAGGCAGCCAGTGCCGGATATAGCTGCCGCTGGGATCATGCGTCCGCGACTGTGTCTCCGGGTTCATAATGCGGAAATAAGGCGCAGCATCATAGCCTAGCGATGAGCACCACAGCCAGCCGCCGCGGTTAAGCGTATTGTCATAATCGCTTAGGTGCAGACGGAAATGCTGCTCGCCAAGCGTAAACGGGCACAGCAGGTTTTTAGTTAAAAACATGGCCGCAACCATTCGCAAGCGGCCTGGCAGCTCACCCGTACGGTTCAGCTGCGTCATGGCCGCGTCAATAATCGGAATGCCGGTCGCAGCAGCTGCCCACGCCTGCAGATGAGTATCCGAGAGCGGTGACAAATCAACCAGCTGTTCATATCGGAAGTAATCATCATGATACATCGCTTGGTACAAATAGAAATCACGCCATGCCAGCTGGCGAATCCATGTCTCGGCCCCGGGCAGCCCTTGCGTAAGCTCGTAGGCGTGGCGGGCCGAGATGGCGCCGGTGTTCAAGAAGCGGGCGAGACCGCTGGCATAATCGTCCGCGTAAGCGTCGCGGCTATTTGCGTAGGAGGCGAGGCGCTCACGCGCGAAGCGATCCAGCTTGATTAACGATTTTTGAGCCCCTTCAACACAAGTGCCGCCAAGTGCGCAAGAAATAAACTCTGGCAGCGCGAATGATAGCGCGACCTTGCTGTTCATTTCTCTTACGGTAGACAGCTCCTGAATCATTGTTCCGCTCATTGGACGATAGCATTCCCGCATATAGCTGCTCCACATGCGATAGAAGGGCGTAAACACTTTATAAGGCGCAGGCCGCCGTGCGAATGCAGGAAAAGCTTCTAAATCAGCAAGCGGCGCATCTGCAATCGACATCCAGCGCCGGCCCAGCCTGCGCGCTGCCTGCTGCAGCTGCTCATCGCGCCTAAGCGAGTAGGGCGTGTAGTCCGCATGAACGACGACTTCTTCGATGGGATGCGTTTGCAGCAGAGCTTCGGTAATCAAAACGGGATCCCCGTACAGCACATGCAGTTCTTTGTCCGCATTGGAATAGCTGTGCAGGAGTGAAGCGGCTTGCGCCAAAAAATTTCGGCCGCTGTGGCTGGTCAGCCGGCCTTCGCCCGTGAGGACGGGATCTATGATGAGCAAATGAATGCCATGTGTATCTTTGTTTTTCAAATAATCAAATGCGCGCAAATCTGCGGTGCGCAAATCCTTGCGGTGAATAAACAAATACATCGGCATTTCTCCTTCCTATACCGCAGAGCAGTGCGGCATAATCAGCTTGAAATAAAACAGCAAAGCCGCATGTCATTTGTCGACGGTGGACAAATAACTGCGGCTTTGCTGGGTGAGTCTACCCTTGCAACCCTCGATGAGAGGAGTTAGGTCACTCTATTGTCCGTTAGCATATGCTTAGAGGGAATCCGTATCCATGACACGACGGGCAGTCACGTAACGGTCTACATAATAGGAGGAATTAAGTTTGTCTGTTACAACGCCTCTGCTGGAGGACGAATGTGCAAACTTGCCATTTCCGATGTATATGCCAACATGGGAAACGGTGCTGTTGTTGCCACCGACTGTGTCGAAGAACACAAGATCTCCCGGAAGTAGGTCAGCCTTAGCGACCTTCGTGCCTGTTTTTGCTTGCGAACCGGATGTGCGAGGAAGGTCAACGCCCAATTTGTCGAACACGTAGCTCGTAAAACCGGAGCAGTCAAAGCCATTCGACGACGTTCCGCCGCTTCTGTACGGAGTACCAATAAGATCACTGATAGTTCCGTTCAGTTTTGAGTCTGCGAAAGCGCTACCCGCCTGGAAAGCGAGTACGAGAACGAGACCCAGGAGTAATGCGGTAATCTTCTTCAATTGTGAAACTCCTTCCAGTGCCGACGAGGTTAGCTGTGGGGTTCGGTTGAAGGCTCCCTATGATTCCTCAGGCGCTGAGAAAACTCAGACGTCGGAATCAATTCACCCAGAGTGGTTCCCCCGTTTCCCGATAGGGAATTAGGCAGTTTTTTCATGCTCCTGAGAATTATTCGATTATTTTCATTGATCTCCTGCCTTTACTGGCAAATTCTAATAATTCTCATGTAACCTTTTGACAATTTAGTTCGTTTAAACGACTTTTGTGTAATATAAACACTCATTTGTAGTCTTTTCTAGCTAAATGTGACGAAACTAATTCATTAATTATGTAGATATCATGTAAATGATACCGGATTGTCCCTGCGGCACCTCTCCGCGTAGATTAGCCTAAAGTCCCGAAAGCTGCGGTGTTTTACTGTTTACAAACGAAAGATTAAAAAAATTCATACAAAAAACCTCCGGTCAGCCGGAGGTTTTATTGTAGTTTCAGGTTTTACATCATTCGGATGCGCGCTTTATTTTGCGGTAATGACCTTCTCGGAGATGAGCTGCGGATCGCCGTTCTTTTGTTCCATCCAGAACCGCAGCTTGTATTTGCCCGAGTATTTAAAATCATAGGAGATGACTTTCGAGCTGAACCAAAAGGTGTCTTTTTCGACAAATTGCTTAAAATCAGCATCATCCTGGCTGCGGCTGTCAATCGTCGTTTCTTTATCGTTAGGGTCAACAATCGTGACCTTGAATTCGGAGATGGCGACATTCAAATTATCGATTTGCGCTTGTACTAAAAATTTCTGAACAGCCCCTTTTTCAACCTGTCCAAACATGGTTCGCTTCTCATTCATCAGAAACATATGGACGTTGGGCTTCTGAATGACCAGCTTCTTCTCGCTGCCCTTCCATTGAATGAACGCTTGCATGGAATCGCTTAAGGAACGGATATTGATGTACACCTTATCATCTACCAGTAAACCATCTTCTACCGATTGTTTATTATTATAAATCAGCGTTACTTTTTGGAGTAATTTGTCGGCTGCAACGAGCGAACCCCCCGATAAGAGCAATACCATCGATATTATAATCAATTTTTTACGCATCATTTACATGTATCCCCCATTATTCATTTTCTTACAAATATTTATACAGAAATGTAATCATTTAGTTGCGGTCGGTTTTGAAATAAAAAAAGCCCCGTATCCACGGGCGAACCGTGGAGCCGAAGGCTTCTTCATCCTGCGTTTATTTCGATTGCAGGCATTCATATTGCGAGGCTATGGTCCATACCTTCATGAGCGTACGAATCAGGTGATAGCCCTGATGCAGGATGAGCGCGAACAAGCCGGCCCAGAGCATCGATATGCCGGTGACTACGAGTCCTGCGGCAGCTCCGATCCCCCACATGATGAGTGAGATGGCCGCATAGGAGAGAAAGTTCCGGAGAGCGTGCCATAAGGAACGGAATACGCCTTCGCCGGATGCAGCGCCGAACTGCATGGCTAGAAATAACAAATGCAGCACTGTGCTCCACAGCAGCCATAGTGATGCGCCAGGCAGCACCGCTTGCAGCAGTTCCGGGATGGAGCCGCTCTCCAGAAGTGCGTCGAGCGAGCGGGGCATCAGCCACCAGGCAGGAGCCAGCGATAAGACAGCTTCTATCCAGTAGAGCAGGACAACGGGCTTCCACGTTTTGCGGATGCCCTCCAGAAACCGGGTTCTCCCCTCCGATCTCGTTTGATTGAGCGAGTAGAACAAGCCGGCGTTAAACAAAGGCGTCAGCAGCATCCTGGCAAACAACAGACCGCCTAACGTCCAGACATACGGGGTGATCAGATCGGTTTTGAGCAGCTGGAATTGGGCTTCGGTCATGAAGAGCTGAGCAGCCGTATCAGAAGGATAGGAGCCCGGGTACCGCCGCAGCAGCGGCGAGACGACCGAGTCAATGAAACGATAAAGGAAAAATCCCCATAGCAGCTGATACAGAAACAATAATATAACAAGGTAAAAATGTTTAACCGCTAGCCGCCAGCCTTGCTTCAAATGTATTTTCATTGTTAATCGCTCCTTGAACGCAATTACTTACCAGCTCAGCGACCCGAGCAGACCTTCAATAAGATTGACTACTCCAAGGCTCCATCTCGTGCGCGTATCCTCCGGCAGCTGGGCCTGCATATAGTTGTTAATGAGCTTGTTGTCGAGGACGTTGCTGTAATTCGGATCGACGATCGCCCATTCGAGCGGAGCGGAATGCAGCTGCTTGAATTGAATGTGAGTTTCTTCGGCATTCCACAGCTTCGTTAGTTTGGTGCCGTCGGTGAACTGCAGCACGACCTTGATGTCGCCGTTGCTGCCGCCGTTCTTTTTGACAAGCACGACCGATTCGTACATCTTGTTCCCATCCTGAGTGACGGGACGAACATGGATCGATTCGATCGAGAAGTCAGCCATCTGGCTGCCGTAAACGTATCGGCTGAAATAATCATGCCATTTCGTCTTCGTAACTTGATCGACCACGCGCTGGAAGTCGGCAGTAGAAGGGTGCTTGAACTTAAATTTTTGGAAATACGTACGTAAAATTTTTTGCATCGTTCTAGAGCCTACCTGATTCTCAATGCCAATGAGCACGAGCTTCGCCCTCATGTACACGTTCTCGGCGTATTGCGAGTGGCTGCCGTATGACCAGGATTGCTGCTTAAGCGGTGCGGGGTCGGTCATGTAGCTGGCCTCCACCCGCAAATTCGCTTCCAATCCGTATGCGGTCTCCATCACCTTGTCCTCGGCGTAGGATGTAAAGCCTTCGTCCAGCCAAGCCTCCTCGAACTCATTGGAGGCGACCATTCCATACCAGTATTGGTGCCCGATTTCATGCACGACCGTTCGCTCTAAATCGTAGCCGGGATTTTGTTTCTCGGCTGCGAATGCCGTGATGAGCGTCGGATACTCCATGCCTCCAGCTCCGTTCGCCCCTTTGGGAGGCACGACGATAGACAACGTGCTGTAGGGGTATTCCCCGTACCATTTCGCGTAGCTTGAGAGAGCGGATTTGGCGGCGTGCATATAGCGATCCTTAAGGGCGGCATGCGCCGGATCGAGATAGAGCTTAATCCGTACGCCGGGAATGCCCGTATCGGAGTAGGCGGTCTCTTCGTAGACGAAGTCCGGCGACGCCGACCAAGCAAAGTCATGAACGTCATCGGCATAAAATTGGTAAACCTTCGTTTGATCCTTCATTTCAATCGCTTTCGTTTGGAAGCCGGTTGCCGCGACCGTGTAGGCTTCCGGTACTGTAATCCGAACGCTGTATATGCCGAAGTCGCTGTAAAACTCGGAGTTTCCATGATATTGGTGAACGTTCCAGCCTTCAGCCGTACGTCCCCTTGTACCGACCGTTTCGTATACGGCAATTTTGGGAAACCACTGTCCCGCCATCACGAATTGTCCGGAGTAGCCCATTCTAGCAAACACCTCTGGCAGCTTCACATCGTACCCCATGCGGAGCGTAACGGACTTGCCCGGAGCGATAGGCTCTGGCAGCCGTATTTTGGCTAAGGTGAAGTCATCGGCATTGCCGTCGTCGGGCTGCACGTACTGCAGACGAGGCAGCAGGCTTTCGCCGTTAAGCGTTTCTAGCGTAAGCAGCTTCATATAGCCATGGCTGTTCGTGGTTGCTTTGTCCTCGCGCAGCTTGCCTCCGGATTCTTGCATGAACGTCGTTTTGTCTGATTGGAAAGCATTCGGGTACAGGTGGAAATAGAGCTCGGACACTGTTTTTTTGCCGGGGTTGGTCCAGGTTACCGTCTGGTCGCCGATTAATTGCTTCGTATCGCCAAGTAAATGAACGTTGATATGGTACTCAACGATACGGTTGCTTAGTGATTGCGGCTTAGGCGTCATGACCGTATTCGGCTCCTGCACGAGCGGCGGCTTGGCCGTATTTTGGGCAGGGGCCGGTGTTTGCTTGGCTTTGGCGGCGGGGGCGAAAGCATATGTATATTGGGATTGCCAAGCAGTCCCGAAGCCTTGCTGCACAGACAGGCCGAGCAGTACGACTGCGAGTATTACGAGTAAAATTCGTTTGAAATAGCGTGGAGTCATTGAACGTTTCCCTCCCGTTGACAAGCATCTACAGCATGTATATGTTTGCTTTTCAAGGATTATTAGCTAAAATGGAATTATTGTATCGGGGAAGGTGTGAATGCGCATGACGGAAGAACAAGGACAGCCGGCTCAGCCGGAAAAGAAGGAAAAGAAATCACTGTCGCTCAACGTAGTGAGCAACAAACAACATAAAGGCTTCGGGGCGGGAACGATCGATTTGAGCGCTGTATCCTGCGTCATTATTGATGAGGGCGTCGCTTATATCGACGTTGGCGCCATGCATGCGAAGAGCAAGGTGGAGCGCGGCATTAAGTTTACGCCGAACAAAGAGGATACGCCGAATGGCCGTCAATGCTGGATCGTGTGGGTAGCGGTCGACCGTAATGAGGAAGGATCTTATTATGCAGGCGCGACGGCCTGCGAGATGCTGATCGACTCCGAGGCGCGCCGCGGGTGGAAGATACTGGCTGACCACGTAAACAAGCTGGATCATGCGATCAAACGACGCTACAATTTGACAGAGCTTGGCGATGTAGAGAAAGCGGCGCTGCGCAAGCTGCTTACCGAGAATAACTTAGAGTGGTGGGATCGTTCGCCGGAAGAGCTTAAACAGGCTTTGAACGTGTAGCGGCGAGCGCGATCAAGCGCGACATAGGCGTAAGCGCCAATAAAGGATGAGAACCTCATCGTTCGTAAGGCTAATCTTGCGGATGATGAGGTTTTTCGTATTTTTAGAGGCTGTTGGAATCGTATGAAAAAATTTTTTTGGATTAAGTGCAGGGGAATAGCGCCTGGCTGACGTCTATAGATTGGGAAGGGGGGGAGCGACATTCAAGACGAGGATTGGATCAGAGCGGTGCAAGAGGGCGGGCCCGAGCATTATGGCCCTTTCGTACAGGCGTATGGTCCTTATATATATAGAACGGTCTTCGCAGTCCTTCATTCTCCGCATGATGCGGAGGATATAACGCAGGAAGTGCTGCTGCAAATTTATCGTTCCCTTCCGGATTGCCGATTGGACGGGCTGAAGACGTGGATTACCCGCATTGCCGTTAATCGAGCGATCGATTTCAAGAGAAGCAAGGCGCGCAGGCCCGAGGAGCTGTCGGATAGCGAAGCGATGAGCGAGAAAATGCATGATGATGCCGCCGCGGCGATGCCTGCAGCCGAGCTGGTAGCCATCAAGCAAGCGGATAGGCGGCAGGTTCGCGAGCGCGTAGAAGAAATGCCCGAAAACTACCGGGAAGTCATAAACGCTTATTATATGGAAGACAAGTCGTATGAACAGATAGCGGCCGAAACCGGGCTGGAGCGCAAAAGCGTAGAGTCCAGGCTGTACCGGGCAAGAAGCTGGATGAAGCGCCACTGGCGGAAGGAGGATTTCGAATGAGGAATGAGCATGTATCGCCGGATCAAATGATCCGATATGTGAATGGCACGCTCGCAGAAGCTGAGCGTGTACAGGTAGAGCAGCAGATGACAGCTTGCGATTGCTGCTTAAATCACTTTATTGCTGCAGTTGAATCGTCCGAAGACGAGGTGGAGTCAGTCTTTCCGAGCCATGTAAACGAACCTCAGCTTCCTGATATGGAGCAGTTAGAGAAGCGGGTCGTTGCGCAGCTGTTAAGCGAGGAGAGCATTCATCAAGCCCAGACTGACTGCCTTAGAACGTCCAGCGCTCTACAGGAGAAATCTCCCCGCCTTCGTGCTTGGCTTCAGCATCCGGTAACGCATTATACCATTGCTGCGTCCATTACGCTGCTGCTGCTTGTCACCGGTACCTTTGCCTCCTTCTCTCAGAAGCTGGCTCAGCTCGATATGAATGAGAATGTACAGCAGGCTGTACCGCCGTACCCGCCGATGGCAGCTGGCAAGCATTCGGAATCATGGTCGGACAAAATAGTCGATCAAACAGGGTCGTGGCTGGACGGCCTGAGAGCGACCCGCTATAAATAAATGAAAAATGAGGAAATGGAAAGGAATGATTCAAGCATGAATAAAAGCCCGTTAACGGCGTTTTTGCTTTCTTTTATACCCGGCGTTGGGCATGGCTATTTGGGCCGTCCTGTACGTGCCATATTATACGGAGGAGCTTTTTTTGGCCCAATTGGGATGTTTATTTTATTGATGATTACGAATGCGGGTGTCGATGATGGTTTTCTCGTCTTTCTGATGTTCATAGCCGCTATGTCCGGGATTATTAACATGCTCGATATGGTCTTTACCCTGATCAAAGGCAATGGATTATCGTCACATCCGGTTCAGCAGCATCCATTCGAGCATTCTGCCGATCATTTTGGCCCAGGAGCTGTATTGTTTGAGCGGGAGCATCAGCGCGAGAAATCGCGTATAATCCTGTTCTCCCTCGTGCCGGGTCTTGGCCATATGAGTATGGGGCTTATGCAGCGCGGGATCACATTGCTCATTTCGTTCATCGGCTGGTTCGCGATTATCGTCTTCTTAAGCACTATTATTCACAGAGGAGAGCTGCTCGTCTTTTTGCTCGCGCTGCCAATCATCTGGGTGTACAGCATGTTTGACGCGATCAGACAGCTTCACGCGAAGCAGCGCGGAGAGCATCTTGTGGATCGTGCTATATTCGAAGATATGGAATCGTATATCGCTTCGGGGCGCAAAAGTAAGGTGCTGGCTATCGCATTGTCGATTTTCCCGGGCGCAGGCCATCTCTATCTAGGCTTGCAGAAGCGGGGGCTGCAGCTTATGGGCGGCTTTCTCTTAACTATTTATATAATGGACAATTTGCGGCTGTCTCTATTTTTTTTCCTGCTTCCGCTGTTCTGGTGCTTCGCGTTCTTTGATGCCATGCAGCAGACGTCCCGCTACGAGCGTCAGACGCTTACCGATGAGCCGGTGCTGACGCAGCTTGTTCCTTATCAGCGCTGGTTCGGCATTGGGCTGCTTGGGTTTGGCGTTTACTATTTGCTTGATCGTGTAGCCGCTGAGTTCACTTCCCACTTTTCAAACGAGCTTTACTCGCAGTACATGCAGATCAAATATATGATTCCGACGGCTGTTGTGGCATTCGTTATGATTATTGTCGGCTTGCGTCTAGTCTTTGGAAGCAGAGCGGCTGCCGATATTAGAAAAGGAGCTCCGCCTGCAATCCCTGCTCCGCTGCATAAGCGGGAGGGGGAGTCGTAATGAACACAGTGAACATGGCGAATGAAGCGGTTAATCGGCCGGAAGGCGTGCGCACCTGGCGCGTCGGCTCGCTATCGATGGGCGTAACGCTGATGCTAATGGGAACTGCGCTAGCAGTATCCCTCTGGCAAGACATCAGAGCATATGAGATGCTCCTGTGGGTAGCGCCGGTAGTATTTATTATGCTGGGAGCGGAGCTGCTGCTCTACCTGAAATTTTCCGGCAGCGAGCGGGCAATCGTGCGTTACGACTGGATAAGCGTCTTTTTTGTTGGCATGATCGGCGCGGCGAGCCTTGGACTTGCCCTGCTCATGTCAACCGGCTTATTCGATGAGCTGCAGCGAGGACTGCATATGACGCAGCGAACGGCGTTTGTTGATACGAGGGCGGTGAAGGTGCCTGCAGAGATTAACAAAATTGTCATACATTCGTTAGGCGGTGTTCAATTCGGAGAGACAGATACGCGCGAGCTGCAGCTTTTTGGGCAAATTCGCTACAGATCTTCCGAGAAGCTTGAGCGGCTGGACGATAAAATGCTGCAAACCCGTATCGTCGGCACGACCATGTACGTCATGATCGGGTCGGCCGATCACCGGGATGGCGGCATTATTTCCGAAACGGTAATTCCCGAGCTAACGCTAATTGTACCGAAAGGCGTAGAGCTGGTAGAGCGGGGGCGCTAGTTAATTCGCAGCGTTAAGCTGCCGGTTTGGAATAGAAAAAAAGCTGCACCATTGTCGCAATGACATTGGCGCAGCTTTTTTATGAGTATCTCATCGTATTGCAGAATATTATGCTACCGCATTGTAGGTCATAATCCAGATGGAGCCCGCGACGATCGTCAGCAAAATGACGAGCCCGAAAATAAGCGCCATCAGGTTGAAACGCGGCTTCTCCTCATCCCGGATGTGCATGAAGAAGACCAGCTGAACGGCGAACTGCAGAACGGCCATCACGAGGATGAGCACGGTTGTGGCCGTTTTACTCAGCAGATCATTCATCACGACAACGAGCGGAATGATCGTCAGAATGATGGAGAATAGGAAGCCGATAACGTAAGACTTCATTGATCCGCCATGGGATCCGTGCTCGCCGTCATGGGCATGCGTGTTGTGCTTTTCCATCCTACATCACCCCCATCAAGTAAACGATCGTGAATACGAAAATCCACACGACGTCCAAGAAATGCCAGTATAAGCTGATGATGCTTACTTTGCGTTTTGTGACCGGTGTAATGCCGCGGCGGCTTAGCTGAAAGATCAGCGCGGTCATCCAGACGAGACCGACCGAGACGTGAAGCCCGTGCGTTCCGACAAGAACGTAGAAAGCAGACCAATAGGCGCTTGTTCCAATTGTAGCACCCTCATGCACCAGGTGCATAAACTCGTTTACTTCAAGAAATACGAATGATGCGCCGAGCAAAGCGGTAATCGCGAGCCAGAGAATCAGACCGCGTTTGTTCCCTTTGTTCATTTCCAGAACGGCTACGCCGCTCGTGAAGCTGCTTGTGAGCAGGAGGAAGGTCGAAATGATAATACCATTCATTTCGAGCAATTCCCCGCCGGTCGGTCCGCCGTCCGTGTTGAGACGGAGGACGACATAGGTAGCGAACAACGTACCGAATAATATAACGTCGGTTATAAGAAACAGCCAGAAGCCGAACATTTTCAACGACTCTTGATCGTGATGATCGTCATGGTGACCGCCGCCGTGACCGGCACCGTGTCCGCCATGCGCTCCTGCTGGATTGGAAACTGCATGTGCCATTATTTTGTCCCCCTTAATGCGGCTTCCGTACGCTCGATCTCATCCACCGGAATGTAATAATCGGTATCGTAAGAGAACGAACGGGCAAGCATACATATGGCTACGCCGATCATACCCGGTATAGCCATCCACAGCCAATCCCATACGAAGCCGAAGCCTGCTATAAACCAGCATAACGACATGATGAACGGAATACTTGAATTTTTCGGCATATGGATCGGCTCAAGCGGAGCGAGTGGTTTGGCCGGTTCACCGCTCGCAATGCGCTGTTTCTCTTCCCACCACTCGTCTTGGCTTGTAACCTGCGGCAAGCGGGCGAAGTTGTAGAGAGGTGCAGGCGATGGAATCGACCATTCCAGCGTACGGCCATCCCATGCGTCGCCGTCCTTTTCCTTCTTGTAAAACTTAATGCTATGAGCGATTTGCCACACTTGGAAAATAAACGCGAGACCCATTAAGAAAGCTCCGACAGTAGATACGACGTTAAGCGGCTGCCAGCCCATATCGAAGTCGTATTCGTTGAAGCGGCGCGTCATACCCATGAGGCCAAGCGCGTATTGCGGCATAAAACATACATAGAAACCGATGTTCCAGAACCAGAATGCCCATTTGCCGATACCTTCATGCAAGCGGAAGCCGAACATTTTCGGCCACCAGTAATAGAGACCTGCGAAATAACCGAACACAACGCCGCCGATAAGCACCTGATGGAAATGCGCGATCAGGAAGTAGCTGTTATGGAACTGGAAGTCGGCCGGCGCAACAGACAGGAGCACCCCGGTCATCCCCCCGACGACAAAGCAGGGAATGAACGCGATCGTCCACATCATCGGTGTCGTAAACGAAATTCGGCCTTGGTACATCGTAAACAGCCAGTTAAATACTTTCACCCCGGTCGGTATTGCGATCAGCATCGTTGTTAAAGCAAAGAACGCGTTAACGTTAGCGCCGGAGCCCATGGTGAAGAAGTGATGCGCCCAAGTGAAGAACGAGAAGAAGCTGATCGACATAAGGGCGAATACCATCGATTTATAGCCGAAAAGTTTTTTCTTCGCGAAGGTCGATACGACCTCGGAGAATATGCCGAATGCCGGCAAAATAACGATATATACTTCAGGATGTCCCCACATCCAGATGAGGTTGATGTACATCATCGGATTGCCGCCGCCGTCGAGCGTGAAGAAATGGGCGCCCAGATAGCGGTCAATGAACAGCAGGAACAGCGTAACCGTTAATATTGGGAAAGCGAACATAATCGTGATACATGACGAAAGTACGGACCATACGAACATCGGCATTTGCATGAGCTTCATGCCCGGCGCGCGCATTTTCAGAATCGTGACAACAAAGTTAATTCCCGTAGCAAGGGAGCCGATACCTGAAATTTGAATACCCCAGATATAGAAGTCTTGTCCGAGCCCCGGACTGCCTGACATCTCGGAAAGCGGCGGATATGCGAGCCAGCCTGCATCCGGCGAACCGCCGATAATAAAGGATACGTTGAACAGCATCGCTCCAAAGAAGAACATCCAGAAGCTAAGGGAGTTCAGGAACGGAAACGCAACGTCGCGGGCTCCGATGAGGAGCGGGACGACGATATTGAACAGACCGAACATAAGCGGCATCGCCATGAACAGGATCATAATAACGCCGTGCGTGGTGAAGATTTGGTTATAGTGTTCCGCGTGCAAAAACTCAAGCTCCGGAGCAGCAAGCTGAACCCGCATAAGCAGCGCATCGACGCCGCCGCGGAACAGCATGAGAATGGAAGCGATGATGTACATGATTCCGATTTTTTTATGATCGACGCTAGTCAGCCATTCGGTCCACAGCCAGCGCCATTTTTTGAAAAAGGTGAGTACGAATATAATCGCGACAAGCGATAACCCAATGGATACTTGAGCCCCTAAAATAAGCGGATCGCCGGTAACGAAAAATTCGGATGCGAATTGTTTAATTTTGTCTAACATGAGGGGTCCTCCTAAAAGTTTGTAGAACAAACTCGTTTCAAAAGCTTGCGCTTGTAAGTGGGTTAATGCCCCACATGGTTATGCGTGTTAGCGTCCGTGCTGCTGGCTGAGTGATGATGCGTCTCCGTCGTAACCGCCGGAGCGGTCTCTTCAATCGCGGCTGCCGCAGGCTCCGCTGCTTCACTGCCATGATGCTGATGCGCGCCGCCGCCGCCGTTCACATATTGTTTTACGATTTTATTGAATAAACCTTCAGGGAAGCTGGAGAACAGCTGCACATCAGAAGTTCCCGGCTCAGTCAGCTTCTCGAAGCCCTCCATAGTTAGGGATGGAGACTTAGCCTTCACTTCGCCAATCCAAGCTTTATATTCTTCCTCCGAAGTAGCATCGACTTTAAACGTCATTTGGGCAAAATCTTTCCCTGTGAAGTTCGCGCCGGAGCCAAAATAGCTGCCTTGCTCATCTGCTTGCAGGAATAGGGTCATGGCCATACCCGACATGGTGTAAATTTGTCCGCCGAGCTGCGGAACCCAGAAGGAGTTCATCGCCGTGTCGGACGTTAATTGGAACTTAATCGGCACGTCTTCCGGAATTTTAATGTAATTGACAGTTGCGATATCCTCATCCGGATATTTGAACAGCCATTTCCAGTCAAGCGACGTGACTTGAATCGTAATGGGCGCCTTAGCCGATTCGATCGGTTTGGAAGGCTCGAGCGCATACGTGTATTTAACGGTGACGATAGCCAGTATAAGGATAGCGATAATTGGAATGGTCCACCAAGTAATCTCCAGCTTCGTGCTATGCTCCCAGTTAGGGTTGTAGGAAGCCTTTCTGCCGGGCTTATCGCGGTACCGCCAAACGATAATAGCTGTCAGGATAAGTACGGGCACGATGATAACGGAACACAGAATGGTTGAAAAATAAATCAAATCCTTCTGAGACTCGCCGATTGGCCCTTTCGGGTCGAGCACAATGAATTGCTCGCCGCAGCCGGAAAGCATAACGGCCATTAGCATAATAAGTACGGGTGTCAGCATACGAAGATACGGTCTCATCAATAGTTCAACTCCTCAAAATTACTGCTTACGACTACAATAGCAGATCTACAAGATAATAACTGCGGGGTTAACAATTACGTCAAAAATTCGTCTTTTTTCTGTAACTGAAAGTTCACGGCTTAGACAACTGTTACATTTAGGATACTTTGCAGCGCCAGCTGTTCTGTCCATCATTACCCAAACAAATAGACAGCCCCATTCGGTCAGTGACCTCATGGGGCTGTCTATTTGCTCCGCTATAAATGCGGCGGTTACTTACGATTGATGGTCGTCAAAATCTTTCGGCTGCTGCTCTTGCGTTAGGCGAGCATGGACGAGTCCGATTGCTGTACCAATGACATAAATATGAACGCTGCCGATTAGAAATCCGATGCCGACCATAAGTCCGACATTTCGATCGCTGAAATGGCTTAAATTGACTAGACTGAGCACAACGCCAATGGCAAGAACGCCCCATGCGATTGCAGTCATTGCTTTGACAAGACGCTTGACATCCGATTTTGAAGGTTGAATATGGCTGATTGTTACGGTTTTCGTGGTCATTTTTGAACACTCCCGATTAATTGTAAGTGTTTTCTTATCCCTACTATAACACAACTATATGCATTTGTTCAAAGAAAATTCACTTTTTGATCATAAATCGGACAAAAATGTGCAAAGGTCATGGCAGTATCACAATCGGCAGCCGCAGCAGCTTCCTTCTTAAAGTAAGCCGCTGCTTTTTCTAGTCTGTCCACCAGCGCTTCAGATCAGTCCACCAAGTGCGGCGTCCCTCCGCCTTCGCTCCGTCTTGACCGGTACCGCTGCCGTTATCGCCCGCCGCGGCTGGCTTGCCGCATACTTCAGTTGGCTCCGTTCCGCTAAGGAAGGTCTCCAGCCGTTTGTTCGGGCAGGTGCTTTCCGCAATCTTTCCGCTGGTCGGATCAATATACACATTTACGACACCTTCCGGGATCGGGAAGATTTTAGGCGGTACGGCGGCAAGCGCCTGCTCCGTGAAATTAGCGAAAATCGGCGCAGCGCGATAAGCCTCGGCAACGGTCAGCTTACGATCTTTGTCGTATCCGACCCATACGGCTGTCGCCAGCTCGGGGGTATATCCGACAAGCCACGCATCCGTAGGCGTTGTGCCTGTCTTGCCCGCAACCGGCCGCTTAATAATAGAAGATACACGGAAAGCGGTGCCGCCTTCTTTAAATACGCTCTCCATTAAACTGGTCATGACATAAGCTTCCGCCGCGGTTACAACCTGCTCGGATTTATGCTCCGCTTCATATAAGACTTGGCCCTTGCGGTCCTCGATACGGATAATCGCGATCGGTTCATAGCGGAGACCGCCGCTGGCAAACGTGCCGAAGGCGGAGGCCATTTCGAACGGACTGACCGGGAATGTGCCAAGCGCGAGCGAAGGGACGGGCTGCATCGGGCTGTCGATCCCCAGCTTCCTCGCCGTATCGATCACTTTGTCAGCGCCAACGGTCATGATCGTGTTGACTGCGTAAATATTATCCGAGCTCGCCAGCGCCTGCCGCATATCGATCAGCTCATTCAAGTACTTATCGCCATAGTTATGCGGCTCGTATGTCTTGCGTCCTTCATCGTAAGTGAACACGGTCGGTTCGCTCTTGTAGTGCGTCAAGGGCGACATGAAGCCGCTCTGTATGGCGGTTAAATACAAGAAAGGCTTGAAGGAGGAGCCGGGCTGACGCGTTTTGGCAAAGACACGGTTGTACTGATTTTTCTTATAGTCTCTTCCGCCGACCATCGCTTTGATATAGCCGTTGCGCGGATCAATGGCAATAAGCGCGGCTTGCTGCTCGGAGCTTTCCGGAATCCCTTTCGCAATGACCTCTTCGGCCGTTGCTTGCGCTGCCGGATCAAGCGTCGTATAGATCGTTATGCCGCCCTCGTTCAGCAAATGCTCATTGATGCCAAGTTTGTCCACGGCAATATACCTGATATAATCGCGAAAATACGGCGCAAACCCCTCCTGCTCGCCAGAGCCGAGCGTCTGAAAATTCAGCATCTCCGCATAAGCGGCATCCGCCTGTTCGGACGTAATCGAGCCGCCTTCGACCATCGCCTGCAGTATCGTAAGCTGACGGTCCTTCGCGTTTTTCATATTCAAATAGGGGGAATAATATTTGGGTCCCTTCGGGATGCCGGCGAGCATGGCGCTTTCAGCAAGCGAAAGCTCGGAAGCATGTTTATTGAAGTACATCATCGCAGCCGCTTCAATGCCGTAGGAGCCATGGCCGTAATAAATTTGATTCAAATACATGCCGAGAATTTCATCCTTGGAGTAGTTCATCTCGAGCTGCACCGTGTACATAGCTTCCTTTATTTTGCGCTGCCAGGTTCGCTCATGCGTCAGATAAAGATTCCGTGCAAGCTGCTGTGTGAGCGTACTCGCGCCTTGCCGTGTAGAGAAGCTTTGGACGTTCACCATAACGGCGCGCGCCATTCCTTTCATATCGAAGCCGCGATGGTCGTAGAAACGGTGGTCCTCGATTGCCAAGGTCGCATCAATCACGTAATGCGAGATGTCCGAAAGCTGTACGGAGCGTCTGTTTTCTCCGGCATGGAACGTATCGATGACGTTGCCTTGCAGATCGACCATCTGAGACGTTTGGCTGATGGCGGCGACAGGCAAAGATTGCGTCCGCAAATAAACAAGCGTGCCCACGATGACGAGCACGAATAGGGCGAATGCGGCAGCAGCCCATCTCAGCCATTTTTTCATTTTCAGAACATGGGATATGAACCTCTCGGTTATAATAGGAAAAGCAGTTCGGCGACGGGGCTTACCCTGCCGATTGGAAGGCTTATTCATGGAGCAGGCTCCCTTCAGCGCAAAGCATCACTTTTCCTTAGTATGGAAAAACGGGGAACACCCTATTCACGCAGAGCCTGAGGTTGATTAAATTTTTGTATATAAGGTTGGAAAAGGTTGCTTTTTTGGCCTAATTTACTATAATACAGGTTGAACCATTGAAGGAAAGAAGGGATTATACGACATGGAATTGTGGTATACAGAAAAACAAACAGACAGCTTCGGCATTACGGCGAAGATTACTAAAACTTATGTAAATGAACAAACGGATTTTCAACAGCTTGATATGATCGAGACGGAAGAGTTCGGAACGATGCTTGTTCTTGACGGCATGGTTATGACTACGGTGAAAGATGAGTTCGTTTACCACGAGATGGTCGCACATCCTGTTCTTTTCACGCATCCGAATCCGGAGTATGTGCTCGTTGTGGGCGGCGGTGACGGCGGCGTTATCCGTGAAGTCATGAAGCATCCGAAGGTGAAGAAGGCTGTTCTCGTCGACATTGACGGTAAAGTGATTGAATACTCCAAAAAATATTTGCCAACTATCGCTGGCGAGCTCGACAACCCGCGCGTTGAAGTGCTTGTGAACGACGGCTTCATGCATATTCATGATCATAAAAACACGTACGACGTTATTATGGTTGACTCTACAGAACCGGTTGGCCCTGCTGCAAACCTGTTTACGAAGGGCTTCTATCAAGGCATCTACGAGGCGTTGAAGGAAGACGGTATCTTCGTTGCGCAAACGGATAATCCTTGGTTCAAAGCGGATCTTATCCAAAGCGTAAACAAAGACGTGAAGGAAGTATTCCCGATCGTTCGTGTATACGGCGCGAATATTCCGACTTACCCTAGCGGTCTGTGGACGTTCACAATGGGCAGCAAGAAGCACGATCCAATTGCTGTTGATGAGACAGCTATTCCAGAAATCGATACGAAATATTACACGCCGCGTCTTCACAAAGCAGCTTTCGTACTGCCTAAGTTCGTTGAAGATCTCGTGAAATAACGAGCGGCTACGCTATAGGAGAGAGAGGACAACCCTCATGAAATTGGATCAAAAATATTCCGGCAACGTCTTCATCCTGAGCTCTGACAATTATGAAGCTTCCAAAGCGGTTATCTACGGCATGCCGATGGATTTCACGGTTAGCTTCCGTCCGGGTTCGCGTTTCGGTCCTCCCCGCATTCGCGAGGTATCGATCGGATTAGAAGAATACAGCCCTTACTTAGACCGCAGCCTCGAGGATATTGAATATTTCGACGCTGGAGATTTGCTGCTTCCATTCGGCAACGCAGCGCGCAGTCTTGAAATTATCGGCGAGTTCGTTCGCGGCGTACTGGATGACGGCAAAATCCCTGTCGGCCTCGGCGGCGAGCATCTCGTTTCTTGGCCGATTTTCCAAGAGGTGTATAAGAAGTATCCTGACCTTGCGATTATCCACTTCGACGCTCACGCCGATCTGCGCGAGTCGTATGAAGGCGAGCCGTTGTCCCACTCCACGCCGCTGCGGAAGGCAGCCGGTCTGATGGGCGGACAGAACATTTACCAGTTCGGCATCCGTTCGGGCTCACGCGAGGAATGGCAGTATGCGCGCGAGAACATTAACTTCCACCCGTTCGAGGTATTGGAGCCGCTGAAGAAGGTGCTTCCTGAGCTCGAAGGCCGTCCGGTTTATTTAACGATCGATATCGACGTGCTTGATCCATCCGCAGCGCCTGGTACAGGCACAGCGGAAGCGGGCGGCATCACATCGAAGGAACTGATCGAATCGGTTCACGCGATCGCCCGTTCCGGTGTTAACATCGTTGGCTGCGACCTTGTTGAGGTAGCTCCAGCGTATGATCCGACGGAGCAGACGCAGATCGTTGCGGCTAAGGTTATCCGCGAGATGCTGCTTGGTTTTGTGAAATAGAATTCAGATATAGAAAGACGTTTTCTGCGTAATCTTAGCGGAAAGCGTCTTTTTTTGAAATATAAGCAAGTACAGAATAGCAAACTGCATGTATTATAGTGAAAATGAACTTACAGGAGGCAATCCGATGCGAATTTATTCGTTTCCGCCGGTTATCGATGAGCGTGCTCGTGTGCTTATTCTTGGGACGGCGCCGAGTGTGAAATCGCTTGAACATAAACAATTTTATGGGCACCCGCAGAACTACATGTGGCGAATTATATACCGTTTGTTTAATGAATCGGACGCAGATCCGGTGTATGAGAGGCGGCTCGCATTCCTGAAGGAGCATCGGTTGGCGCTGTGGGATGTCATTGAGTCCTGTGAACGGGAGGGCAGTTTAGACGTTAATATCCGCGCGGAAGTGCCGCAGAAGCTGCCTGAGCTTGTAGCGAAATATCCGGAGCTGCGCTGCTTTGCATTTAACGGGAGCAAAGCGTACGACACCTTCCAAAAATTTTATCGCGGGCATGAAAGCTTCCGGAACATCACGCTGCTGAAGCTGCCCTCCTCCAGTCCGATTCCTACTCAGCGTATGCGAACGCTTGAGGATCGCGTGGAGGCATGGCGGGAAATTGTACCGTATGCGTCAACTTAACCGCGCTCTAGCGTTGAAATTAAGAGGCTTCCTGTATATAGTAGTTACATAAGATTAGACTGATAACAGGAGCAAGATTATGGCTGACAGCAGGAAAGTGCGAATTACTTTGGAGAGCGTGCAGGACGGAAGCTCGCACACTCACGCCTATGAGGGCGAATGGTTTCGCAAGGAACGGTCCATATTTGTCCGTTACAGCGAGCCGGCTGTAGAAGGCGATCCGAAAGCCGGAGAAGTGCGCACGCTTGTGAAATACCGGCAGGGAGAGCTGTCCATCGTGAGGCGGGGCGTTATTGAATCGGAACAGCTATTCGTGCCCGGACTTAGGCGGACTGGACATTACCGTTCGTCGATGACGTCTTTTTCGCTTGAAACGGATACGCTTCTGCTGTCGCTTCAGGTGCCGGAGGGCGATGAAGGGAGTACGGAGGCTGTTTCATTGCCGTCGCAGCTGCCTTTTACGCTGGAGTGGGAGTACGAGATGCACGTAGGTGATCAAATGTCGGGCCGTTTCCATATACGGCTCCATATACAGGAGGAAACTAATCAATGAGCGCAAATGTACTGGAAAAAATGTATGATCAGGTTAAGGCGGCCATCGCCGATGCTGCGGTTGCAGCCGGTCTTGCGGCGAGGGAAGAGCTTCCCGCGTTCGTGCTGGAGGTTCCGAAGGATAAATCCCACGGTGATTTGGCAACTAATGCTGCTATGCAGCTGACAAAGCTGGCGAAGAAAAATCCCCGCCAAATCGCGGAAGCCATCGTTGCGCATTTGGATACGAAGAAAGCGTCCATTCAGTCTGCCGAAATTGCAGGTCCGGGCTTCATTAACTTCCGCATGAACAACAGCTACCTCTATCCGGTTGTGAGCGCCGCGCTTGAGGCTGGAGAAAATTATGGACGTGCAGGAGAAAAGAGCGGCAAACGCGTGCAGGTAGAGTTCGTCAGCGCGAATCCTACCGGCAGCCTGCATCTCGGCCATGCGCGCGGTGCGGCTGTTGGCGATGCATTGTGTAACGTGCTTGATTACGCTGGCTATGACGTTACGCGCGAATACTATATTAACGATGCCGGAAAACAAGTAGAGAACCTGGCTGTGTCCATCGAGGCTCGTTACCGGCAGCAGCTTGGACAAGCCGCGGAGATGCCGGAGGACGGCTACTACGGCGAGGACATCATCGGTTTCGCGAAGCTGCTCGTTGAGCAGGAGGGAGATAAGCTGCTTGAGCTTCCCGATGAAGAACGGTTTACGTATTTCCGCCAGTTCGGTCTGGAGCGGGAGCTCGACAAAATTAAGCGCGATCTCGGAAGATTCCGCGTAAGCTTCGACGTTTGGTACAGTGAAACGTCCCTCTACGAGAGCGGACAAGTTGAACAAGGACTTGAAGCACTCAAAGCGACGGGTCATGTTTACGAGGAAGAGGGAGCGACCTGGCTGTCTACCATGACCTTTGGCGACGACAAAAACCGCGTACTCGTGAAAAATGACGGTTCTTACACTTATTTGACGCCGGATATCGCTTATCACCGCGATAAATACAGCCGCGGCTTCGATCAGATGATTAATATTTGGGGCGCCGATCACCATGGTTACATCCCGCGCGTAAAGGCGGCGATGGAAGCGCTTGGCAATGATCCGGGGAAACTGACCGTGCTCATCGCACAAATGGTCAGCTTGTTCCAAAACGGCGAGAAAATGAAAATGTCGAAGCGTACGGGTAAAGCAGTTACAATGCAGGATCTGATGGACGAGGTGGGCATTGATGCGATCCGTTACTTCTTCTCCATGCGGAGCATGGATTCGCATCTCGATTTCGACATGGATCTGGCTATCTCTACCTCCAATGAAAACCCGGTGTTTTACGTCCAATATGCGCATGCACGGATTTGCAGCATTTTTAGACAAGCAGAGGAGCAAGGTCTTGTTCTGAAGTCCGTGGATGCTATTGATTTCAGCAAGCTGGCTGCAGAGAGCGAATTCGATCTTCTGCGCAAGATCGGCGAACTGCCGCAGGAAGTAAGCGAAGCGGCGGCGCAATACGCTCCGCACCGTCTTATTCGTTATGTATACGAACTGGCGTCGCTGTTCCACAGCTACTATAGAGCGGAGCGCGTCATCACAGAGGATGCCGAGCAGTCGCAAGCCCGTCTGGCATTGCTCGGAGCCGTTCGCATCTCTATTGCCAATGTGCTGCGCCTAGTCGGCGTTTCCGCACCTGAGCGCATGTAATTTCCTTCTCATAAAAAAGCCGCGGATCTAAGCATTATCCGCGGCTTGCATCATACTCATCACATCAAGCTCGCCGATCGTTCGGCGGGCTTTGCTGCCCCTTAAGGGCTGTACGGAGCGCTTGATAATAGACTTGATCTCGGTTGGCGTTAGTCCTGGCTTATGCGCAAGCAGGAGAGCGATTGCTCCGCTGACATGCGAGGTGGCCATTGAGGTGCCGCTCATCTCGTTGTATTTGCCGCGAAGCCAGGCAGATACGATCTTGTCGCCTGGCGCATATACATCAATGTACGCACCGCGGTTACTAAACGGAGCCACGCGACGAAGCCTGGTTGTAGCGCCTACGGCTATCGTCTGCGGATAACGGGCCGGATAATCGACAGAACGCCGCTTCCCGTCGTTGCCGGATGATGCAACGATAATAACGCCCGCATTATGGGCGTTCGTGACAGCGCTTAGCAGCGCTTTGCTTCTGGTCTTCATGCCGAAGCTCATATTAATGACGTCCATGCGGTTGCGGATACACCACTCGATTCCGAGAATAATGTCGGAGACGAAGGCGCTCCCATTGTGATCGAAAGCTTTAACGGGTGAGATCAACGAGCGCGGCGCTACGCCGATCATACCTTGTAGCTGGTTGGCTGCCGCAATCGTTCCGGCAATATGGGTCCCGTGACCATTATCGTCATGCGGAAGCATGCTGCGGTTAAGCAGGTTGATGCCTCTTGAGAGCGATTGGCGGAGATCGGGATGACTGAAATCGGCTCCCGTATCGATGACGCCGACCTTAACGCGATGGCCGGTCGTCGTGCTCCAGGCTTGTGGGGCTTTAATCTGGCTGACGCCCCAAGGGATGCCTTTATCTACAATAATCGACTTATTCGGTGAGGCATGAACGCTGATTTTGCAATCTTTTTCAATCCATACACGTCCTGAGAACCGTTCAAGCGTTTCCTCGGCCGGCAGTCTGCAGGATATTCCGCGAATGATAGGCATTTTTCTGATGCTTATTTGAGGCGATGACGACGAAGCGGCCTGAGGCATTTGCTGAAGGAAGTATCGGTAGTCGCTCGCACGCTGAAAGCGAATGATTCGCTTTACTGTCGTTGTGTCCGTGCAAGCCATCGTATCCTGCAACAAACGGATAAAAGCGGCGGTGTCCAAATTTGGCTTCCCCTCCCGACGGACCATGCTGCACTATTGTATGAGCGAGCGCTTCAGAACGCATGAGCCACTTGCCTTTTTTCACATAATTAGGCTTCAAACCGTGTCAAAAATCGTTGAGGGACATAGGATGAACAAAGAGTTCTCAGGGGCTCTTACGTCCAAGGTACGTTACCTTCGTGTCATGGCCGGATGGATACAGTCAAAGCGGGAGGACTATCCTTTCGCTTTTTGCATTTAAGTCCAAGCTGTACCGGCAGCTGTGCAGCCGCTTGCTTTTTTGCAAGAAATAGGTTTTACTATACTGTGACTAGCGTAAACGGCGGGCGTCATCCTCTGGCAGCAACCGCAATTTACGCAATGAACGAATACATAAATTGATTGGCAAGAGAGGATGTGTACATATGAGCAGCAGCAATTTTACGTTAAAGCTGGATCCTGAACGTATGAAGGAAATGCCTATGGTCGATTTGGCATTTGAAGTGCTGAAAGCGGCTAATACACCTTACTACTATCGCGATCTAATGATGGAGATCGCTAAAATACGCGGTCTTTCCGCAGACGGTATCAACCAGTTCATCGCCCAAGTGTATACGGAAATCAACATTGATGGCCGTTTTGCTTGCGTAGGCAGCAATATGTGGGGATTGAAGCGCTGGTATCCGGTTGAACGTTCCGAAGATCCTGTAGGCAATGCGAAGCGTACACGCATCATTAACGATGACGATGATCTTGAGGATGATGATGTGTTCGCGGACGAGGAAGAGGATTCGTACGCAGAGACGGAAGAGGACTACGACGTATTCGACGAGGACCGCGAGGACTTCGAAGAGGCGGAAGAGGAAACGGAAGTCGATGAGGAAGTTGGCATTGATGACGAGGAGCTGGACGAGGAAGAAGTCGACGGCGATTTGGATGCTGATGACGATGATGAGTCGGATGATGACGAAGAATTTGACGACGACGACAAGTAATTTGCTTAAAGTGTAAGCTGTATAAGCGGCAAGCGCATACTCCTGCTTACATTTTACCGCGGGCCTCGAACAGACGGCGAAAGCCGTTTGCTCCGCAGTATGTTTTATCCTGTCAGTTTCGCTTGACAGGTGCTACAAGCGAGGAGTAAACTATCTCATGGGCTTAAGATTCGGTTAACAAATAACGCATACAAGTGTAAATGGTCGATGGCGTCCTTTGGAGGCTGAAGATTTATTTCACGGAGAAATATAAGCTGAGTATAACGTTCAAACTTATGCTTTCTTATATTTTTATATATGCCAAAATGGAAAAGTGCCCCGTTGCTACGGGTGTCACTTTTTTTGTTTGTAGGGAATGGGTCTGTAGGACGCATTTCCACAAACTGGATGGACGGGCAGAGTGTATCTGCATCCATGTTTATCGAGTAAATGGGCAAACCTAAACATTAACAATAGGAGCTTGGAGGGTATCATCACAGTGACCAAATATATATTTGTAACCGGCGGCGTGGTGTCGTCATTGGGCAAAGGGATAACAGCAGCCTCGCTCGGTCGATTGCTGAAGAACAGGGGCCTCAAAGTAACGATTCAGAAGTTCGATCCTTACATTAACGTGGACCCGGGAACGATGAGTCCATATCAGCACGGAGAAGTATTCGTCACCGATGACGGCGCAGAAACGGATTTGGATCTTGGTCACTATGAACGGTTTATCGACATCAACCTGTCGAAGAACAACAACGTGACGTCCGGCAAAATTTATTCAAGTGTAATTACCAAAGAACGTCGCGGCGACTATTTGGGCGGAACGGTTCAAGTTATCCCGCATATTACGAACGAAATCAAAGACCGTGTATTCCGTGCGGGCAAAGAAGCAGGCTCTGATGTAGTTATTACAGAGATCGGCGGTACAGTAGGCGACATCGAGAGCTTGCCTTTCCTTGAAGCGATCCGTCAAATTAAAAGCGACATCGGACGCGATAACGTCATGTATATCCACGTTACGCTAATTCCTTATATCAAAGCGGCAGGCGAAGTGAAAACAAAGCCGACGCAGCATAGCGTCAAGGAATTGCGCAGCATCGGCATTCAGCCGAACGTGATCGTATGCCGTACGGAGTATCCTCTTGCTGAAGATTTGAAACGCAAAATCGGATTGTTCTGCGATATCGATGCGAATGCAGTCGTGGAATGCCGCGACGCTTCGACATTGTACGAGGTGCCGTTGATGCTTCGCGAGGAAGGACTTGATGAGATCGTCGTCAACCATCTGAAGCTTAAAGCGGAGCAGCCGGATATGCGTGAATGGGAAAGTCTTGTTACGCGCGTAAAGTCGCTTCATAAGAAAACCGAAATCGCGATCGTAGGGAAATATGTCGCTTTGCACGATGCATACCTCAGTATCGCAGAATCGCTTGAGCACGCCGGTATTGCCTCTGATTCCGTCGTGAAGATTCGTTGGCTGCATGCAGATGATCTTACGGAAGAGAACGCTCACGAGCAGCTGCAGGGCGTTCACGGCATTCTTGTACCTGGCGGTTTCGGCGATCGCGGTATTGAAGGCAAGATTACAGCCATCAAATATGCCCGCGAGAATAAGATTCCGTTCTTCGGTATCTGCCTAGGCATGCAGGTTGCCGTAATTGAATATGCTCGCAATGTGGCTGGACTAGCGGGCGCGAACAGCTCGGAAATTAATTCGTCCACACCGTATCCGGTTATCGATTTACTGCCGGATCAGAAGGACATTGAAGATATGGGCGGTACGATGCGCCTTGGCTTGTACCCTTGTAAGCTTAAGTCGGAAACGCTGGCTGCACGGGAATATGGCGACGAGCTCGTTTACGAGCGTCACCGTCATCGGTATGAGTTTAACAATGAGTACCGTGAAGCAATTGAAAAAGCAGGCTTGACTATTTCCGGAACATCTCCGGACGGACGTCTTGTTGAAATGGTGGAGATGGCCGACCATCCTTGGTTCTTGGCTGTACAATTCCATCCGGAATTCACGTCCAGACCAAATCGTCCGCAGCCATTGTTCCGCGGATTCGTCCAAGCTGCTCTCAACTATTCTGAGTAACATCAATCATTTCTTTCAATGACATATTCCATGTCAACACCTGATAAGTTTTTCTCTTTACGAGAAGGATTATATACCCACATTAGCGAATATATTAACGATTATGGAAGAGTTGGCCATTTCTGTTGGCGGACTCAGTCGCGGGGGGATTTGGAGTTGGAGAAGAAGAAAGTGTTGATCGTTGATGATCAGAACGGTATTCGCGTATTGCTCATGGAAGTATTCAGCAGCGAGGGTTATAACACGTTCCAAGCATCTAATGGCAAGCTGGCTTTAGAAATCGTGAAGAACGATGCTCCCGATCTTGTGCTGCTGGATATGAAAATTCCTGGTATGGATGGTTTGGAAATTTTAAAGCATGTGAAAGCGATCGACCGCAATATTAAAGTCATCATGATGACCGCATACGGTGAGTTAGATATGATTAAAGAGGCGACTGACCTCGGGGCGTTAATGCATTTTACGAAGCCGTTTGACATCGACGAGATGCGAATAGCGGTTAACATGCAGCTGCGGGGTGGAAATTCAACAAGTCGCTTTGCAATAGGTTCTTGATTTTGTTACAAACGGCATCGTCGCTTGCTTGGAGACGGTGTCTTTTTTTTGCATTTTCTGGAATCAACAAAACTAGCTTTACTTTTTCAAGGCGCATTATGTTATAATGACTCAGAATGAAGCGTAAAAACAAGAGTATGGAAATTAAACCGCCTCAAGACGGCAAGTGGGTTTAACACTCACTTGCTTTGGCGGTTTTTCCTTTATTCTCTTCCAATCCACGGGAGGAAACATAATTAGATGGAGAAATTGATGATACGCGGTGGACGGCCGCTCCACGGCACCGTTCAAATTAGCGGAGCCAAGAACAGCGCTGTTGCGCTAGTCCCTGCTGCCCTTTTAGCAGAATCAGAAGTAGTGTTAGACAATTTGCCGATTATAAGCGATGTAGCTGTATACAGTGAAATTTTGCAAGAGCTTGGAGCAGTCGTGAAGCGTGACGGCGACATGATGCGCATTGATCCTTCCGCGCTTGTCTCGAAGCCAATGCCAAACGGTAAAGTGAAATTGCTGCGCGCATCCTATTATTTGATGGGTGCAATGCTCGGCAGGTTTGGAGAAGCGACAATAGGACTGCCTGGGGGCTGTAATTTTGAGCCAAGGCCAATCGATCAACATATTAAAGGATTTGAAGCATTGGGTGCTACGGTAACCAATGAGCATGGATCAATCCGAATTTCCGCCAAGCAGCTGCGGGGTGCGAAAATCTATCTCGACGTATCAAGCGTTGGAGCGACTATTAACATTATGCTAGCGGCCTCCCGGGCCAAAGGGTTAACCCTTATTGAAAACGCGGCAAAAGAGCCTGAAATTATAGATGTAGCTACTCTCCTAAATGCCATGGGCGCAAAAATCAAAGGTGCCGGAACTGAAACGATTCGGATTGAAGGGGTCGATCGGTTGCACGGCTGCCGCCATTCCATCATTCCCGATCGAATCCAAGCTGGTACGTATATGATTGCAGCTGCTGCAACACGCGGCGATGTCCTTATTGATAATGTTATTCCGAAGCATTTGGAAGCGATGACGGCCAAGCTCGAGGAGATGGGTGTCCAAGTCATAGAGATGGATGAATCCATCCGGATTATTGGAGCGCCTAATTATTCGTCAATCGATGTGAAAGCACTCGTTTATCCTGGTTTTCCAACGGATCTACAATCGCCGATGACAACCTTGCTTACACAAGCGAATGGTGTCAGCATTTTAACCGACTACGTCTATGGCACCAGATTCAAGCATGTTCCTGAGCTCACCCGCATGGGAGCCAACATTCGCGTGGAAGGCCGCTCGGCCGTTATCGAGGGCGGTAAGCTCAATGCTGCTAAAGTGAAGGCTGCTGATTTGCGCGCGGGCGCTGCGCTTGTTGTAGCTGCGTTGACCGTTGACGAAGGCGTTACCGAAATATCGGGCGTCGAATATATTGACCGGGGTTATGATAACTTAGTAGAGAATTTATGCCGATTAGGTGCAGAAGTATGGCGTGAAACAGAAGTCAAATCTTAAGAGGCATGATGAAGCAGACGCTGTGGAATAGACGGCGTCTAATTCGGCAATGATAGATAATCAGGCATATGATTTTACTAGATATACAAAATCATAATGAAAATTGAATAAAGTGGTGAGAACATGACAGACCTTCAGATCGCCGATCTAGAAGAGTTGAAATTGACTGATCTTTACAAATTAGCGAAGCAATTTCAGGTTCCTTATTACGGAACGCTTAAGAAGAAGGAATTAATTTTTGCTATTCTACGTGCGCAGGCAGAGAAAAGCGGCCTTATGTTCATGGAGGGCGTACTCGATATTTTGTCAGAGGGCTTCGGATTTTTACGGCCTATTAACTATTTACCGAGCAAAGAGGATATTTATATCTCAGCATCGCAAATTCGCAGATTTGATTTAAGGAGCGGCGACCTCGTATCCGGTAAATGCCGTCCGCCGAAAGAGAATGAACGTTACTTTGGCTTGCTTCAGGTTAATGCCGTTAACGGCGAGAACCCTGAGACAGCATCCGAACGACTGCATTTTCCTGCGCTTACTCCTCTTTATCCAGAAAAAAAACTAGTACTTGAGACGACAAAGTCGAAGCTTTCCACGCGCATGATGGACTTGCTCGCGCCTGTAGGACTCGGACAGCGCGGTCTAATTGTAGCCCCTCCGAAGACGGGTAAAACACTGCTTCTCAAAGAAATTGCCCACAGTATTTCAGAAAACCGTCCCGACATCAAATTATTCGTTCTGCTCATCGATGAGCGTCCCGAGGAAGTTACCGATATGCAGCGCTCGGTCAAAGGCGAGGTTATTGCCTCAACGTTCGACGAGCTGCCTGAAAATCATATTAAAGTAGCTGAGCTTGTGCTTGAACGGGCGCTGCGCCTTGTTGAACACAAGAAGGATGTTGTGATCCTGATGGACAGTATCACTCGACTTGCCAGAGCGTATAACTTGGTTATTCCTCCATCCGGACGTACGCTTAGCGGCGGTATCGATCCGGCTGCGTTCCATCGTCCGAAACGGTTTTTTGGTTCGGCTCGTAACGTCGAAGAAGGCGGCAGCTTGACTATACTGGCGACTGCGCTGATCGAAACGGGCTCACGTATGGATGATATTATTTATGAAGAATTTAAAGGTACCGGCAATATGGAGCTCCATCTGGACCGCAAGCTTTCCGAGCGTCGTATTTTCCCTGCTCTCGATATGCGCAGATCAGGTACGAGACGAGAAGAGATGCTTTTGACGAAGGAAGAGCTGGATAAAGTGTGGGCTATCCGCAGAGGGATGACGGATACGCCTGATTATGTCGATAATTTCTTGAAAAAACTAAAAGACAGCGAGAACAACGAACAATTTCTCATGTCGCTTGATACAACAGCAGAAGCGAAACAACCGGAGCGGTCCGGTATCAAAAGCAGTGCTACCACGACCAGCAGGCGGCCTACGCCTAGAACTACGCACGGATCGTAAGACCGCAGGAAGGAGAACAACATGAATCTCGTATATGCGGATGAACAAGGAAATGTATTTGACCATCCAGACTTTGTGGCCTTGGGAAGAAGCGGCGATATGATCGTCGAAATCATGGAGGAGGAATTGATTCCTCTTCCTCATGGAGCAACGCTTGTCAGCCTGCCATTCACTAGGCCTATTGGGCTTAATCCGGATACAGGCGAAATGCAGGTGCTGCCAGGCGATGTTCAAGCGGTTGGCGCCTTGCTTCCGCAAGGCTTTACCCGACTATGTCTGCCTAGTTATGTGAAAGCGGATAAAAACGAGAAGCTTCCTTTATTCGGTTATACGGCTGTCGTATGGAAAGATGGAAGCTTCTATGTAACAGCAGAACAGTGTGATGATCCGGAGAGATGGGATCCGCTTAATTGCGATCGTGGCGAGCTAGGCATACAGGTTGAGCGTCTGCTTGCCAAATACCCGGAAAACCGTTTATACAAGCATCTGTCCAATTGTGCTTTAGGCTATGAATGCTTGACCTCATCCAACACATTTCTAGGCCGCTGGGAAGGTGCGGTTCCCGTTTCCTACTCTTGCAACGCCGGCTGCTTTGGCTGTATTTCCGAGCAACCGGATGATAGCGGCTTTGTTGCTCCTCAAACACGGATGAACTTTAAGCCGACTGTCGATGAGGTTGTTGAAATTATGCTGGAGCACTTGCGCGAGCCGGAATCGATCATCAGTTTCGGACAAGGCTGTGAAGGCGAGCCTTCAACGCAAGCCAAAATTATCGTTGAGGCGATGCAGCGAGTCCGCAGTCAAACCTCGCTTGGTTATATTAACATTAACACCAATGCAGGGCTGACCGATTACATGCGCGCGATTGTCGATGCAGGGCTTAATCTGATGCGCGTCAGTACGATTAGTGCGCTTGACGACCATTATAACGCCTATTACAAGCCTCGCGGATATACGTTGAAAAATGTTGAGAAGTCGCTTAAGTATGCATCGGATAAAGGTGTGTATACCTCCATCAATTATTTGATTTTCCCAGGGGTTACGGACCGTGAAGAAGAGATAGAAGCGATGATCGGATTCGTGAAGCGCACGGGATTAAAGCTGATCCAAATGCGAAACCTGAATATCGACCCTGAAAGCTATTTGGCAATTATCCCGAAGGCGCAGGGTGAAATCTATGGCATGAAGCAAATGCTGGAGATTTTCCGCGAAGAGCTTCCGGATGTGGTAATTGGCTCCTATACGCATGTTCCGCCATCGGCGTTGCTTCGATAAGTACCAATTAAACGGTAATTTCAGCTAAAATTAACATATTAACGATTATTCATTGCAACTGCAAAACAGTTCATGCTATAATCCGGTATGTGTGATTTAACTCTGGGTCCGCATGCGATTCAGGGCAGAAAGAGGTGAACGAGATGAAACAAGCTATTCATCCGACATACCACATCATTACAGCAACTTGCGCTTGTGGAAATTCCTTCGAGACTGGTTCGATTAAACCGAGCCTTCGCGTTGAGATTTGTTCCCAATGCCACCCATTCTACACGGGTAAGCAAAAGTTCCTGGATGCTGGCGGCCGCGTCGATCGTTTCAAGAAGAAATACGGCATTTAATCCTACAGATCGTTCTGCCTTTATTTGGCAGAATACAAGAGCCTCCCTCAGCCATCCTATTGGATAGAAGGGAGGTTTTTTGATTGGATAAGAAATCATTCGATTCGAATAAGCAATGGGGTTTTACGCGATTTATTGTCGCGGCGGTATGCATAGCGGCGTTATCCTTAACGCTCTTTGGCTGCGGTAGCAACAAGCAGGACAAGCTGAAAACCTACGGACATGACGGATATATGGGGTATTCCAACAGCAATCCAAACTTGCCGAACCGTCATCAGTACCTCAATTATAATGCGGACGGCAATTTTGTTGAACAAGTGCTGGAGCCCATTGCTGAAATTGAGCGTACGCAAGTTTATTTCAACGGCAATGACCTGCATGTGAATATAAAAATCAATAAAGCGGTATCCGATGCACAGCTCGAACGGCTGCGGGCGAAAGCGCAGTCGATCGTTCAGTACAATATGCCGAGGTACAATGTTTATGTAGAAGCGAAAAGATAAACGGGAACAAGATCCTCCTTCCAATTGCACCCATGAGTTGCGCTTTAGGATGGAATCGGCTATACTTATTTTTACCGTGCTAGATGGGGAGGTAGCGGTGCCCTGTAACTCGCAATCCGCTGTAGCGAGGTTGAATTCCTGCTTGAGGTTATGCTGATGTAGGGTCTTGGCACTTGCGAGCAGTGTTGACAGTTGGGTCCTCCGCAATGGACGTTTGTGAACCCGGTCAGGTCCGGAAGGAAGCAGCCGTAAGCAAATTAGTTCATGTGCCGGGGGAGTGCCTGACTCGAGCTGTAGTGCAAGGATGCCGCCTGGGTCGCATTAATCAGGAGCAGGTGCACGGTCCTGAATTTTTTCTGAGATATTGCCAATAACAAAAGTAGCACTTGTACACGCTGTTCGATGTTTTTGTCGGAAAGTGGATGCAGGTGTTTTTGTTTTTTTAAGGGATAAGACAGGTAAAAGAAAGTTTTGATTGCTACACAGTTGTTGTATAATAGGGGAATAGCAATTATTTTTTTGTAATGAAAAGGCAACATGAAAGGAAAGGTCTGCGTGTCACATATCGCTTTATACCGTGCCTGGCGTCCGCAGACGTTTCAGGACATGGTTGGACAACAGCATATTATCCAAACGCTCCAAAATTCAATTCGCGAGCAGCGCGTGTCGCATGCGTATCTTTTTAATGGACCGCGAGGAACCGGGAAGACCAGCGCCGCGAAAATTTTGGCGAAAGCGGTCAACTGTGAACGTGGTCCGGCTGAAGAGCCCTGTAATGAATGCGGTGCTTGCATAGGGATCACCGCGGGACATATTATGGATGTGATCGAGATTGATGCCGCATCTAACCGCGGTATCGATGAAATTCGCGATATTCGTGATAAAGTGCGATATGCACCTTCAGAAGTGCGGTTCAAAGTTTATATCATAGATGAAGTACATATGCTTACGGCCGAGGCGTTCAATGCCTTGCTTAAGACGCTTGAGGAGCCGCCGGGGCATGTAATCTTTATTTTGGCGACAACCGAACCGCATAAGCTGCCTGCAACGATTATCTCACGCTGTCAGCGTTTTGATTTCAGACAGGTATCGCTTGAAGAGCAAACCGAGCATTTGTTAAAGATCTGCCGAGAGGAAGGCATACAAGCAGACGGGGATGCGCTTGCTTACATCGCAAGGCTTTCGGAAGGCGGTATGCGCGATGCGATTAGCTTGCTCGAGCAGGTTTCTGCTTTTGCAGCAGACCGCATTACCCTTGATGCAGCGGTGGATGTGACCGGCGGCATGGCCGCTGATCATTTCTATCAGCTGGCTGAGGCTGTTAAGGATCGCAATGTGGCGGCGGTTATGCCGCTCGTAGAGAGCTTGATGCAGGCCGGCAAGAGTGCGGACAAATGCATGGAAAACCTGATTTATTATTTCCGTGACTTGCTGGTTATGAAGCTTGCTCCGCAGGGCGGTGCCGTAACGGAACGCATTGTTGATCCGGAACGCTTCAAAGTAATGTCCGAAGCTTTCACACCCGGGCGGCTGTTCACTATGATCGATACGCTGAACCGCTATCAAGTAGAGCTGAAGCATGCATCACAGCCTCAAACGTTGTTTGAGGTGGCGCTAATGAAGCTCTGCACGCTTAGTGACGAGCAATCTTCAAGCGGAGGAGCGGCAACTGGCTCTACTGCATCAGTCACAACCGGCGCGCAGTCAGCTGAAGTGGGCCGGTTGCGGCAGCAGGTTGAAGCGCTGGAGCGCAAGCTTGAGCAAGCGCTGCAGAATGGAGTGGCTGCCGGGGCTCATTCAGCCTCTGCAGACAGTGCGGCCAGCAAACAAGCCGCACGTACCAATGCTGTTCGCAGCTCATTTGGCGGCTCAGGCGGGATAGCACGGTCGTCTGTTAAGCTCGATCCATACTTAGCAGCGGCAGGCAGCCCCGAATTCAATCAATTTCGCATGAAATGGAATGACGTGCTTCAAGGCGTGAAGGAAGCCAAAATAACGGTTCATGCTTGGTTGAAGGACGGGGAGCCGGTCGCTTCCGCTGACGATGCCATACTTGTCGCTTTCAAAAATACGATGCACCGCGAAACGACCGAAAAGCCAGCCAACCGTGAGATTATTGAGAAAGTTATGCAGCATGTCCTTGGGGGGCCGTATCGGATCGTGACGGTCATGATGAAGGACTGGCAGGCTGCAGCACAAGGCGCTAGTGCTCAGAAGAGCGAGACGCTTCAGTTGGAGCCAGAGGCTGATAACGCTCCGCAGACATCAAGCAGGCCTGTTTGGGTGGAAGAAGCCGTTAAGCTTTTTGGCGAAGATTTGGTAGTTATAAAGGATAACAATTAAATTCTAATGATGAGGTGATTTTCAATGAACAATATGAACCAAATGATGAAACAAGTGAAGAAAATGCAGGATCAAATGATGAAGGCACAAGAAGAGCTCGAAACAAAGACGGTAGAAGGGACTGCGGGCGGCGGTGTTGTTACAGTTACCGCGAACGGTCACAAGAAGCTGCTAAACATTACCATTAAGCCTGAAGCAGTAGATCCAGAGGATGTAGAAATGCTGCAAGATCTCGTGCTTACTGCAGTTAACGACGCGCTTGCAAAGGTAGATGAGCTGGCGAATAAGGACATGGGTAAATTTACAGGCGGAATGAAGATTCCTGGATTGTTCTAAGAAGCAAACGTGTGCTTTCGTTTGAAAGGAGCTGTACCCCGTTTTGTATTATCCCGAACCGATAGCGAAATTAATTGATGCTTTTACGCGATTACCGGGTATTGGGCCCAAAACGGCCGCCCGTCTGGCGTTCCATGTGCTTCGAATGAAAGAAGACGACGTCATTGGTTTTGCGAAGGCGCTAGTAAGTGTTAAGCGCAATTTGTTCTATTGCTCGGTTTGCTGCAACATTACCGATACCGATCCGTGCAGAATATGCCAGGATAAGTCTCGCGATAATTCTGTTATTTGTGTTGTACAAGATACAAAGGACCTTGTAGCCATTGAGCGGATGAAGGATTTTCAAGGGCAATACCACGTCCTGCATGGCGCGATCTCTCCCATGGAGGGTATCGGTCCAGATGAAATTCGAATTGCAGAGCTATTGCGGAGATTAAGTGATGAACGGATTCAGGAGCTTATATTAGCAACTAACCCAAACATTGAAGGCGAAGCAACAGCGATGTATTTATCGAGGCTCATTAAGCCGTTTGGTATTCGAATTACGAGGATAGCGCATGGATTGCCTGTAGGCGGCGATCTTGAATATGCTGATGAGGTGACACTCTCGAAAGCGTTAGAAGGTCGACGGGAAATAAATTAACGTCAAGCACTATGAATAAGCGGCAGGTCGAGCATTTACTCGATCTGCCGCTTTTGTCGTTTCTAACAGGGATGCTTTCCATCAAGATCTCGTTCTATTCCAATGTCCAAGCCTATACATATAGTAGAGAACTGTATGAAATCAGGATGAGCGGAGGGATACGTTTGAAGAAAAAGAAACAGGCGGACTTGGAAAAAGAAGTGCAGCAAATGGACGACATTCGAATGGAAATAGTTGAAGCGCATCAGCAGTGGGTGAATGCGAACCGTTATTTTGATTATGCTATTGGCGATGATCAGATCGACTACGCCATTTATTGCATTATTACTGCAGAGAAGAGATATGAGATGCTGCTGCGCGTGGCAAAGCGTACAAAAGGTAAATGGCCGGCTTGGAGAGGAGTGATGAAATGAAAGCATTTTGGTTATCTATGTTTATTGCATCGTCGGTATTATTGGCAGCTGTATTATTAAGAAACAAGCTATCTTGGGGCTGGCTTCGCGGATTTGCGCTGCACCTCGTTCTGGCTGCGGGGTTATTGTACTTGTTGAACTACTCAGAACTTGTACCAGGCATATATATCCCGCTGAACCCCATCACGATTGGAACTGTGGTTACTTTAGGCGTACCCGGCGTAGCCCTAATAGTGGGCCTTCAATGGGTTGTTGTGTAGATATTAAAAAAATGTTTAGGCAAAAGGTTGACGCGAGAAGCAATTATATGCTACATTAGTTCTCGCGCCAAGAGTAAGTGAACAAGCTTAAAAAAAGAAATAAAAAAAACACTTGCATTAACTTGGGCGTCTGTGATATATTATAAAAGTCGCCGATACGAAATACGCCGTCGACACGAAAGAAAAGATTGTTCTTTGAAAACTGAACAACGAGTAATAACTGCCTCGCAAATCCTTCGGGATAAGCGAAAAAGCGATAACAAGTAATGAGCAAGTCAAACAC
>NZ_JBWDNW010000031.1:0-59577 GCF_056269405.1 Paenibacillus sp. J2L1-98 | reverse complement strand
TTACGCTGCCTGCCGAAAGCTGCTCTGAGCCTACGCTGCCGCTTTCCAATTGTTCGGAGCCTACGCTTCCATATGCCAGCTTTTCTCTCGTTACGCTGCCTGCCGAAAGCTCCTCTGTTCCCACGCTTCCGCTTACCAATTGTTTGGAGCCTACGCTTCCGTATGCCAGCTTTTCTCTCGTTACGCTGCCTGCCGAAAGCTGCTCTGAGCCCACGCTTCCGCTTACCAAATGTTCAGAGCCTATGCTTCCATATGCCAGCTTTTCTCTCGTTACGCTGCCTGCCGAAAGCTGGTCTTCGCCTACGCTTCCGCTTTCCAATTGTTCAGAGCCTACGCTACCATATGCCAGCTTTTCTTTCGTTACGCTGCCTGCATCCAGATGCTCCGTTCCTACACTACCAACTTCCAGCTTTGACGAAGTTACGCTGCCAGCCGATAATTGCTCCGTTCCTACGCTTCCAAGCGCAAGCTTCTCCGCCGTTACACTGCCTTCTACCAGCTGCTCTTCGCCTACGCTTTGAGGCGCAAGCTTCTCCGTCGTTACGCTGCCTGCCGAAAGCTGCTCTGTTCCTACGCTTCCAATCGCCAGCTTCTCCGTTGTTACACTTCCGTCTGACAACTGCCCGGAACCTACACTTCCATGCGCAAGCTTCTCTGTCGTTACACTGCCTGCCGAAAGCTGCTCTGTTCCTACGCTTCCAATCGCCAGCTTCTCCGTTGTTACGCTGCCTGCTGACAACTGCTCCTCGCCTACGCTTCCGAGCCCCAGCTTCTCCGTCGTTATGCTGCCTGCCGAAAGCTGCCCTGTTCCTACGCTTCCAATCGCCAGCTTCTCCGTTGTTACGCTGCCTGCTGACAACTGCTCCTCGCCCACGCTTCCGAGCCCCAGCTTCTCTGTCGTTACGCTGCCTGCTGACAACTGCTCCGTTCCTACGCTTCTAAACGCAAGCTTCTCCGTTGTTACGCTGCCTGCTGACAACTGCTCCTCGCCTACGCTTCCGAGCCCCAGCTTCTCCGTCGTTATGCTGCCTGCTGAAAGCTGCTCCGTTCCTACACTTCCAAACGCCAGCTTCTCCGTCGTTATACTGCCTGCTGACAACTGCTCTTCGCCCACGCTTCCGAGCCCCAGCTTCTCCGTCGTTACGCTGCCTGCAGACAACTGCTCTTCGCCCACGCTTCCAGGCGCCAGCTTCTCCGTCGTTACGCTGCCTGCTGACAACTGCTCTTCGCCAACGCTTCCGAGCGCCAGCTTCTCCGTCGTTACACTGCCTGCTGACAACTGCTCTTCGCCAACGCTTCCAAGCGCCAGTTTCTCCGTCGTTACGCTGCCTGCTGACAACTGCTCTTCGCCAACGCTTCCGAGCGCCAGCTTCTCCGCCGTTACGCTGCCTGCTGACAACTGCTCTTCACCAATGCTTCCGAGCGCCAGCTTCTCCGTCGTTACGCTGCCTGCTGACAACTGCTCTTCGCCCACGCTTCCGAGCGCCAGCTTCTCCGTCGTTACGCTGCCTGCTGACAACTGCTCCTCGCTTACACTTCCGAGCCCCAGCTTCTCCGTCGTTACACTGCCTGCTGACAACTGCTCTTCGCCAACGCTTCCGAGCGCCAGCTTCTCCGCCGTTACGCTGCCAATCGACAGCTGCTCCTCGCCCACGCTTCCGAATGCAAGCTTTTCCGTCGTTACGCTGCCTGCCGAAAGCTGCTCCGTTCCTACGCTTCCTAATGCCAGCTTCTCCGTTGTTATGCTTCCTGCAGACAGCTGCTCAGGGCCTATACTTCCAATCGACAGTTTTTCTATTGTTACGCTGCCGTCAATCAACTGCTCCGTGCCTACACTTCCCAGTGCCAGCTTCCCCGTCGTTACACTGCCTGCCGAAAGCTGCTCCGTTCCTACGCTTCCGAGCGCCAGCTTCTCCGTCGTTACGCTGCCTGCAGACAGCTGCTCCTCACCCACGCTTCCGAGCGCCAGCTTCTCCGTCGTTACGCTGCCTGCTGACAACTGCTCTTCGCCCACGCTTCCGAGTCCCAGCTTCTCCGTCGTTACGCTGCCAATCGACAGCTGCTCCTCGCCTACGCTTCCGAGCCCAAGCTTCTCCGTCGTTACACTGCCTGCCGAAAGCTGCTCCGTTCCTACGCTTCCTAACGCCAGCTTCTCCGTCGTTACGCTGCCTGCCAAAAAATGTTCCGTCCCTACACTGCCCAGTGCAAGTTTCTCCGCCGTTACACTGCCTGCCGAAAGATGCTCCGTTCCTACGCTTCCTAACGCCAGCTTCTCCGCCGTTACGCTGCCTGCCGAAAGATGCTCCGTTCCTACACTGCCCAGTGCCAGCTTCTCCGTCGTTACGCTGCCTGTCGACAACTGCTCAGTGCCCACGCTTCCTAGCGCCAGCTTCTCCGTCGTAACACTGCCTTCCGAAAGCTGCTCAGCGCCTACGCTTCCTGGCACCAAATTTTCCGTCGTTACACTGTTCACGGAAAGCTGCTTCGATCCCACGCTTCCGAATGCCAGCTTCTCTGTCGTTACACTTCCTGCCGACAGCTGCTTCGTTCCAACGCTGCCGAACGCCAACTTATCTGATGTTACACTGCCCGCCGTTAACTGCTTCGATCCAATACTGCCAAGCGCCAGCTTCTCTGTCGTTACGCTGCCTGCAGCAAGCTGTTCCGTGCCGACACTTCCGAACGCCAGCTTCTCCATCGTTACACTATCCGGCGCCAGCTTCTCTGTCGTTACGCTGCCTTCCGAAAGTTGTTCCGTACCAACACTTTCGAACACTAGCTTTTCAGTCGTTACACTGCCGACTAACAGATGCTCCTCGCCTACGCTTTGGGGTGCCAGCTTCTCATTCGTTACACTGCCTGCCGAAAGCTGCTCCTCGCTCACGCTTCCGAGCGCCAGCTTCTCCGTCGTTACGCTGCCTGCAGCAAGCTGTTCTGTGCCGACACTTCCAATCACCAGCTTCTCCGTCGTAACACTGCCTGCCGAAAGCTGTTCAGCGCCGATACTGCCGAGCGCAAGCTTCTCCGTCGTTACGCTTCCGGATGCAAGCTTCTCCTCGCTTATGCAGCCATTTTCAAGCTTCTCCGTTGTTACGCTGCCTGCAGCAAGTTGATCCGGGCCTACTGTTTCAAACGCCAATTTTTCCGTCGTTACGCTTCCGGCTGCCAGCTTCTCCGTGCTTACGCTTCCGAGCGCCAATTTCTCTTCAGTCACGCTTCCGGAAGCAAGCTTCTCGGCCGTTACGCTATGTGTGGACAATTGCTCTTCGCCTACGCTTCTAAGCGCCAGCTTCTCCGTCGTTACGCTGCTTGCTGAGAGCTGTTCCTCGCCTACACTTCTGAGAGCAAGCTTCTCCATCGTGACACTGCCGGCTTCCAATTGTTCTGCTCCAACACTTCCATGCGCCAGCTTCTCCGTCGTTACGCTGCCTGCTGAGAGCTGTTCCTCTCCTACGCTTCTGAGAGCCAGCTTACCCCTCGTTACACTGCCGGCTTCCAATTGTTCTGCTCCAACACTTCCATGCGCCAGCTTTTCCGTCGTTACACTGCCAGCCGAGAGCTGTTCCGAACATACGCTGGCGATTGCCAGCTTCTCCGTCGTTACGCTCCAAGCTTCTAATTGCTCTTCTCCTACGCTTCCGGGTGCCAGCTTCTCCCTCGTTACGCTGTCTGCCGCAAGCTGTTCAGCCCTGATCGCACCCGCTTCGATTTGCTCACTGCCGACAGCAGCCGTGAACAACTTGTCACGCGTGACGGCCCCTGTATCCAGCTGATTTCTTCCTATACTGAAATCGGCTAAGTGCTTCCGGTTAATCGATCCTTGCTTAAGCTTGCTGCCGGGAATCGTATCATCGGATATTTTCTCGAACGAAAGCACTTCTTCTGAGAGATGTCCAACTGTAATCGTGCCTTTACGAATGTGATACCCTTGGATCGTGTCGGCCTTAAAATGTTTACCCGCTAACGATTCCAGCTGCACATGTTCTGACGTCACCGCACCGAAATCAATCTTCGCTCCCGTCACCGCTCCGTCCTGCAGGGCTGCTTCGCTTACGCTCGCCGCTTCCAGATTCGCCGCCTTCACAGCAGCCGGCTGCAGCTGCTTCGAGCTGATTGACAATTCTGCAATTTTGTCCGACGTAATCGCACCGTCTGCCACATGCGCAGTGCTTATAGCGCCTTGCTTCAATGCAGCAGCCCCGACAGAATCGTTCTGCAGCTGTTTTTCTCCTACACTGTAAGCGGACAGTTTCTCGTTTGAAATCGATCCATCCACAATATGGGCACTATGCACACTATTCTCGCCTAAGTGAATGCCGAGCACTGAAGCATTAGCCAAATGACGGCTCTGTACTGCCTCATCGGCGATTTGCTTAGACTGGACAGCGCCGGCAGATAACTTTTCAGTCTTAATTAATCCATCCTGCAGCGCTTCGGTTCCTACCGATTGGGCAATCAAATGATTAGCCCCAATGATTCGGTTCTGTAAATGCGATGAATCGATCGCGCCAAGCCCAATGTGCCTAGACACGACAGAGCCATCCGAAAAATGCTCCGATTGCACTGCATTCGGTGCAATTTTGGAGCTTATTACGCTTCCGTCCGCAAGCTTAGAAGATAAAACACTTAGATCAGAAAGTTTATCTGAAGTAACGGATTCCGGAGACAGCTTAAGTGAATTAACGATATGATCGGCCAAATGATGTGAAAATACGACTCCTGGAGCAATATAACGTTCCGTTACTGCGCCAAAAGCCAGCTTATTGCTCGTTACCGAGCCATCCTGCAGCTTCTCCGTATCTACTGCGTCATTTGCCAAATGGCAATTGTCTATAATTCCAAGCTGCAAATGCTCCCCGCTCACAGCATTCGGTGAAATTGACGCTTCCGTTACAGCGCCATCCGAAAAATGATACGCCCTCAGCGCTTCCGGAGCTATTTTCTGAAACGTAATAATCTCATCCTGCAAATGTCTGGACTCAACTGATCCATTCGCCAAAATGGACGCCGTCACCGCGCCTTCGGTTAACTTATTTTTAGTGACTGACTCGTCTGCTATTTGCGACGTGCCGACAGCTGAATGAACGATATGTTCCTTCCTGACGGATTGAAGAGCAAGCTTAGCCTCATTAATAATTCCATCCTGCACATGCTCTCTCATAATTGCATTCGGTGCAAGCTGCTCCATTGTTACCGAATCGGCTGCCAGATGCCACTGCAGCACTTGAGCTTCAGCGATTTTGTCTGAAGTGACGCTGAAACGTCCCAGATGACGGTTTTGTACCGCATCATTAGATAGCTTTTGCGCATTCACGCTTTGGTCCGACAGCTTTGATAAAGTAATCGAATGATCGACAATTTTGATCGTCGATACCGATTGGTCAGCCAGCTTCGCTGATGTGACAGAATGGTCAGCGAGATTCCCGCTTTTGATTTGTTCCGCTCCGACGTGGACGCTTTGCACGGCACCCGCTTGCAGATGCTCCGAAGAAACCGAGCCTGCCGCTAAGTTCTTGGCACTGACAGCGTCTGCTTGCAGTTCTCTTTTTCCAATTACGCCCTCAACCAAATGCTCGGCTGCAATTTCACCTGCGGCCAGATGTTTTCCCTGAATAGCACCGGGCGCTATGTGTTCTGAAAACAATAAGCCTGGTTTCAAATGAACCGTGTCAACCGCTCCCGCCGCAATCTTCTCACCCGACACAGCCTCATCGCGCAGCTTAGAGCGAGTAACGGAACCTTCACCCAGCTTGGAGTTGTTAATGATTTCATTCGTCAAATTTTCAGCCCGGATGGCTCCGCTTTTTATTTTATCCGATGTGATCGACTGGTCTGCCAGCAGCTCCGCAGTAATAATAAACGATTTTAGATGTCTGGATTCGATCGAACCTTCTGCTAACTTGTGAGAGCTTATCGTTCGATCTGCCAGCTTCTCTGACGAAATGCTCCCGTCCTGCAGCTTGCTTCCGTAGATGGAGTGATCCAAAATTTTTTCGCCGGATATCGAATTGTTAGTCAAGTGATTACCCGTGATCGACTCCGGAGCGATTTTTGCGGACTTTATGGCGCCGTCTGCAATATGGACAGTATCTACCGCGTAATCTGCAATAACGTCTGAAGTGACAATTCCCGCCCCGAGTTTGCTGCTGTCGATAGCGCCTGATGCAATTTTTTCGGCGGTAACTGCGAAATTGACCAAATCATCCGTATAAATAAACGGAACAGGCCCATCCGGGTTTTTCTTCTCTTCAATCTTCTCCATCTTCTCTTCTTGGCTTATTTCCTCTTCATCAATTACTTCAAATATTTCTACTAATTGAGATGCATCGATCTCGATAAATTCAGGCTGATCATCATCTGACAATTCAGCTTCCTCGCCTACCGTTCCCGTCCCCGTTCTAGTTCCAGTTTCCGCTTCCGGAGTTGCCATAAGTGCATTAATATTCAAAGTTAGGTGATTATCATCCTGAACTTTTATCGTTCGATTGGCAACCGAATTTTGCGCAGCAACTTTCTTATTCAAATCATCCAGCCACTTTAACTCGGAAGTATTCGGATTATCAACATAAAAAAGCGGCTTTCGCCCTTTCGGGCTCTTCCCTCTATTGCTTTTTGTCATAGTCCTCTCCTTCTTCCACCTGAAATGTCATAGGTAATATATGCACTTACCCATGGGCTGGCTACTAGGTGTGAAGACAATTATGCATGTACCGTTAAACCAAAAATAAAAACCGCGGGAGCTCACTTGCGCTGCTCTCCGCGGTTTTGGTTTGTAATAAGGTCAATTATTTCGATCTTGACAGCAAGTATAGGAAATAAGGCGCCCCTATAACAGCTACCACGATGCCTGCTGGAATCTCATTCGGCTGGAATGCCCAGCGAGCGAGCGTATCCGCTACAATGACGAGCAATGCCCCTACGAAAGCCGACGCTGGTAACAGCACCTGATGCTGCGGACCGACAAGCCTTCTTGCCAAGTGCGGAGCAATGAGTCCAACAAAGCCTATGCCTCCGCCGACGGCGACGCATGAGCCTGCAAGCGCTACGGATGCCGTAAGCAGCCACGCCCTCTCCTTGTTCACCTGCGCCCCTAAGCCTATCGCCATTTGATCGCCAAGATTTAAAGCATTTAACGCTTTCGCCTTATATTGCACGAACGGGAAAATAAGGATTAGCCAAGGCAGCAGCGCCAGCACGTACTTCCAGCTCGTGCCCCAAATGCTTCCCGCCATCCACACGGCAAAAAATTGATACTTTTCCGGCGTAAGACGCAGGATCAATATTTGCATCACTGCGCTTATGCCCGCTGCTACTGCGATACCCGCCAATATCATCCGGGTTGGCATTAAGCCGCGATGCCTCTTATAGGAGAGCGCAAAAATAAGCAATGCTGTCAAGGAAGCGCCGAGCAACGCCAGAAACGGCATCAAAAAAATAGAGCCCTTCTCCGTCGTCGGGTAAAAGGAAATGAACAAAATAACGGCAAGTCCCGCCCCCGCGTTAATGCCGAGAAGTCCCGGGTCGGCAAGCGGGTTGCGGGATAAGCCTTGGATTATGCAGCCCGAAACGGCGAAGCCGGCACCTATCAAGATTGAAACGACAATTCGCGGCAAGCGAAAATCAAACAAAATAAGCTCCTGTTTGTCTGTGCCGGCCCCAAATAAGGTTCTGACTACATCGAGCGGCGCTAATCGGATAAAACCTGTATTCATACTAATGATAAAGGATATGACGATCATCGCACTAAGCACCGACATGACGAGAATCGCGCGTTTTTTGCGGCGCTGCTCGGTCGCTGTTATGAATAATGTATCCACGCCTATTCCCCCTTCATTCTAGTTATGAGATAAAGGAAGAAAGGAACGCCTATTACCGCAATTATGATGCCGATCGCCACTTCCTGATTCGGAATAACGAGGCGCCCTCCAATATCCGCCAAAACCATGAGCAAGCTGCCGAGGACTGCCGAGCATGGAATGATCCATCTGTAGTCAACGCCAACGAGAAAGCGTGAAATATGAGGGATAATGAGTCCGACAAAACCGATCGAACCTACGGCCGATACCGAGGTGCCGGCAAGCAATAAGACGATAATTACGCCTGCCGCCTTCACCAAGCCCGTACGCTGGCCAAGCCCTGCGGCAACGTCATCGCCTAAGCTGAGCAGCGTAATCGAACGGGACAGCGCAATAGCGCCAAGCAAGCCGCCGATTACCCACGGAGAAACGATTTCAATTTGCAGCCATTTTGTCCCCGCTACGCCGCCGGCATACCAGAAGGCCAAATCCTGGCCAATTTTGAAATAGATCGCAATTCCTTCAGTAAGAGCAAGCAGCAAAGCCCCTACGGCTGCGCCGGCTAACGTAAGCCGGACGGGCGTCAAGCCGCCCTTCGCAAGCGAGCCGATTCCGTATACAAGCCCCATTGAAACAGCTGCGCCGGCAAAGCATATAATCATCAGCCCTAAGTAAGATATCGATGGAAAAAAAGCAAAGCAAAGCGCCAGCATGAAGCCCGCGCCTGCGTTAATGCCAAGCAAGCTCGAATCCGCGAGCGGATTTCGAGTCAGCCCCTGCATAACAGAGCCTGCGACAGCGAATGCGGCCCCTACCAATGCCGCTGCGATCGCACGCGGCATCCGAAGCTCTTTAATAATCTGATGCTGAATTTGATCCGGATTAAAGTGGAAGACGGCTTCCCAAACCGTGGATAGGCTAATATCCGCCGCTCCGACAGATATCGATAACGCCAAGGACAAGATCAGTGCAGCTATCCCGCCAAACAGAATGACCGTGGCCATCAGAGGCCGTGTAGGCAGCTTCGTGCCTGCCGCTGCTTTCGCGTTTAATGAAGAAGACATCTTCTAACTACCCTTCTGTATGAATAATCTGCTATATTGATAACGATTCTCGTTTTCAATATAGCAGATAATTCATACATTTTCAACGCTAAAATTCAATCATTCCATGGCAGTGATGCAAACAAAATGCCGCCAGCGATCATGTCCGGCTGACATGATCACTGACGGCATTTCTTCTAAATTATTCCAACAATCGGCTGTACGTCCAGGCAGCGCTAGCTATAAATGCTGCTTCCTGCCGCTTTAAACGCATCCGACTTTTCCTTCATCCCCGCTTCAATCGCATCTGTCGTTTCCATCCCGTTTTGCGCAGCGTATTCCCTGATATCCTGGGTTATGCGCATGCTGCAAAACTTAGGACCGCACATGGAACAGAAATGTGCCGATTTTGCCGCATCCGCCGGGAGCGTTTCATCGTGATACGCCATTGCGCGCTCAGGGTCAAGCGATAGATGGAACTGGTCGCGCCAGCGGAATTCGAAACGCGCCTTGGACAACGCATCGTCACGGTATTTCGCCCGCGGATGGCCCTTCGCCAAGTCGGCAGCATGAGCTGCGATTTTGTAAGTAATAACGCCTTCTTTCACATCCTCCTTGTTCGGAAGCCCCAGATGCTCCTTCGGCGTTACGTAGCAAAGCATGGCCGTACCGAACCAACCGATCATTGCGGCTCCGATAGCCGACGTAATATGGTCATAGCCTGGTGCAATATCTGTCGTAAGCGGCCCTAGCGTGTAAAAAGGAGCTTCATCGCAAACTTCCAGCTGACGGTCCATATTTTCTTTTATAAGATGCATCGGCACATGACCCGGGCCTTCGATCATAACCTGAACGTCATGCTTCCAAGCGATTTTCGTCAGTTCGCCCAGCGTATCAAGCTCGGCGAATTGTGCTGCATCATTCGCATCGGCAATCGAACCCGGTCTCAAACCGTCGCCCAAAGAGAACGACACGTCATATGCCTTCATAATCTCGCAAATCTCTTCGAAATGCGTATATAAGAAGTTTTCCTTATGGTGAGCCAGGCACCACGCGGCCATAATTGATCCGCCCCGCGAGACAATGCCGGTAACGCGTTTAGCTGTGAGCGGTATGTAACGCAGAAGCACGCCCGCATGAATGGTGAAATAATCGACGCCTTGTTCCGCTTGCTCGATAAGCGTATCGCGGAATACTTCCCAGCTGAGGTCCTCCGCTTTGCCGTTTACCTTCTCCAGCGCTTGATAGATCGGCACCGTTCCAACCGGAACCGGAGAATTACGGATGATCCATTCACGCGTCGTGTGGATATTTTTGCCCGTGGACAAATCCATTATCGTGTCGGCTCCCCAACGGGTCGCCCACGTCATTTTCTCCACTTCCTCTTCGATCGAGGACGCAACGGCGGAATTACCGATATTCGCATTGATTTTTACGTGAAAATGACGTCCGATAATCATCGGCTCGCTCTCCGGATGATTGATGTTTGTCGGGATAATCGCACGCCCGGCTGCAATCTCGCTGCGTACAAACTCCGCGTCCATTCCTTCGCGAATCGCGATGTATTCCATCTCCGAAGTAATAATCCCCTTACGGGCATAATGAAGCTGCGTCACATTTTGTCCGGCTTTTGCCCGCAGCGGCTGTCTCATCAGGCCAGGAAAGCGCTCGGCCCCCCGTTGATTTGCCTTTTCCTCTGTCAAAAACCCGTTATCCTCAGGCTTTATTTCCCGGCCTCCATAATGCTCCACATCTCCGCGTTCGTTAATCCATTCGCTGCGAAGGTTCGGCAATCCGCGCCGCACATCTGCTGTATAGCTTTCATCGGTATAAGGGCCGCTTGCATCATAAACTCTTATCGGTTCGTTCGGCAGCTCTTCGCCATTTCTTCCCGAGCTTGCCTCCAAAGCAATTTCTCTCATTGGTACACGGATACTTTCCTTCGAGCCAGTTACATAAACTTTCCGGCTGCCCGGAAGCGGAGTCGTAATAATCGGCATATCAAAAACCTCCCAATTTGGTATATGTAGAATATCTCCTTGAGGCATATGCGAGCTTATAAGAAAGTTTAAAGCACCGCTGTAATACACTGCATGAGTGGTGCATGCACTGCAATCGCTGGAGCGTGTAGTCTTATATAACAAAAAAACCGCTCCAGCGAAGGAGCGGTCGAAGTGTGTCGTCAGGCGCATGTCATCTGGCCGGGGTTTCCCTCCGGATAGATGAGGCTTCAAAAGTCATGCTTATTTCAGCTGACGTTTCAGCTGAATTCGGCAGAGCTCTCACGCGCAATTGCATAAACGCACAATCCCACTTTCCTACGCTGGCATAACCCAGATCAGGTTCAAAGGGACCAAAGCGAATCGCTTTATCTCAGCCGTGACGGCGCCCCTAGTGGATTTCCTTGTTTGACTATAACGTTTAGAGATGAGGGATGTCAACCCTTTATTACCATCAGCCGGAAAAACAGGTCCCGCTAAAGACCGCTTTCCTTCATCAGCTTCACCCAACGATCTGCCGTATGCCGCCATGTGAACGTCTGCTCGACCCGCTCGCGGCTATTCCTGCCGAGCTTCTGCCGCAGCTGCTTATCACGCAGAAGCAAATCCAGCTTTTCCTTCAGCTCCGATTCAACCTTAGCCGGATTAACCAAATAGCCGGTTATGCCGTTACGGATAATTTCCTTCATTCCGCCTGCTCGCGTCGCTACAACAGGTACGCCGCAGGACATCGCCTCCACATTAACGAGGCCAAACGCCTCGCGCTGCCCGGACGGAACGACCGCTACGTCAGCAACGAGCATCCAGCCCGGCACCTCGGTATGCGGCACATAAGGCACAAAACGAACATGGCCCGGGCTTTTGCGTCCCAGCTTTTCGAGCTTGCGGACATAGGCTGTTTTGCGATGCGAACCGTAAAACGGGCTGCCTACGATTACGACGACAAGATTGGGATTGCTTTTGGCAAGCTGCGGCACGATTTTCAGCAAATGGTGAACGCCCTTAAGCGGGATGAGCCGTCCCATGAACAGCACTACCTTTTTGCCGCTCAAGCCCCTTTTTTTACGCAGCTTCTCCCTTTTTGCTGCACCTTCAGCGGAATACTGCGACGGGAATCGAGCGATTTCGACCCCAGGATAAATCACTCGCAGATTAGACGCAACCTCTGGCGCTTTAGACATAATGATCCGCCTAAGAAACTCGCTATTTACAATGATTTTATCCGCTGCCTGCAGGCACTTATGGAGATGGGCGGGCGATATATACTTGGGGGATATAAAAGTTGATGAATGCAAATAAAGCCAGACACGTTTGCCTGGGTTCATTCGCTTCATCGTCAGCACAAATTGCGGGCGATTCTCGACGTCAATGACGTGAGGAGAAAACTGCCGCACCGCCTGTCCTACATTCTGAATATATCGCTCTATGCTGCCGGTTGGAAACCGTTCGCAGAATACACCGTTAAACGATCCCCGACGGGGCAGCCGCTTACTTAATTTTCCGAAAATACGCGGTTCTGCGTAAGGTTTCAGCAGCGGAGCAAACTTCTCTATTACACGCTCTACGGAGCTGCTTCCTGATGATGGAATCGGGAAAGAGCCCGGCGTCACAATCGCCATTTTGATTGGTGCCATCTACTCGGATGCCTCCTACATGATCTGCTATTTTGCAGTATCATACGCGAAGGGAAATGACTTTGACACGGCCTTGCAAGCTTACAGCTTGAATTTCATCTGGAATAATCCGGCCTTACGTGCCGCCATATATATAATAACGACCAGCGGCCCGATGAATACACCTATTACGCCAACCAGCTTGAAGCCTACATATAAGCTTATGAGTGCTGACAAAGAGCCGATACCAACGGAATCGCCGAGAATTTTCGGCTCAACGATGCGACGGAATACGGTAATGACGAGAAACAGCACGATAAGCCCGACGCCCACATATAAGTTACCTGTAAGCATCAAATAGCCTCCCCACGGTACTAGCACAGAGCCTGTTCCAAGAATCGGCATAATATCAACGATAATAATAAGCAGCGCGATCGCCAGCGGATATTTCACGTTAAGCACCAGCAGGCCAATTAAAGAAATGATATATGTAAGGGCACTCAAAATGAATTGCGAACGCAAAAAGCCGAAAATCGATTTCTTGAGATTGTTCAGCAAATCATTGACCTGCGGCTGCGACTTCTCCTCAAACAATGACAATACGGTAGTCTTCATCGTATTCAGGCTAAAGTTCATCATGTAGACCGCTACCAAAAAGACGATAAAGAAGATGAACATCCCTGGAATGCTTGAGGCGAGGGTAATGACCGTGTTCGATAAGGTGCCCACCATTTTAGTCAGCGCGCTCGTTAGACCCATTAACCAATTTTCCAGCGTTTGAATCGCATCGGGCGGGAAATTTTGATATAGCGATTGCGCCTGAAGCATAAGATCGTCAACCAAGTTATTGGCATTTTCGAAGTAGTTCGGCACTTTTTTGAAGAAGGCGATCAGCTCAGCCACAACTTTGACGCCAAGCAAGGCGATTAAGCCAATAAGAATAATTGTGAAGAGGCTGCTTGATATGGTGGCCGCCATTAGCCGATTCATTTGGAACTTCTTCATGAAAAGCTGGTTAAGCGGCTCTAGAGATATAGCTACAACAAGCGCAAGCAGGAATGGGGCCCCGACCGTAAAAAACAAGTAGAGCAGCAGTAATCCTAATGCGATAAAGATGATTGTCTTGATAGACAACAGCTTCTCCTCCTCTCTAATAGTTTATATGCGCTTTATTCCGCTATTAAGCCTGAACCTACCGCTTACCGTCACACTAATCAAGCATCGCGTTCCGCTCATGGAAATTAACGTCCTTGTAGTACATATCTTTTACCAGCAGGTTCGGTCCGCAGCATGCCGCGGCCGGGCAATGGCAATTCACGCTTTGCGCGAGAGAATGGTCCAGCCATTTATCGAATAAATCCTCCAGCTTAGACGAACTGATGTTGCCGAAAGCCGGTACGTCCGAAAAATCCGTTACAAAAACGTCACCTGTAAACAAATTAACGTTTAACCGGTTGCGGCCGTCAGGATCATTTCGAACCGACACATTCGGCTCATTCGTTAATCTTCTTAGCAGCATACGCTCGGATAGATTATCGCTGCATTGGTAGAAGGGCAATGTTCCGAACAGCATCCATACCGATTTGTCTCTTGCCTGAAGCAAACGATTGATAGCCTCAAGCATTTGTTCCCGCGAGAGCACCGGCAAATCCTTCGCGAAGGAGCTTGGATACATCGGATGCACCTCATGCCGCAGACAGCCCATTTCAACGATCAGCTTATGAATCTCATCGATCTTGTCATGCGTTCTGTAATTGATCATGGACTCCGCAGAAACAAGTACGCCAGTTTCGCTTAAGCGACGCGCATTCTCGATCATTCTCTCGTAAAGCTTGGTCGCCGCTTCAAGGGACACATGATGTCCTGCTTTCGCAAATCCGATTTGGTGAAAATCTTCCGGCGACGTATAGTTAAACGAAATATGCATGACGTCGAGATACGGGGCCAGCTGCTCATAACGGCTATAAGGGAGTGTCACGTTCGAATTAATTTGCGAGCGAATGCCCCGGCTGCGGGCGTATTGAAGCAGCGGTACCATATAGTCGCGCACCGTTCGATCGGAGAAGGAGGGCTCCCCCCCTGTTATGCTGATCGTCTCGAGATGCTCCACTTCATCCAGTCGGTCCAGCATCTGCTTAAGCGGCAGCTTGGCAGGTTCGGCTATTACGAGTGTGTCCCCAACCGCGCAATGCTCGCAACGCATATTGCACTGGTTGGAAACAGTCATTTCCACGCTTGTCAGACGATGTCTTCCATATTTCTGCAGCGAACGAATCGGATCCCACGGATCATTCGCCTTCGATAATTCGGATAACGGCCTTCTAGTTTGTTGCAAATCTATTGTATTCATTTTTTTCAGCACCTGACTTATTATCTGGAATGAAACATTCTTTATTTATTGTAATGCGCGGCTGCAAAGTAAGCAAATAAATCGACAAAAAAAGAGCAAAAAGGAGCCTCATCGGCTCCCAAGCTTAACATTTGTTAAATGCCCGCTGCATGCTGCACTTCATTAGAGTCTTCATTCACGCTGACGATCATCGTCGTAAGGTGCTTCGACAAGTCAATTTCATAAGGCGATTTAAGCGCCTCGCCCGCTTCATTGTACAAGATGCGGATAATCGGCCTATGCGGATAGGAGTGATTTAGGTCCGCTACAATACCCGATTCTCCCGTATGCAGCTTAACCGTTATCCCGATTGGATAAATAGCTACCTTGTCGCGGAACAGCTGAAGCATCTTTTGCTCATACAGCGTTCCTGTCCCTGCATACAGCCGCTCAATCGCATGATGCGGCAGTATTGGCGCGCTATAGACACGGTTTGTCGTCATCGCGTCGTACGAATCCACTAGACCGATCCACTTGGCATAATCATGAATCTCATTGCCTTTAATACCGCGCGGATAGCCGCTTCCGTCAATTCGCTCATGATGCTGGAATGCGCAGTGAGCTACCAGCAGCGGCAGGTTAGGCTCATCCTTCAGCAGCTCGTAGCCGATTCTGGCATGCTGCTTCATCGCTTCGTATTCCTCTTTCGTGAGAGAGCCGGGCTTCCTCAGCACATCGGTCGCAATTTGCGTTTTGCCGATATCATGCAGAAGCGCACCCATGCCGAGCGTTGTCAGTTCCTCTCTCGAGTAGCCGTTCGACATGCCGAGCAGCGTCGTGTAGACGCAGACGTTCAAGGAATGCTGGTACAAATAATAATCGACGGAGCTCATGTCCATCAGCATGATCATCGCATCCTGATGATTGGACAGATCATCGATGATCATATTCATCATTTGCTTAAATGGTTGAGCGATATAAGGATAGGTAACTCCCTTCTTACGCTTCGGGCGATCCATCATCCCGCGGAAACTGGTTCGTATTTCTTTGAGAGCGGCCTGCGTCGTTTCTTCGCTTATTAAGGAAGGCCGGACAATATCGTCTGTTCTCGGATCTGCTATATAAACATATTGAATCCCGCACTGCTCCAAACGAGAAATAAGACGTTCCGTAAGCTCTATGTTTTCGCCAAGAAGGACGAGGCCCTCCTGAGAAAATATTTTTTTGGCCAGCTTCATACCCGGCCTGCATCCCGCTATTGGCAACAAACGCATTTTCTCGATCCTTCCCATAAAAAGATGTATTAACAATTACATCGGAAAAAGCCGTTCGTAATGTTAATGTACGGGAAAAATGAGGAAATCGCAACCATTTTATACTATTTTTTTCGACAATAATCGTCGAGAAAATACATATTCTTCGTTATATCGACTCATTATGCCATCGCAATTGACGGCATTCGATAAGAGCTGACGCACTTTGGAGCTGAGCAGCGATGACGTCCCGAATAAATTCCGGCAAATAAAACTTTAATTGAACCGCGTTCGCTAACGACTCATAACCCGCTTTGAAGCTGAACATATCGATCGTGCCAAGCTTATACAGCCGTTCATCTTCAAGCGGGGCTCCGTTGACGGATACCGCGATGAGCCTGCTCATCGGAGGCCTTGATGCGTCATAGGAAACGGACAAGCCGTCAACCGCAAGAGTACCGAGCACTTCACCGCGAAAGCCGTAGCCTTTAATCGGCTTGTGAATGAATTCAGGCAGCAGCGCTTGCTCCAGCGCTGTCCTTATATCGGTGCCGGAAATGGTCATCAGGCACGGATTGATCGGCGACGGACAGAGGGCGTGCAATTCGCCGGCTGTCACGTTTCCCTGCGGGAGGCCGCCGAGCAGCTGACCCGTGTTGACGATGCCGATCTCAGCATCGGTCCAGCGGCGCAGGCCAGCGGCCAGCAGGTTGCCCAGCGGCGATTCCCGCTCGGCTCTGGCGGGCAGCGGCGCAGCGAGCCGGGCGATGATCCGGCTCAGACGCCGCTGTCCCGCCTCGCGATAGCTGTCGATTATGGCGGCAGCCCCAGGATGCTCCGCCATTGCGGCCGTAGGGACGCAAACAGCGCGGAACACAGGGCGTGCAGAAATCGGATCAATCCCGATCTCTACACGCCCGATGTACTCGCCGAATTTTCCGGCTGCGCAAATTGTCGTGCTGCCGATAACAATCGGCTCCTCCAGCAAATGATGGGTGTGCGCCCCCAGGATGAGATCGATACCCTCCAGCTTCTCGGCCATCAGACGATCCGAAGATAGGCCAAGGTGCGACATGACGATCAATACATCGACATAATCTCGCAGCTGAGCTGCCTGCGCTTGTACCGCTTCAAAGGGATCCGTAACCCGCCAGCCAAGCAGCGAATAAAATTCCGAGAAGGCCGCCGTAACGCCGATGATCCCGATCCGCAGTCCATTTTTATCAATAATAGTGCTTGGGAGCATCCACTCGGGCAGCTCCCCTGTTGCGGAATCATGCATATTGGCGCACACAACCGCGAAATTTGCGCGATTAACGTATGCATCCGCTATCGTTCGAAAGGAATAAGTAAGTCCTTCATTATTGCCGAGCGTAATGACTTCATAGCCTGCATCATTCAATAGTTCTACATTTACGATTCCGTCGCTGCCTTCCGTTTCTACCCGCATCCGATCCATATGATCGCCACAGTCTACGGCAAGCACAAGATCGCTGCCGTAGGTCCGCCGCTCCTCTGCGATGAAAGAGGCTATTTTAGCGGCATGCTCCAGACGACTATGTATATCGTTGCTATGAAGGAGCACTACTCGTGTACGAAAGGTGTCAGTCAAATTCATGCACGCCTCCTCATTGCTTCTTCTCAGCGCCGAATAAACACTCTATTTGTTCTTACGCAAATCATCAGCAGAAAATGTATTCTTAAACCCATATGTCGCCTCTTCTTGCTCACTAGCTGCATTGTACCCAATCTTTAGCTTGACGATGCTCTTTACGTTTAAGCATTTGCTGCTTCCGTTAGGCACATAGAGGCGAATCGGCCCCGTTTTCGATAAGGGCTCGCCATTAAGCTGGTACAATACGGCTGCCTGCTCAAGTTGCTCCCATGGAATAGAGGCCTCGAAAGTATCCGCTGCCTCTACGATCAGGTATGAGGGCGTTATGGCCGCCTCTGTCTTGCCGACATGCTGAAGCCATGCCGAATACCAGTTATGCCAATCAAATGCCTCTCCTGCCGTCTCAGGCACTCTATCGTCTATAGGGAAGCTGGATCCAGCCAGCTTCGCCATCTCGGCTGGACTTGTCACGGACAAGCCCAGCTCAAAATGCTCTATCTTAATTTCTTGCATAGGTAATCGTTAACCCCCAATTTGCGACATGCGCCGCTCCGTAGGCACGTGAGATTGCGCACCATCCGCCAGCTTTGCCGCCATTTCATGATTTTCCGGCTTAATATCCATCGCTTTTAGCAGCAAGCGCTGCATTTCTTCCGGATGGCCGAAGGCATCCTTAACATTCAATTCATCCACCCAATATAGGCAAGGCTTAATCGAGCCATCCGCGGTTAAGCGCAGCCTGTTGCAATTGCTGCAGAAGTGGTCGCTAATCGGGTGAATAAGCCCGAAGGAGCCGCGTCCGCCCTTCATTTGCCAGTCGTCGGAAGGGCCGTTACCGTGTACGTTAGGGCCGCGGGCAATATCGTAACCCTCTTGCTCTGCCACCTCCAATACTCGCGAGAGCGGTAAATAATGCTTTTTCCAGTTTTCATCGGCATGACCGATCGGCATATATTCAATAAACCTGACATGCATCGGCTGCTCGTAAGCCAGCTTAAGAAAGGCGGCAATTTCGTCTTCATTAACTTCCTTCAGCAGCACGCAATTCAGCTTAATCGGATCGAAACCTACGGCCGCAGCCGCCTCGATCCCTTCCATCACCCGCTTTAATTCGCCGCGCCGCGCGATAAAACGGAATCTGGCGGAATCTAACGTATCTAAGCTGATATTAACGCGGTTCAATCCAGCTGCACGAAGCGCCTCGGCTTGCTTGGCCAGAAAAATACCGTTTGTCGTTAATGCTATATCTCGAATGCCAGGAATGGCAGATAATCGGCTAATTAAACCGTCTAAGTTTGGACGTATCAGCGGCTCGCCGCCCGTAATGCGCAGCTTCGTAATGCCAAGCGCAGCACCCGCTTCAACAACCTCCACGATTTGATCATAGGATAATAAATTTTCAGATTCTGTGAACTCCATTCCTTCTTCAGGCATGCAGTACAAGCATCGTAAATTACAACGATCCGTTACTGAGATTCGCAAGTAATCGTGTACCCGACCAAAACGATCCATCAACGTCGGCATGAGTCCCACTCCCTTCTGTCTATGTATCAGCATAACATTTTTTTGCGATTTATGATATTCTATAAACAGCTTTAAGCCTAAATGATGAGAGGTTTTATACCATGACATGTAATTGGTCTATTAAACTTTTTGCCGGATTGCCCGAACGTCTGGGTGTTTCTTCCATAAATCTTCGAGCCGATACCGGACAAATGAGCGTTTCCGAGCTAAAAGCAGTTATTTCAGCCGAATATCCGGAGCATCAATCGTTAATCCAAATATCATTCATCGCTCGCAACCATGCTTATGCGGCCGATGATGCGATTTTGCACGCTTCAGATGAGCTTGCTCTGCTTCCTCCTGTATCAGGCGGAGAGGAGCAGGCTCAGCCAGTCAAAGAGCCTTTCGAGCGCTATATCGTTACTTCCGATGTCATTTGTTCAGATGATGTGCTTGCAAAGGTAATCGTACCAGAGAACGGGGCAGCGATCGCTTTCGTCGGGACAACGCGCGAATGGACGCATGGACAGCGTACGGTGAGGCTGGAATATGAAGCCTATGCGCCAATGGCTGTTGCGACAATGCGGCAAATTGGTGATGAAATCGCCGAGCGCTGGCAAGGCGCCTTATGTGCCATCAGCCACCGGATTGGCGTAGTAGGTCTTGCCGAGACAAGTGTCGTTATTGCGGTATCCTCGCCGCACCGGGACCGCTGCTACGAGGCAAGCAGATATGCCATCGAACGGCTTAAACAAATCGTGCCCATATGGAAGAAAGAAATTTGGGAGGACGGCTCGGAGTGGAAAGGGCATCAACTTGGGCCGTGGAACCCGACCGAGCAGTTAACCGAATTTTAAAACTGATAGCCGGCAGTCAGCGTCAGACCCTTCTAGCCCAGCTCGCTATGCTGGACAAATCCGTTTCGCACCGGTTGGGAAGAAAGGGCAGCTGCTGCTTCCCGGGTGCCGCGCGCTGGCGTCATCTCACCCATCGCAGACGTTGTCAGCTTCGTACAAGCTGCAGCGGCAATCAAACTGCTCTGCTCTCCGGCTGCTGGAAGGTGCTGCAACGCACACTGTTTCAGGCCGACCGATGCAATCATTCCAGACTTCCCGTTCAATTCACCTTGACCTTTGACCTATTCAGCGATAGTCACGATATCATACAAAATACGGATCAATTAACAAAAGCAAGATCGATTTATGCTAAAATATTAGGTAATTAGTCTCTTTTCTAATATCCTCTTATTGCCAATCCAATCATTCATTGCTACTATTGTAGTTATATTAGTGACTACAATCAATTGAGGTGTCTTGATGAGGGTTCATGTTTCAGATTTAATCAACGGAGACCGATTAAGCCATGATACGTTTAACAATTTCGGGCTTCATGTACTCTCCAAAGGAACAATCGTCTACAGCCAAGAAATATCAAGATTATTTCAGCATCAAATTGATTATGTTGATATCGACGAACGAGTTAACGAAGATAATAAAGCCCCGACGCTTGAAACTACAGTAAATCCAAAATGGCTCCCTACCGTGCAGCCCATATACGAAAACGCTGTCAAAAACATCGAGGGATTGTTTACCAAAGCTCTTCATCAAGGAAAAGTGGACGAGGAAGAAGTAACTTCCATGATTCAGCCTTTGTTGAACAATCTACAACTGGAACGCGATGTCGTATCGATGCTCCTTTTGCTCAACACAAATGACGAGTACACCTATCAGCATTCCGTACAGGTAGGCATGCTCTCCTATTATCTCGCCACCTGGGTCGGATATTCCAGTGAAGAAGCCGTACATATTGGCAAAGCCGGTTTTCTCCACGATATCGGTAAATGCCGCATCCATGAGAGTATCATAAACAAGCCCGGTAAGCTTACCGAAGATGAATACGAGGAAGTTAAGAAGCATACCCTTTACGGGCATGAAATTATTTCAAACTCATTCGATGATCCGTTCATTGCAATTGGGGCGCTTCAGCACCATGAACGAAATAACGGTTCGGGATATCCTTACGGTCTTACCGGCGATGAAATCCATCCTTTCTCCAAAATCATATCTGTAGCGGATATTTACAGTGCGATGATCTCAGAGCGGGTTTATCAGCAGAAACGCGACTTGCTGTTTGTATTGAAGGAATTATACCGTCTAAGCTTCAAGGAGCTTGATCCTTTCACGACTCAGACGTTTATCAAGCATATGATCCCTAATTTCATTGGCAAACGGGTCGAACTTGTAAATGGCGGGATTGGAATTATTATTATGACGCATCCAACCGAATTTTTCCGTCCGCTCATCCAAATTGACTCCCAATTCATCGACATGTCCATTGAGCGCGATTACGAAATCCGGCATGTCTATCTATAACCAGCACCAGTCTGAACCCTCCGTACCGATCCTCGATCGCTGCTGAGGGTTATTTTTTCTGATCTGGCTGTGAAAAAAAAGGCCTTGTATGCAGCGATATTACTCGCTGCATACAAGGCCTTGCTGCTGTTCGTATTAACCGATGGAGCCTTCCATCTCAAATTTGATCAAACGGTTCATCTCTACCGCGTATTCCATCGGCAGCTCTTTCGTGAACGGTTCGATAAAGCCCATAACGATCATTTGCGTTGCTTCCGCTTCGCTAAGACCACGGCTCATCAGGTAGAACAACTGATCCTCGGAAACCTTGGATACCGTTGCTTCATGCTCAAGCGTGATGTTGTCATTAAAAATCTCGTTGTAAGGAATCGTATCCGAAGTCGATTCATTATCGAGGATGAGCGTATCACATTTCACGTTCGATTTCGCGCCGTCGGAGTTACGTCCGAAGGATGTAAGTCCGCGGTACGTTACTTTACCGCCGTGTTTACTGATCGACTTCGAAATGATCGTCGAGCTAGTGTCAGGAGCTAGATGTGTCATTTTCGCGCCTGCATCCTGATGCTGGCCTTTACCGGCAACGGCAATCGACAATACCATACCTTTCGCGCCGCGGCCGCGCAATACGACTGCCGGGTACTTCATCGTCAGCTTGGAGCCGATGTTTCCGTCTACCCACTCCATCGTTGCGTTCTCATCCGCAACCGCACGTTTTGTAACGAGGTTGTAAATGTTCGGTGCCCAGTTTTGAATCGTCGTGTAACGAACGCGCGCATTTTTCTTAGCCAAAATCTCAACTACCGCGCTGTGCAGCGAGTTTGTGCTGTATACCGGTGCCGTACAGCCTTCAACATAGTGAACGGAGCTGTCTTCGTCAGCGATGATAAGCGTACGCTCGAATTGACCCATGTTCTCGGAGTTGATACGGAAATAGGCTTGCAGCGGAACTTCGCATTTCACGCCCTTAGGCACATAGATGAAGCTTCCGCCCGACCATACCGCACTGTTCAAAGCTGCAAATTTATTGTCGTTAGGAGGGATAATGGTCCCGAAATATTCTTTCATAAGCTCAGGGTACTCGCGAAGCGCTGTATCGGTATCCGTAAAGATAACGCCTTGCTTCTCCAGGTCCTCCTGCATGCTGTGGTAAACGACCTCGGACTCGTATTGAGCCGATACGCCGGCAAGAAACTTTTGCTCAGCTTCTGGAATACCCAGCTTGTCGAACGTTTCTTTAATTTCGGAAGGAACCTCTTCCCACGTCTTACCTTGCTTGTCGGACGCACGCACATAATATTGGATATCCTCAAAATCAAGCTCATCCATATTGCCGCCCCATTTAGGCATTGGCATTTTGAAAAACTGCTCAAGCGACTTCAAGCGGAAATCAAGCATCCACTGCGGCTCGTTTTTAATTTCCGAAATCGTACGCACGACTTCTTCCGTTAATCCTTTGCCTGATTCGAAAACGGCTTTGTGCTCGTCACGGAAACCATACTTATAATCTTCCATTTCCGGCATTGATTTAGCCATGGTCATTCACGCTCCTCATAAATCTGGTTTAATGTGATTCTTGCTGCTGCTCGATCCCTTTGCGCAAGGCGTTCCACGCTAGAGTCGCACATTTAATTCTTGCAGGAAATTTGTTCACGCCCGAAAGTGCATCCAATTCCTCGTATTCATCAAATTCGACGGGATCGCCTTTCATTAAAGCTGAAAATTTCTCAGCCATAGCCAGCGCCTCATCAAATGTTTTTCCTTTAACCGCCTCTGTCATCATCGATGCAGAGCTCATGCTGATTGAGCAGCCTTCACCGCTGAATTTCGCATCGGTAACTTTGCCCTCAACAACTTGAAGCTGAAGTGAAATACGGTCGCCACAGGTCGGATTATTAAGATTGATCGTCACCGACTCTTCATTCATGGTGCCGCGATTCCGCGGGTTTTTATAATGATCCATAATGACTCTGCGATATAAATCATCCAATTGCATGACCGAAGAACTCCTTTGTTTGTAGTAACGCATCGGCTAAGCGGTCAATGTCATCTTCAGTATTATACAAATAAAAGCTTGCTCTTGCCGTTGCCGATACATTCAGCCATCGCATAAGCGGCTGGCAGCAATGATGACCTGCCCGGATCGCGATGCCTTTGGAATCAAGAACGGTTGCTACATCATGCGGATGAACGTCCTCCAAATTGAAGGTTACGAGACCAACACGATTTTGCTTTGGACCGTACAAGGTAATGCCATCAAGCGATGACAGCTTCTCGTATGCATAGGCTGCCAATTGTCTCTCATGCCGATCAATTTCATCAAGTCCGATTTCTTGCAAAAAGTCAATCGCCGCCCCAAGTCCAACAGCGCCCGCAATAATAGGAGTGCCGCCCTCGAAGCGATAAGGAATCTCTTTCCACGTGGACTCATAAAGATCAACAAAATCGATCATCTCGCCGCCATACTCGATCGGCTCCATCTTGTTAAGCAGTGATTTCTTGCCGTATAATGCGCCGATGCCTGTAGGACCACACATTTTATGACCGGAAAAAGCATAAAAATCAACGTCCAAATCCTGCAGATCGATTTTCATATGCGGCGTGCTTTGCGCGCCGTCAACAACCATGATTGCGCCGTTGCGGTGAGCAATTTGCGTAATTTCTTTGATGGGATTAATGAGACCGAGAACGTTTGAGACATAGGTGACAGAAACCACCTTCGTTTGCGGCGTAATCGTCTTCTCAATATCTTCAAGAGAAATCGTGCCGTCCGGCTGCATCGGAATATATTTCAAGGTTGCGCCTGTCGCTTTTGCCGCTTGCTGCCAAGGGATCAAATTACTGTGATGCTCCATTGGCGTGATGACGATCTCGTCGCCTTCTCCGCAATTCGAGCGTGCATAACTCGATGCAACCAGATTGAGCGCCGTCGTTGTGCCGCGCGTAAATATAATTTGCTCCGGCGCACCTGCATTTAGCAATTTCGCTACCTTCTCGCGCGCTCCCTCATAGGCATCAGTCGCCCTGGAACCAAGTGTATGCACACCGCGATGAACGTTCGCGTTATCCAGCTCATAGTACCGATTAACCGCATCAATGACGGAGCGCGGCTTCTGCGAAGATGCCGCGCTGTCCAGATAAACAAGCGGATGCCCGTTTATATCTTGATGCAATATCGGGAACTGCTCCCGTATCGCATTTATGTTCATCCCTCTAGCTTCCTTTCGAGCAAACGCTGAAGCTGCCCGCGTACCGCCTCGACCGGAATTTCCGATACGACCGGAGCCAAAAAGCCGTAAATAATTAAACGTTCAGCGTCCTGCTTAGATATACCGCGTGACATCAGGTAATAAACCTGCTCCGGGTTAACTTGCCCTACGCTTGCCGCATGACCGGCAGTTACATCGTCTTCATCTATAAGCAAAATCGGATTGGCGTCGCCGCGCGCCTTAGGGCTCAGCATGAGCACCTTTTCGGTTTGTACGCCGTTTGCTTTCGTTGCGCCATGTTCGATTTTTGTAATACCGTTAATAATCGCCGAAGCTGAATCCTTCATTACGGCACGGGTTACCATGTTGCTGTCCGAGCTTTTGCCAAAATGCACAGCTTGTGTTGTCAAGCTGTTTTGCTGCGTGTTTTTGCCTACGCTGATAACCTTCGTATCCGATGTGGAGCCCGATCCCTTCAGAATCGATTTCGTGTCGGACAACGTATTTCCGTCATTCAGATCGCCGATAATCCATTCCATTTGGCCGTCGTTTTCAATAATTGCGCGGCGGATCGACATATCGACGCCCGTTTCAGCCATATGATGTATAGAGCTGAAACGCACGTGAGCGCCCGGCTTCACGAATACTTCAACGATGGATGGATGTACGAACGGACCATTGCCTGCGCCCGGTTCCGATACGACGCAATCCACATATGTCACACGGCTATTATTGTCCGCAACGATAAGGATATGCGGAGCAAACGTCGCTTCTGCATCATCATTGTAGAAAATAGCTTGCAGCGGAAGCTCTACTTCAACATTTTTTGGAACGTAGACGAAAACTCCGCCGTTCCAGATTGCTGCATGAAGGGCCGTCAGCTTGTCCTCGTCCTTCGCTACAGCTTTGAACAAATAGTTCTGGACAAGCTCGCCATGCTGCTTGCAAGCTGTCTCCATATCTGTAAAAATTACGCCTTTACTTGCATATTCGCTTGAAAACTGATTCCAAATGATGCCGGAATTACGTTGTACAAGCAAATTCTCCGTTCCTTCTGTAACCAATTCGCGAACGACCGCTGGCAGATCGCCGATTGCTCCAACCGTTGTCGGCTGCTCGTAGTTCCCTACTGCAGTCAGATTCCACCGTTCAATACGAACCTTCTCTGGCTTTGGCCAGCCGAGTGTTCCGGCAAGGTCAGCCGCTTCTCCGCGCAATTCAACGAGCCAGTCCGGTTCGCCTTTGCTGCGTGCCAGCGCTTCAGCAGCTTGACGGTTGGCCTGCGTCGATAGTTGTGTACTCATCCGTTATGCCCCCTTCTCCGCTTAAGCCTGGCCGACCGTTTCATCTACGATGCCAAGTTCTTCTTTTACCCAGTCATAACCTTCGTTTTCCAAACGCTCTGCAAGCTCAGGACCGCCGGATTTAACGATGCGGCCTTGCATCATAACGTGAACGAAATCCGGAGTGATGTAGTTAAGCAAACGTTGATAGTGAGTGATAATAAGGAAACCGCGATCTTCGGAACGCATAGCGTTTACGCCTTGCGATACGATGCGGAGCGCATCGATGTCGAGACCCGAATCGATTTCGTCCAAAACAACGATTTTTGGATCAAGCAGCATCATTTGCAAAATTTCATTACGTTTTTTCTCGCCGCCGGAGAAGCCTTCATTCAAATAACGGTGCGCAAACTCAGGATTCATTTCAAGATCCTTCATCTTGCTCTCCATTTGACGGATAAACTTAATGAGGGAAATTTCGTTGCCTTCGCCGCGGCGAGCGTTAAGCGCGCTGCGCAAGAAGTCGGAGTTTGTTACGCCTGGAATCTCGCTTGGATATTGCATAGCCAGAAACAAACCAGCAAGCGCGCGCTCGTCTACGCCCATTTCTAGAATGTCCTCGCCGTCGAGTACTGCTGTGCCTTCCGTTACTTCATATTTAGGATGTCCCATCAAAGCGGATGCCAGTGTCGATTTACCGGTACCGTTCGGGCCCATGATCGCGTGAATTTCTCCACCTTTAATTTCAAGGTTAATTCCTTTTAAAATCTCTTTTCCCTCAATTGCCGCTTTCAGGCCATCGATGACAAAATGCGTTGCCATAATATGCTGATCCCTCCAAGGTTGGTTTAAGTCGTTCATCACATCTATATAGATTAGCCTAAATAATTATAGAGTGATTCTCATTGATTCTCAATAATCATTTTAATATAGTTTTTGTTATAAATCAATGCAGGATGTCTCTGTTTCGCTGAATATGTACTTTTGTTGAGTATAAGAATGCGTAAATTTGAGCTCTCTACACATCTTATACTTCACAGCGAAATGAGAATTTGCTGCCTTAGGCTTGTATAAGCCTTTCGAACTTGCAAATTTCGGCTATGCCAGAGCCTGCTTAATTTTCTGAACTTCCATTTGAAACTTTTCCTCTTCCAGTACGGGAGTCTTTTCGGGAACGGAAAACTCATCTTCCAGTCTTACCCAAGATTTGCATCCGTTATAAGCGGGACGCATAGGTAATTCTATCGGCGACGTTAAACGGAACACTCGAAGAACCAATACATGAAGCGGCTTCGTCCGCTTCCAGCGCAATCTTTCCTCGGCAAACGTATCTGTCCATATATGCAAATCACGCAGACGGTCCAGCGTTTCCTGGTCGGTTACTTCAATATCTTCGACAACCTCAGCGTATGATTCAAGCTTAATCGTCTCCATATTTGGCGACCAATCTGCAAGCGTCTCATCCAGTTCACTTTCATACTGCTCTTTTAAAAGATGCTTTTTCTGATGTTCATAAGCGGGCATTAAATAAAAGGTTGGGCTTATAAGCTGAAAATCACGTGTTTCTTCAATTATTCCGCCTTTGCGCATAATGATAATTTGCTGTCCCTCTGCGAGTGCTTTTACGCTGACCGCCCACTCTTTCAAAGCGATTGGCTGCTGTTCATTTTCTTTAGTCATCAAGCTTCCTCCATCCATTTTGTCTATAATTGATAACATTATATCAAATGAGGGTATTCCAAGGCGAAATAATATACATTATACTATGTTGAGATGAATACTGGGCATTGCTGCCCGATACTATGAACCGGAGGTGGACAGCCATGTCTGCATATCATCCTTTAACTGAACAAGAAGCCATTCAAATAGCCCTTACGCTTGACGGGTTCTTCCCGGAGGGAGCAACCCTGAGCAGCCGTGAAATCGGCGACGGCAACTTAAACTTGGTTTTCCACATCACAGACTCTGCAAGCGGCAAGAGCCTGATTATGAAGCAAGCATTGCCTTATGCTAAAGTTGTAGGCGAGTCTTGGCCGCTTACGCTCGACCGTGCGCGGATCGAGAGCGAGAAGCTTATTTTGGAGGGCGAGCTCGCGCCTGGACTCGTTCCGGCCGTTTATAAATATGATCCGGACCTTTATCTGACCGTAATGGAGGATCTCAGCGATCACATCATCATGCGGCAAGGACTGATCGGCGGTACGCGCTATCCCAAATTTGCAGACGATATTTCAACATTTATTGCCCGCACATTATTTTTCACCTCCGATCTCGGAATGAATCAGCAAAATAAAAAGCTTCGCGTAAAAGCTTTTATTAATCCCGAGCTGTGCAAAATAACAGAAGATCTTATTTTTGACGATCCTTATACGAACTCTCCAAATAACAGCTTCGATCCGGCCATCCGTGACGCTGCCGAAGCGCTATGGCAGGATAACGGGCTTCAACTCGAAGTGGCGATACTGCGCGACAAATTTTTGACGAATGCACAAGCTCTGCTTCATGGAGATCTTCATACAGGCAGTGTATTCGTAACGCCTGAATCCACAAAGGTCATAGATCCTGAATTTGCTTTTTACGGGCCGATCGGCTTCGATATCGGTGCTGTTATCGCGAATCTGCTCCTTAACTTTGCCGGCCAGGAGCACTGGACGCCGGATGCGGACAAGCGCAGCGATTTCCGCCGTTATTTAACGGATACTGTGCGCGATGTGTGGAACTTGTTCGATCAGAAATTCCGTGCTTTGTGGAATGAGCATGGGATAGACCGCATAGCTACTTCAACGCCGGGCTATCAGGATTATTACATGAATCGCTTGCTGCAGGATGCTATCGGTTTTGCAGGCTGCAAAATCGTCCGCCGAATCGTCGGCCTGTCGCATGTCGTAGACATTGACCGCATTCCGGATGCGGCTGCCCGCGAAAGAGCGCAGCGCCTGGCGCTCGCTATTGGAACATCGCTTATTCGCAATAACCGTAAGGCGAATTCCATCGAGGAAGTCATCGATACTGCCTTATCGGCTGTTAGTAATTGATTGAAGACAGAAAGGAATGACATCATGACAACTAATTATGCTGGCTTACAATCGGTTATTTGGACCGAAGGCAGGCTTGATCTGCTCGACCAACGGCTTTTGCCCGAGGAAATCGTATACTTGCCTTTAACGACGGCAGAGGATGTGTGGGAAGCGATTCGCCATCTGAAGGTCCGCGGAGCGCCGGCAATCGGGATTTCAGCTGCCTATGGGGTAGTGCTCGGCAGCCAAGACGAGCAAACAGCGGAAGAGTGGTTCACTCAAGTAGGCAAACAAGCGGAATACCTCGCTACATCGAGGCCAACTGCCGTCAATTTGTTCTGGGCGCTTGACCGCATGAAAGCAGCCGCTGCTTCCTTCATCCAGCAGGGCATGTCAATTGAAGAGTGCAAGGCTGCTTTGCTGACGGAAGCGATCGCAATTCAAAGCGAAGATGAAGAAACGAACAGACTGATCGGCGAGCATGCACTGTCGCTGTTTAAGGATGACATGGGCGTGCTTACGCATTGTAATGCCGGCGGCTTGGCCACGGCCAAATACGGTACGGCGCTCGCGCCGTTCTACTTAGCTCTGGAGCGCGGAATTACGCTGCGTGTATATGCCGATGAAACGCGTCCTGTCCTTCAAGGAGCCCGGTTGACCGCATTCGAATTGCAGCAGGCTGGCGTCGATGTAACGCTTATTTGCGATAATATGGCCGGCATGATCATGGCCAAAGGCTGGGTCGATGCGGTTATCGTCGGTACCGACCGCGTTTCCGCAAACGGCGATGTCGCTAACAAAATAGGCACATACAGCGTAGCTGTTTTGGCAAAAGCGCACGGCATTCCGTTTTATGTAGCCTGTCCGCTGTCAACGATCGATTTGAACACGCCTACCGGCGCGGAAATCCCGATCGAAGAACGCAATGCGGAAGAGGTTACAGAAGGTTTCGGCAAGCGTACCGCACCGCAAGGCATTAAAGTATACAATCCGGCCTTTGACGTTACGCCTAATGAATATGTAACAGCTATCATCACCGAAAAGGGCATTGTGCAAGCTCCTTACGATGTCAATCTGCGACAGCTATTCGAATAATGGATTGATTTAAGGCCCTAATCAGATGCGCTCGGCTGAGTACCACCGACCGCTAAGCTGATTAGGGCCTTTTTCCGTTCTTTTAGAGCATTAACTGCAGCGCTTCCGAGCCCTTCATGCCTACAACGACGCCCTTTGTCTCCGCTGTTAATGTAACAGACTCCAAAGGGGCTTCCATCAGCTCCTCCAACGTTCTTACTCCAACTGCGCGACCGGCCAATATCTCCCGGTCCTTAAGCCTGCTATTAAGTAGTGAAACATCAAGCGCACCGCACATAATGTATCCTTTGTCCGTCATAATCGCGAGCAAAGTTGTTTTGGGCAGCTTCACTTCAACGCCTAGAACGGTTTCCCCATTCTCAAGTGTAAAAGGAACCATCCGCATCATATAGGATCCACCCCCTTCGTTTTAGTAATAAGAGGCACTGCACCTGCAACATCATTATATGCAAAAAAAATTTTACAGTGTTGGCTAAATGCGCATTTATAGTACTACATGGAAGGCCGATTTAGTGATATATTAGTACTATATTACAAGTTCGGAGGTCCTATGAAAAAACATCCCTCATCCCAAGACCAATCATCTTTTGTTTTCAATATTGAGGTGCTTGTTGAAGGGAAAAACAACGCAGCTGCGCTGGAGCACTTACTGCACAATTTAAACAACTCTAATTTCGTCGATTTTCGCATACTGTCCGGCATCTTGCTTGGAGAGCAAATCGATGAACGAAGAAGCGGCGCAACTTCCGTTCATCCCGTTCCCGTATCCAGCCAGACCGCAAACGCCGCCAAGCCCGCACAGGAGTCCTTAGAAACTTTATGCTATTTTGAAAAAATAAGAACGCTTATGAAAAACAACACCTTAATCCGGCTGATCGTAAATAAAGGACTAGGCATAAAGCTCAGCATACCTTGCAGAATCATTAATGTGGATGAAACCGAAAATTTCATTACGGTTTACCATGTCGATGAGAAGCAAGTATATACGTTCCGGTTAAACGAAATTGAGGACTTTTCTTATTAATGACGATGTAACGTAAAAAACCGTTCTTTCGCTGTCAAAACAGCCAAAGAACGGTTTTTTATATGTAACCAGGGGAAAGCATCTGTTTAATATTTTCACTTGATACGGGAGGACTCCAGAAGTAGCCCTGCATTTCATCGCATTTATGCTTCCGTAAAAACTCCATTTGCCCTTCTGTCTCCACACCCTCTGCTATAACCTGAATGTTCAGATTATGCGCCATTGCAATTATGGCCGCAACGATTTCTGCATCGCTCGGGTCCTGCTGAATATCGCGTACAAAGGAACGGTCGATCTTCAAACGATCGATCGGGAAATTTTTTAAATAATGGAATGAACTATAGCCGGTGCCGAAATCGTCGACGCTAATGTTGACGCCTAATTCCGTTAGATCCAACAAGCAGCGCGATACATGGCTAACATCCATCGTCATCGACTCCGTAATTTCCAAATCCAAATATTTTGCATCCAAACCTGTTTTTTCGAGTACAGCGGATACCTTGCTTGCTAAATCATTTTGGACGAATTGTCTAATGGATAAGTTAACGGATACCGGAATTGACGGAAGACCCGCATTTTGCCATGCTTTGTTTTGGCGGCATGCCTCTTCCAGAACCCAATCGCCAATCTGAACGATCATTCCGCTCTCCTCGGCCAATGGAATAAAGCTGCCTGGCGGAATCATTCCCTTGAGCGGGTGATTCCATCTCACAAGCGCCTCTACGCCAACCATCTTTCCTGAACCCAAATCATATTGCGGTTGATAAAGTAGAATGAACTCCCCCCGCTGAATGGCACGGTACATCTCATGTTGAAGCGTAAGGCGCTCAAGCGATGAGTTGCTCCAGCTCTCCGAATAAAGCAGGCAGTCATTCTTTCCGCTTTCCTTTACCTTTACAAGCGCCATATCGGCTTTCTTGATCAGCGCATAACTGTCATCATGCTCGCTCTTATTCGTGACAGAGCCTATACTTGCTGTAATATGTAAGGGGAAACCGCTTAGCTCATAAGGCTCTTCAATCGACTTGAGGATCTGCTTCGAAAGCTCAAGCAAATGATGATCCGATTCTAAGTTGCAAAACAAAAGGGCGAATTCATCACCTTCCATACGGGCTGCAAAATCATTGTCGGAGAGGTTTCGGTTCAGTCTCTCCGCGACCTGCATTAGAAGAATATCGCCCGATTCACGTCCGAAGGATGTGTTAACCAGCTTAAAGCGGTCCAGATCCAAATAACATATCCCGACGACACGCTCTTCTTCCTTGGCTCTTGCCAGCGTCTCGGTCAGCTTCATTTGAAACAATGTCCTGTTCGGCAAGCCGGTCATATCGTCGTAATAAGCCATGTAGCGGATCCGTTCAACATTCCGTTTCCTATCGCTTAAATCCTGGCTTATTAATAAGGTACCGATGACTTCATCATCTTGAATCATCGGAGAGCAAATGACTTGAAGCTCAAGCGGGAAACCGGAACCATGCGTAATGCTAATGTTCATCTGCTTCGTTTCTCCGAGCAGCGCCTGCTCAAACGTTTCATGCAGCGATTGGCGGCTGGCGGGCTCGACCATTCGTGATATCGGCGCTCCGATAAGCTCAGAGCGGTGATACCCAAGCATGCGGCTCGACGCTTCGTTTATCTCGAGCACTAACCCGCTTCTATCCAATACAGCAAGCGGAACGGCATCCGAGCGAAGCAAGGTTTCAACGATTGCTGTGTGGTAGTTTTGGAAGCTGAAATTCTCATTGCGTTTTATATAAACAATTATTGCGGTTACGAATAACGATGCGGCTATTGCGGCGGCGGTCCATTTGTACATCGAGTTAGAAATCAATAAAAAAGATACAACGATCCAAACCGATGCGAGTGCTGTTAGCAGAACGCTGATGAACAACGATCCGTTCAAAGATTGCTTGAGCGGCTGTCTCTTGCTACTTTCAGGAAAACCATCCATCCGTTTCGTCACGCACAAACGTCCTTCCTCTTTTTCGAGTCAAGTGAGTGTTCATTTTATTATAAACGATGTATCAGTTCCGGTATAGAAATATTTACTAAAGTTATTTATTTTTTTGTTACTTTACAACTTATTCTGCCGCCAACGCAATTTATGACATATTTTTTAACCTGATAATTATGCTTTTTTGAATGCTGCAACGATAATACAGGTCCAGCCTGCAAGAAGTGCCACGCCGCCAAAAGGGGTAATAATACCCAGCTTGCTAACGCCGCTAAGCGAGAGCACATAGAGGCTGCCGCTAAAAAGCACGATTCCCGCAACTATAAGACGTCCTCCGTTTAATGCCAGCTTACTTGCTCCGATTTGCTTGGCGAACAAGGCAATGAGCATAAGTCCCAGGGCACTGTACATATGATATCGAACGCCCGTTTCAAAAATTTCAATGTAATGGTCTGACAAATGCTTCTCCAAACCGTGTGCCCCGAAGGCACCCAGCGCGATCGCAATCGCAGCGTTTATGGCACCAATTGCAAAATATTTTGGAAACATGTGGTTTTCATTCCTTTCAAAATTGTGTATAATTTTACCGTAATTAGTAAAGGAGACGATCTAAATGGATAATGAACCGAGAAATGAGGCCAACAATCTTTCCCCTGATGACCCTTATGCAGCTAGACCGGTCTTCTCAAACGAGCTTGCCGTTCAAGAAGGTCCGAAGAAGCAATCTGGACTAGGCATAGCATCCTTCATCATTGGCTTACTATCAGCCGTATTGCTTATAATTGCTTTCGTCTCAGGCTCCTCATTCGTTGATCAAATCGCAAATACCGACCTGACCATAGCTGACCCGTCAGATACAGCAGCAATTCAAGAATCTATCGAAGCGCTCGGAGAAGAAGTGCTGGTTTCTGTTATGGTGGCCGTTTTCAGCATCTTCGGAGCAGGTCTACTCTCGCTTGTCGGCCTTATATTGGCAATTATCGGCGCATTCTCCAGCAAACGCCGCAAATTGTTCAGCGTTATCGGCATCGTGCTGAACGTTCTCGCTTTTGTAGGCGGTATCGGATTGTTTTTTGCAGGCGCAGCTGCCATTGCTTCTAACGTCGCCGTTTAAACCATAATGTTGAAAGTCTGCTTCGGCCTCAAATGGCGTGCTTGAAGCAGACTTTTTTTGTTCCTTCCGCCTACTTCACTGTAATTCGAGTGCGGCTGAAGCCTTCCCTCGTCTTATTAACCTCAAGGCAAGCCGGGAATGCATCCTTCAGCTCCTGCACATGGGATATCACGCCGATCATTCTTCCGGCCTTCTGCAAATCAACGAGCGCGGTAATCGCCTTCTGCAGCGATTCCTCATCCAGCGAGCCAAAGCCTTCGTCTATGAACATCATTTCGATCGTCACTCCGCCCAAATGGGACTGAATGACATCCGTCATTCCGAGCGCCAGACAAAGAGACGCATTAAACTTCTCGCCGCCGGATAACGACTTCACATCACGGTTTTGACCCGTATAAGCGTCATAGACATCGAGCCCGAGACCGCTCTGTTTCCCCCGATTCTCAAGGCGGTCACTTCTTTGCAAGGAAAACTGGCCATTCGACAAGTCGCGCAGCCGCGCATTTGCCGCAAACAAAATTTGCTCCAAAAACTCGATAAGAATATAACGCTCGAACGAAATTTTAAGTGCGTTATCGCCCTTCAGCATTTGGAAGATGTCCATGACTTCCTCAAGCTTCGCTTCAAGCTCCTTCACCTGTTCGTTTGCCTTTCCGATAGAGGCCGACAAGCGCTGAGCCACTTGACCGGTGCGCAGCGCCGTTTGAGCGGCGTTAATCATTTGCTCCAACCGCTGCTTCAATGCAGCAAGCCGCTCCTGAAGCTGGGCAAGATCGGCTCTCGGCCTGCCGGCAAGCTCGGTTTGAAGCTCTGCTAGCTGCTGCATTAACAGCGTAACCGCCGAGCGATAGGCAGTAATGTCCTGCTTAAGAAGATCACTTGCGGTTTCTGACAGTGCTGCATCACGATATTTCTGAACCGTTTCAAAGCCTGCTTTCAGAAGCTCCGCCTGCAGCCGCTGCGCTGCAAGCTGCTTATTGTTTTCCGCCTCCGCAAGCTGACTCTCCGCTTGATCCACATAGGCCTTCTGCTCGGCCAGCTTTGCAGTCCTCCTTTGAAGCTGTTCCTGAACGGACTTCCAAGCTGCAGCCAGCCTGTCAGAGGCTGCTTGCTGCTCATTAAGCCTTGCTGTCAGCAGCTCCGGCGAACGAAGCGTCTCCGGAATGCGGTCCAGCTCCTTCTGCAGCGCCGATTGCTGCGAAGTCCGCTCAATGATTAACCGCTGCTGCTCTTGCTGCAGCTGTTCCTTCACAAGCAGCTGCTTCTCAAGCAGCTGCTCCTGCTGCTCGATCAGCTGCTTGAGCTCCGGAAGCTGCTTCGACTTATGCAGAAGATTATCCGTTTCTTCTTTAAGTATGCGCCATTGCTGCTGCAGCTGCGCTCTTTGCTCCTCCAGCCTCACAGCCTGCAAGCCAAATTCAGCCAGCTCCCGCTCCCCGTCTTCACGAGTCGCTTTTGCAGCCGCTGCTTGGGCGCGTGCTTCATGCCATTCACGCTCCACAGCGCTTAGCTGCGCCTTAGTCTCCAGCAGCCGCTCCCGGGAAGGTACTTCCGCGTTCATGACCGCCTTAATAGGATGCTCCTCGCTGCCGCATACTGGACAAGGCAGGCCGTCATGCAAATGAGCGGCTAGCAGTGATGCTTGTCCTTCGATCCAGGAAGCCTCAAGCCGGTCATGCTCGTCCTTCGCTTTGGCGAGCGACTGAGCAAATTCAGCCTCAAGCTTGGTAAAGCGCGTCATTTCCTTCTCCACATCTACCAACCGCTTCAGCTGCTTCCCCTGCTGCTCCACAAGGCGCATCTTGTCCAGCTTATCCGCTAATTCAGCCGTTTGAAGCTCCATTTCCTTGACTTGAACATTGGCAGTCTGCTTCGTTTCGCGCAGCTGCGTAAGCGCGGCATCCGAAGCCAGCAGCTTAGCCGTGCAGTCCTTCTCTCCCTGCACCAGCTTGTCGATCTCTTTCTGCTGACCAGCGAGCGTCTTCACGACTGGAGCCATCTCCATCAGCCTGCTTAACTCGCGCTCGGTCTCGCGCCGTTCCTCCTCGCGCTGCTCCTCTGCCGTATATCGTTCAGCAGCAAGCGCATGCTCACGCTGGGCAATCTCAAGTTCATCGCGCCTTACGGCAAGCTGGTTCCGCTTTGCGGTTTCGTCGGCGCTTGTCCGCTCAGCGAGCTCCATATAAGGTGTCAGATGCCGAGCCTTCTCCGCAAGCGCAAGGCGCTGCTCCAAGGCCGCATAGTCCGCCTTCTGTCCATCAAGCTGCTCCTGCTGGGCAAGCTTCCTTTCCTGCTCCTCATGCTTGCTATTTAGCGCCATACCTAGTCGCAGCTGCGCCTCCTGTTCCTCCAACAGAACCGAGAGCGCTTCTTTCTGCTCCTCCGCTTGTTCCGCAAGCTGCCTGTAAAATTCAAACTCCAGCTCCAGCGCCTCAGTCACTTGGGCCGCATTAAATACTTCCTGCTTGAACGTGCGGGACAGCTCGCTGTCCGCCCGCTCAGGGAGCGCCTCCTGCACCTGCTTCATATAAGCATTCGCCGTGGCCTTCGCTTCCTTAAGCTGGTCCTGCAAACCGCGATTTTTTTGCTGAAAACGGTTCTCCAGCCGTTCATATAGCTCAGTGCGGAATATTCGCCGCAATATCTCTTCCTTATTATCGGTATCGGAGGTCAGCAGCTTGCGAAATTCTCCCTGCGGCAGCATGACGATCTGACTAAATTGCTCCTTGGTCAATCCGATAATTTGCTCGAGCTTGGCGTTCACATCGGAGACAATAAAACGGTCCACCGCTGGAATAGCTTCGCCGCTAGTCGTTTCGTACAGCTCTGCCTTGCCGCCCGTCTCGCTTTTGTTGCCTGCCTTGCGGTGAGGCATTTGCCTGATAACCAAATAGCTTCTTCGCCCTACCGCAAAATCGAATATGACGCAAGTATGCGTATCCTCAGCGGCAAAATGACTGCGCAGCATACGGGAATCAGAGCGGTCCTCACCGCTGGCCGTCCCGTAAAAAGCATAGCAAATCGCATCGAATATCGATGTCTTGCCTGCTCCCGTATTTCCCGATATTACGAACAATCTACGATGCTCCAGCAGGCTAAAATCAATCGTTTCGGTATCGCGATAGGAACCGAAAGCAGTCATCGTTAGCTTAATCGGCCTCATACAGCGCCTCCTTCTTCACGCAGCAGCTCCGCATACGTATCCGAAAACAGCCGTTTTTTCGCATCGGTTAGCTGTTGTCCTTTAATCTCCTGATAAAAAGCTGTAAAAAGCTCGATCGGATCAGCCTCCCGCCTTCCCGCACTGCCGCCTGCTTCCGCGGACTGGCCCTCCCCGCTCAAGCTGCCGGAGAGCGATGGCCGGCGCTCCACATGAAGTGCATTCGGATAAACCGCCCGTACCTTCTCCATAGGAAACAAAACGGGATTATCGTTAAGCAGCGTGACAAACACATAATCCTCGTTAACCGGATGCTTCTCCAGCTCCTCGATAGAAGCCGCTACCCGGCGCATGTTCCGCAGCGGCTGCAGCTCGCGTTTCTCTACCGCCGCGCCGCCAGCCTCATCAAGCTCAATAACGAAATAGCCCTTCGCATGGTTTTCCTCTGAAATCGAATATTTTAGCGGCGAGCCGGCATATCTTATCGTATTGTCCCGAACGAAATGCGCCTGATGCAAATGACCGAGCGCTGTGTAATGGAATTTATCAAAATAGGCTGCGCTCACGTGCTCAGCGCCGCCAACCGACAATGGCCGTTCGGAGTCGCTCGTATTTAGCCCGGGCTCTCCTGCCGCCGTGACGAAAGCATGCCCAATGAACACATGCCTAGCCGCTGGATCCATGATCAGCTCCAACTTCGCAGTTATTACGCGCATAGCATCATCATGCGTGCGTATGGAGTCATCGCCGAGCAAATACCGAGCCTGCGCGGGATCAGCGTAGGGCACGAGATGAAAATGCACCTCCCCATGCGCATCCCGGAGCACGACGGGCTTTAGCTCCTTCTTCAGCTGACCGGCCAGATGAAGCCCGCGGCTTTCCATTAATTTTGTGCCGAAATTAATCCGGTCCGGGCTGTCATGATTACCCGAAATAGCAAGCACCGGTGTATTCAAATCGATTACGATACGTGCTAGAACCTCGTCGAGCAGCTCAACCGCTTCGGTCGGCGGAACAGCGCGATCATAGAGATCTCCTGCTATAATCACGGCATCCGGCCGCTCCGCTTCTATCGCTTGCAGCAGCTGCTGCAGCACGTAGCGCTGGTCTTCCGTCATATAAACGCCTTGAACAAGCTTGCCCAAATGCCAGTCCGCGGTATGAAATAGCTTCATTCGTTCCAAACATCCCTTCCCGGCTCATCGATAATCAAGTCTATCAGCCTGTAATTCTATCATTTATATTACCATTCGTATCGGCGCCGCGCATAGTACAGCAGTTACAGCTTTCATCGCGCCTTGCGCAGCGCTGGAATTCGAGTTAAAGTTAAGAGCGGTTCAAGCTCCGTTCACTAGCAGCTGCTACTATTATAAGTATATTTGTGGAGGTCAACAAACCTTGTCTCGTCTAACTGCCACTTTATCCAAAAACTACATACTGCTGCTTATCGTCGTATTTGGAGGCTTTCTCATCTTTGGCTTTTCGGAAAATATAAAGGGACCTGCGCTCCCCAGGATGCAGGCTGATCTTGCGCTCGATGAGCTGCAGGTTGGTATTTTGCTTGCCTTTAACTCCCTTGGGTATTTGCTGGCATGCAGCTTTACCGGCTGGCTAGCCCGTAAAGCAGGCATGAAGCTGACGCTCGCGCTAGCGTTCGGCTCCATGGTCATATCGGGTGTTTGTATGTATTTTGCTGCCAATTACACCTCTCTCTCCTCCGCCTACTTCCTGATGTACGTAGGCAACGGGATACTGGAAATCGCTCTCGCCATACTAGCTGCCCGGATCTTTATCAAAAACACGGGTACCATGATGAATCTCGCGCATTTTTTTTACGGGCTCAGCTCGACCTTCGCGCCAATTATCGCTGCGTCTTTGATGGGTGTTCCGTTATTTGGCTCCGCGCTTGGCTGGCGCGGGATGTATATGCTCATGCTCGCGCTTTCCATTCTGCCGCTGCTGCCCGGACTGTTCGCCAGGTATACGAGTGATGAAGACAAGCATGAGGAACGGATATCGCTAAAGGAATATGCGCGGGATAAGATCGCTTGGGTTATCGTAGCGGTGCTGTCATTCGGCGTCATATCGGAGCTCGCCATCGGCGGCTGGCTCGTAAACTTTTTGGAGAAGGCGTATGGCTGGAGCGGCGACGCATCGGCCAAAATGCTATCCGCGTTTTTCTTTTGCTTTATGCTTGCCCGGCTGGTTCTCGGGCCAATCACCGACAAGATCGGCTATACCAAGTCTCTCATTCTGTTATCGGCATTCTCCGGTATATGCTCAATTGCCGCGATTATTATAGGCGAGCCGGGCGCCTTTCTATTTGCGCTGGCAGGCGTCGGCATCGCACCCATCTATCCGACTGTAATGGCCTTGCTTGCGAGGCGTTACATGAACAACGCCGATACGGCCATCACCTTTACCGTTACCTTAATGGGCATTGCCGGTGTAATCGGCAACCTGGCAATAGGCGCCATTACGGAATGGACGAAGCAGCTGTTTGCCTATGGCGGGCATGAAGAAGCCAGTCTCATCGCCGGGCTGCAGGGCGGATATATTTTCATAGGGAGCTGCGCGCTGCTCTGCTCAGTCACCTCGCTCATCCTCTTCCTAATGCTTAAGAAAAGGAATGCTGTGCTTTAATAAAAAATGCCTCTGCACGCGCTGAATCACAGCGGGCCGCAGGGGCATTTTCATCTAATTGGATAAGATTCCTTCTTGTTCATCATGCCGATATCGACTGCAGGCATTCATTCAGCTTTTTGTAGACCAGTCCATGTGCTTTGGCGACAGCCTCGTATGTGACATAGCCCGCCATCGTATTTACCCCTTTGCTTAAAGCATCATTGTTAAACAGCGCCGCCATCAATCCAGTATTTGCAAGCGAGAGCACATAAGGCAAGGTTGCATTCGTTAAAGCTGCCGTTGCGGTTTGCGGCACGGCTCCAGGCATATTAGCAACCGCGTAATGAAGCACGCCGTGTTTCTCATAGACAGGTGAAGCATGCGTCGTAATTCGGTCAACGGTCTCGAATATGCCGCCTTGATCGATAGCCACATCCACGATGACCGACCCGCTGCGCATGGCGCTCACGGCAGCTTCCTGCACCAGCTTTGGCGCTCGCGCTCCCGGAATAAGCACCGCGCCGATAACCAAGTCGGATACAGCTACCGCATCATGCACTTGATTCGATGATGATGCGAGCGTATGGACCCGACCGGCAAAGCGTTCGTCTAAGTAACGAAGACGATTGGCATCGGTATCCATAATCGTCACGTCTGCGCCTAACCCGGCGGCAATCAGAGCGGCGCCAGTTCCGACAACACCCCCGCCTATAATCGTAACCTTGCCCTTTCTGACACCTGGAACGCCGCCAAGCAATATTCCTTGTCCGCCATGCGTCTTCTCCAGAAATTGAGCTCCAATCTGCGCCGCCATGCGTCCTGCAATATCGCTCATAGGCGTCAATAGCGGCAGCTGGCCGCTAGCTAGCTGGACCGTTTCGTAGGCAATTGCTGTCACCTTATTGCGGATGAGCGCCTCCGTCAGCTCCGGCTCAGCAGCCAGATGCAGATAAGTAAACAATAACAGCTTTTCGTGAAAATACCGGAATTCCTCTTTCAGAGGTTCCTTCACCTTTAGCACAAGCTGCCTGCTCCACGCATCCTCCGGATAGGGTACGATAACAGCCCCGGCTGCTTGAAACTCCGCATCTGTTATTCCGGAGCCAATCCCCGCCCCGCTTTCTACAAATACCTGATGCCCGTTACGAATTAGCTCATGAGCGCCGCCCGGAGTAATGGCGATACGATTTTCTTGATTCTTCAGCTCTTTGGGAACACCTATCTCCATCACAATCCGCCTCCTAATTGCTTTTCCTGCAATGTAATTGGTTCAATGACCATTTCCATCAGCTCCCGATCATACAAATATTCCACACAATGAATCGGACATCTTGTATAATCGTAAAAAAAGCGTTACAAATCCGATATGGACGGTGACTGCCTATGGTAAAGACGGTGCTGCAGCTTACGGTAAAAGAAATTTTGAAGCGTCCTCTGTTTCATAAAGCGGAAGCCATCGCCAGCGAGGAAGCGCTGAACCGCACTGTAAAATGGGTTCATATCATGGAAGTAACCCAAGTCGGTCATCTCTTAAACGGCCATGAGCTTATTCTGTGCACCGGTATCGGGTGGCATGACGACGAAGCGCTTAGCTTATCGTTTCTGCAGCAGCTTATCGACAGCGGCGCGTCGGGTCTATGCATTGAGCTTGGCCTCTACGCCAAGCAGCCGTTCGATAAAATGAAGGAACTCGCCGTGCGCGAGAACTTCCCCCTCATTTTTTTCCACGAAGAGGTCCGCTATATCGACATCACCCAGGATCTTCACGCCTACTTCATTCATCAGCATCATCGCATGGTATCTGAGCTGGAGACCTTGTCTACCGCACTCAATCAACTGCTGCTCTCCGGCAAAGGAATGATGTCTCTGCTGCGGCTTCTGCATCAAACGACCGGCGCTCAGGTCGCTTTCTTTCCATTAGGGGCAGAGGCGCATTTCATCCCTCATGTGCCAAAGGCCAAGGCCGACAGCTTTTATGAGCAATGGATTTATGGCAAAATGTTCGCCGAGCCGCAGCAGAAGCCCCTAATCGCTCATCGTCCGATACTGGCGCTCGATCATTTATTCGCCGATTTGCTGCTGCAAGGCAAGCAAGAACTAAGTGAATTTCAAATATTAGCACTGGATCGCGCTGCAACTGCCATTGCCCAGGAAATGATGCGGACCAAGTACATGGAGGAGCGGCGCCGTCATAAGGAGGATCTGTGGTCGGTGGATTGGCTTAGCGGCAAACATTCGGCTAATGAGATCCGCGACTACTTCCGCTCGCTTAAGCCGAGCGCCAAGCTGACGGGCGTAACCGTCTGCCTCTTTGAATTTGACAATAACGCGGAGCAGTTGACCGACAAGGAAGACGGCGCTCTGCTCATTCAGAAAAACATGGTTGCCCGCGCAATTTTTGAAGGAGAAGGCTTCCTGCTCCTGCCGCTGCTTCTGCACGGCCAAATCGTATTCATCGTGCTTGACCAGCTTGGCGCCGTTAAATACAAGGAACGTCTGCTGCGGGCAATTAACCGCCTGCAAAAAACGGAACAGCTTCAGGAGCCGGCCTTCTTCTCGTCGCATATTGGCATCGGCAGCTATATGACGCAATTAACGAATGTGCAGGAAAGCTATGAGACCGCCAAGGAAACGATTTCGATTCAAAAGGATATCGGGTCGCTGCCATCGCCGTTCTATAGCGATTTGCATCTGCACAAAATCATTTACACACTTAAAAAGGCGGATGCCCTCCCTGCTTTAATGGAGGACTATATCGGGCCCGTCGTCGCCAGCGACCAGGAGAAGAACGGCCATCTGCTGCAAACTTTAAATTTGTATTTGAAGCTGTCCGGCTCTAAGCAGGAAACGGCCAAGGCGTTATTCATCGCAAGGCAGACGCTCTATCACAGGCTCGATAAGCTCGCTGCGCTGCTTGGAGATGATTTTATGGAGCCCGGCAAAAGGTTAACCATCGAGCTCGCGCTGCGCGCATATGAGTACGTGCATGGCCCTATCGCTTAGGGAATACGGGACTGTTTAATCAATAGATTGGCAAAATATTTCCGGGCATCCGCCGTCTCTACGAGCAGAGAGGCCTGATCGCCGCCGGGATGCTTTAGCTCCAGCCAATCGCCGCTTAAGCCTTCGCGGACGCCCGTAATGACGTATTGCTGCTTCATATAGGCATCAATTTTATTTTTCTCTTCTGCAAATTGCTCATAAGCGGACATGTCCTACTCCTCCTTCGGCACTATTGCTCGACCTTTTCCAACGATGCGGGCGCCGCTGCGCTTACCGAAGTATATGGCGCCCGCTTCAAGTATCGTCCCGCTCCAAGCGCACCAACAAATTGCCGGTCTTGGATGACAAACTCGCCGCGCGACAGCACGCTCACCGGCAAGCCGGTCACCTGCATGCCTTCAAACGGATTGTAGTCCACGTTCATATGATGTGTTTCCGCTGAGAGCGTACGCTGCGCTAGCGGATCGAAGATTACGATATCCGCATCGCTGCCAACCGCAATCGTCCCCTTCCGCGGGAAGAGACCAAACAGCTTCGCATTGCGCGTCGATACGATATCCACGAATTGATTAAGCGTTATGCGCCCCTTGTTAACGCCTTCCGAATAAAAGAGCGAGAAACGGTCCTCAATGACGGGTCCGCCATTCGGAATCTTGCTGAAATCGCCGAGCCCGAGATCCTTTTGCCCGATAAAATTAAAAGAGCAGTGATCCGAGCCCAGCGTCTGCAATTGACCGTTCCTCAGCGCATTCCACAGCATCTCCTGATGGAACGTTTCGCGAAGCGGCGGCGACCATACGTATTTGGCCCCTTCAAAATCCGGCTTCTCCAAATACGACTGATCCAGCACCAAATATTGCGGGCAGGTCTCGCCCCAAATATCCACGCCTTGCATTCGCGCCTCTGCGATTTGCAGCACAGCCTCTGCGCACGTTACATGAACAACATACAGCCTTGCCCCGGCAAGCGCAGCCAGCTTAGCCGCGCGTCCTGTCGCTTCCCCTTCAATAATCGAAGGTCTCGTCAGCGCATGATAGATCGGCTCGGTGTTACCTTCATCCAAAGCCTTCTTAATGAGATATTCGATGACGTCGCCATTTTCGGCATGCACCATCACCATCGCCCCAAGCTCCTTGGCAGCAAGCATCGTGCGGAATAGCGTGCCATCATCGGCTTGAAACACGTTTTTGTAAGCCATGAATACCTTCAAGGATGTAATGCCCTCTTCCATGACAATCGACGGAAGCTCAGCCAGCACCTCATCGTTAATTTCACCGATCATGAGATGAAAGCCGTAATCGATAACGGCTTTTCCATTCGCTTTGTTATGCCACGCCGCAATGGACTCGCTGAGCGGCTTCCCCTTCGTCGTCAGGCAAAAATCGACGATCGTCGTCGTTCCTCCGAATGCCGCCGCCGTTGTGCCGGTTGCGAAATCGTCGGCCGTAACCGTACCGCCGAACGGCATTTCGAGATGGGTATGCGGATCAATGCCGCCGGGAAACACGTATTTGCCTGAAGCATCGATCACTTCATCCGCTTCCGCCTCTAAGTCAAAGCCGATTTTGGCGATCACGCCCTCTTTAATCAGCACATCAGCTGCATACGTATCGGCTGCCGTTACGATCGTACCGTTTTTAATTAGCTTGGCCGTCATCCTACACCGCCTCCTTCTTATCGGTACCGTCCGATTCCTTGCCTTTCCCTATCGCTCCAATCGCCGCTTGCCGCTGATTCCAGCTGAGCGGCAGCTCCGACGACGGAACCTCGATCATCGAAATCGCGCCTTCCACCGGACAAACGATCGAGCAGAGGTTGCAGCCTACGCAATCCTCCTCGCGAACTTTGAGATATGCTGTGCCGTTATCGTCCGTATGCCGCTCGATGCACTGGTGCGACGTATCCTCGCAAGCAATATGGCATTTATTGCATACGATGCAGTTATCCTGCTCAATTCGCGCGACTACCGCATAATTCAGGTCGAGATCTCCCCAATCCGAATAGCGCTCTACTGATTTGCCGATCAGTTCATTGACGGATTTCAGACCCTTATCATCCAAGTAATTGTTCAAGCCGTCGATCATGTCCTCTACGATGCTGAAGCCGTGATGCATCGCTGCCGTGCACACCTGTACGCCTGTCGAGCCCATCAGCAGAAATTCAACCGCATCCCGCCAGTTCGATACGCCTCCGATGCCTGAGATGGGAACGCCGACTAATGGATTGCGGGCGCATTCCGCAACCATGTTAAGCGCGATCGGCTTAACCGCAGGACCGCAATAGCCGCCATGCGCCCCTTTGCCGCCAACATGCGGAATCGTATTCCACGTGTCGATATCTACACCGGCAAGCGAGTTTATCGTGTTGATCAGCGATATCGCATCTGCTCCCCCTCGAACGGCCGCTTTGGCCGTAGCCGTAATGTCGGTAATATTCGGCGTAAGCTTGACGATAACCGGAGTTTTTGCGGCCTCTTTGACCCACATCGTCTGCATTTCAACCAGATCCGGCTGCTGTCCGGAAGCGGCGCCCATTCCCCGTTCAGCCATGCCGTGCGGACAGCCGAAGTTCAGCTCCAGTCCGTCAACGCCGACATCCTCGACTCTTTTTACAATTTCATGCCATTTATCGCGCTTTGGCTCCACCATCAACGATACGACGAGCGCATGATCCGGAAACCTTTTTTTCGTTTCATAGATTTCCTTCAGATTGACCTCGAGCGGCCGGTCCGTAATCAGCTCTATGTTATTGAAGCCCGCTACGCGCTGGCCATTGAAATGAACCGCGGCAAAACGGGACGAGGTATTGATGATCGGATCGCCAAGCGTCTTCCATACGGCTCCGCCCCAGCCCGCTTCGAAAGCGCGCTGCACCTGATACCCGGTATTCGTTGGCGGCGCCGAAGCGAGCCAGAATGGATTGGGCGAAGAAATGCCTGCCAACTGAATACGTAAATCAGCCATAAACTTCCCTCCCTGCAATAAGCGTATTGTAAATCGAGTATGCGGCCAGCTTGCCCTGCTGCGCTGCGGCTACCACCATCGCTTCGCCTTGGCCCCCGCCGAAAACAACGTCGCCTGCCGCATAAACGCGGGGATTGGACGTTTGATACGTTTTAGTATCCACCTTTACGATACCGCGTTTATGCTCCAAACCAAGCTGCTCGATTAGCGGCAAATGCCGCGTCTGCCCAATCGCCTTAATGACGGCGTCAACCTCCAGCAGAAATGCGGAGCCTTCTACGGGAACCGGTCTTTTTCTGCCTCCATCAGCAGCTGCTTCCAGCTTCATCTTCATGCATTCGAGCGCCTTGACGTTTCCGCCTTCATCTCCGATAATCCGGCTTGGAGCGCTCAGCCACACAAACTCCACGCCGTCCTGCTTTGCGAATTCGAATTCAAAATCATATGCGGTCATTTCCTCGCTCGTCCGGCGATAAACCATCTTCACGTTTGCCGCTCCCAATCTCACCGAACAGGTTGCGGCGTCAACCGCCGTATTGCCGGCCCCGATGACGGCTACCCGTTTGCCGATAAAATCAGTCGTAAGCTCCGTTTTAGTCGCTTCCACAAAATCGATTGCATCGTATACGCCTGTAAGCTGTTCGCCCTCAATGCCGAGATCAGGCACCTTGGACATGCCGGCCGCCAGCACAATCGCATCATACTGCCCAAGCAAATCATCCACACTGACATCGGTGCCAACCTTTGTATTTGTCCGAATATCGACACCCAGCTGCTTTACCTGCTCGACTTCCCAAAGCGATATGCTCTGCGGCAAGCGAAACGAAACAATGCCGTACGTGTCAAGGCCGCCCGCCTGCTCCTTCGCTTCGAATATCGTGACGGCGAAGCCGAATCTCGCAAGCTCGCGCGCCGCGGACAGTCCCGCCGGACCGCCGCCTATAATCGCGGCAGACTTGCCGTTGCTTTGACCGGCCGAGAACAAGTTTTGCTCGTTCTTGATCGCCCAATCTGTCGCATAGCGCTGCAGATCCCCGATCATTATCGGCTTAGACGAATGATTCAGCACACATGCTCCCTCGCAAAGCTCTTCTGTCGGGCAAACCCGTGAGCAGGAAGCGCCTACCGGATTCGCATCCATAATGGCGCGCGCCGACCCTTTCATATTGCCGGAAGCAATTTTTTTAATGAAAGAAGGGATGTTGATGCCGGTCGGGCACGCCTTAATACAAGGAGCATCATAGCAATACAGACAGCGGTTCGATTCCTCCACAGCTTCCTTCGGCCGCATCCCCGCCTTCACCTCGGCAAAATTCCGCCTTAGCGAATCGACGGGGATAAACGCCGCATTGACCGTCATGCTCATGTCAATCCCCTCCTCATAAACTTACGATATTGTCATACGTTTCCGGCCTGCGGTCACGGTAAAACTGCCATACGTTTCTGACCTCGCGAATAAGCTCCTTATCCATTTCGCCGATGATGACCTCGTCCTGGTCTCTGCTGCCCATAGCAACAATTGACCCGCGAGGATCGACCAAATACGATTGACCGTAAAACTCGCCCATATTCCAAGGGGCTTCTATGCCTACCCGGTTGATTGCCGCTACATAATAACCGTTTGCCACCGCATGCGCCGGCTGCTCCAGCTTCCACAAATATTCCGACGTGCCGGCAACCGTTGCGGAAGGGTTAAACACAATCTCCGCTCCGTTTAACCCAAGCGCACGCGCGCCTTCCGGAAAGTGCCGGTCATAGCAAATGTATACGCCGACCTTGGCAAAGGCTGTATCGAAGACGGGATAACCCAAATTACCCGGTTTAAAATAATACTTCTCCCAAAAGCCGCAGGAGCCGCCGCCAGCCGCTACATGCGGAATATGATGCTTGCGGTATTTCCCGAGATACGCGCCGTCCGCATCAATGACAGCTGCCGTATTATAATAGGTGGCGATCCCCTCCCGCTCATAGATGGGCAGAATGATGACAACGCCAAGCTCCTTTGCCAGCTCTTGAAACAGCCTCGTTGTCGGCCCGTCCGGAATTTCCTCCGACGCTGCGTACCACTTCATCTGCTGCTCCGAGCAGAAGTACGGCCCATAAAATATTTCCTGCAAGGAAATGATCTGAGCTCCCTTGGCCGCCGCCTGGCGCACAAGTCCGATGTGCTTCTCAATCGCCAAGCGCTTGTGGGCATCAACCGGCTCATCGCCATGCAAATCGTTTGACGCTTGAATCAATCCGATCTTTACTTTGGTCATCTGTCATCCCCCCTTTCTATTCGCTCATTTTTCTTGCCGTCCTGTAGAGCAGCTCCGCTCCAAGCTCAATATCCTCCGGAGACGAATACTCTTTCGGATTGTGGCTGATTCCTTCCTTGCAGCGGACAAAAATCATACCGTAATCGCACACGTAGGACATCGTTAACGAATCGTGAAAGGGGCCGCTCATCAGCTCGGGCGGCGCGAGTCCCATCTCCGCTGCCTGCTCCTGCATAAGCGATCTTATCTCTGGCGCGCAATAGCGCGGATCGCTCTTCGTATCCTCGCGTATGGTATACGTCAAGCCATGCTCCAAGCAAACAGAGTCAATAAGAGAAAGAAGCTGCTCCTCCAGACCGTTTCTGCGAGTGAGATCGATATCCCGGAAGTCGACCGTAAAGCTCACCCTCTCGGGAATAATGTTCCGGGAATCCGGAAATACCGACAGCGAGCCGACCGTCCCGACTGTTGGCACGCCGGGCACCTGACGCGCCAATTCATTCAGTCCTACAATGACCTTCGCGCAGCCGACCAGCGCATCCTGACGCATTGGCATCGGCACGGAGCCCGCATGCCCTGCGAAGCCGGTCATTTCAACCGTCCACCAGACCGGACCGGATATGCCGCTAACGATCCCGATCGGCTCGCCCAGCGCCTCCAGCACCGGACCTTGCTCGATATGCAGCTCCAGAAAAGCGCCGATCCGTCCTTCCTGGAAGGTATAGCCGGCAAACCCAGCAGGATCGCAGCCAAATTCAAGCAGCGCTTCCCTTCGGGTCGTTCCGTTCTTATCGGTTCGATCCAGCTCGCATTCTTCAAGCCTTCCCGTCATTCCTCTGACGCCGAATAACCCTTTGTTAAACCTGCAGCCCTCTTCATCGCAGAAAGCGACTACCTCAATGTTCCTTGCCGGCCGAAAGCCCTTCTCGACCATCGTCTGAACCGCTTCGATAGCCCCCAGTACGCCGATAACGCCGTCATATCTGCCGCCATACGGCTGCGAATCGACATGAGAACCAAGCATTAATACCGGCGCCGCCCGATCGGCTCCTTTTAGTACCCCGATTAAATTGCCGAACGGATCGATACGCGCCTCCATTCCGGCTTCAATCATCCAGCTCCGCACAAGCTCGACGCCTTCACGGTCTTCCTTCGACAGCGCTAAGCGGCAGACGCCCGTATCTCCGATTTTCCCGATTTGCGCCAGCTCAAAAATGCGTTCATGCAGCCTTTTGGAATTAATGCCTGCTTCCGTCGATGCCTTCATCCATTTCGCCTCCTCTCTCAGCCCTCCCAAAAACCTGAAGCAGCGTATCTGTAATAAACACGATTTCATCATCCGTCGCCGACAAAGGAGGACTAAGCGTCAAAATATTCATAAAGCCCGGTACTGTATCGCCATTTTTGCCAATTAGGAGTCCCTTTTCCTTGCAGCCTGCAATAATGGCCGCCACTCTCGCAGCAGAAGCAGGCTCCTTCGTCTGTTTATCCTCCACCAGCTCAATGCCGATCGCCGAGCCAAATATTCTGATTTCTCCGACATGCGGATGCGCATTGAGCGGCTTCAAACGGCTGGACAGCTCTTTGCCGATCGATGCAGAGCGGCTGACTAAATTTTCCCGCTCCAATATTTCAATGTTTTTCAGCGCCACCGCGCAGGAAACAGGATTGCCGCCGAAGGTGTTTACATGCCGGAAATGACTGTCTGGGCCGCTCTCTTTGAAGCTCTCGTACATATCAGCCGATACAGCCGTTGCCGATAAGGGAGAATATGCGCTCGTGAGCCCTTTCGCCATCGTTACAATATCGGGACGGACGCCGAAGTTCATATGCCCGAACTTCTCGCCCGAGCGACCGAAGCCGCAAATAACCTCATCTACAATAAGCAGCACATCATGCTTGTCGCAAATTGTCCGCAGCTTCGCCAAATAATCGTCCGGCGGCACGATCATTCCCCCGCCCGTAATGGCCGGCTCTACAATAATGCCAGCCACCGAATCCGGACCTTCCCAAACGATCGCATCCTCATAAGCTTGAGCGCATTGCAGCTTGCAGGCCCCCTTCGTTTGTCCGAAGGGACAACGATAGCAATAAGGAGGAGGAACATGTGTGAAGCCGACGCCAAGCGGCTCGTATTTCAGCTTGCGCTGCGCCTGCCCCGTGGCGCCAAGAGCGCCCATGGAGTTGCCGTGATAGGCGCGGTGACGCGAAATAAACTTATGCTTGGATGGCTTTCTACGCTGGTGATGATATTGACGGCCGATTTTGAAGGCGACTTCGTTCGCATCCGAACCTGAGTTGGAGAAAAATATCCGATAATCACCCTCCAGCCATTCGCTCAGCTTGGCAGCAAGCTCAATGGCGGGAACATGCGATTGAATCAGCGTCGAATATGCGATCTTCATCATCTGCCCGGCAGCCGCTTCGGCAATTTCCGCTCGTCCGTGGCCAACGTTGACGCACCATAGCCCGGACATGCCGTCCAAATAGCGGTTGCCGTCAATATCGGTAATCCAGCTTCCTTCCCCAGATACGATAACCATCGGATTTTCGTTATGGGGAGAAATATGATGCCACAAATATTTGCGGTCCTTCTCTAGCAGCGCTTCCTTCGCTTCCGTATCCATTGCTGTCTCTTTTCCGCCCATAGACTGCATTCACTCCTTCGCGGCTGCCGCTTCTATAGTAGAATGGACCGCGGATGAGACCATCCGCGATCCTTACAGACTAGCTTATGCGGCTACTTCGCCGCATCTTCCAAAATTGTTTTGTCGATTGCGGCTGCCAGGTCGGGAGCCTTCCTAATGAGCTCATATTTGAGCGCTATTCCGACTGTCCGCTGCACCGCTTCATCCACAAACGATCCTACCTGCGCCTCCGTAAAGCCCTCCGGCTTAACAAGCTTTGCCATTTCCATCAGCATCGTCGTCTGATGCTCCTTCGTCGTGCTTCCCTCCGTTACGGCGCCCATCACAATATCAACCGCTTCGGCTTGATTCTTTATCGCATAATTCCAGCCCTTCATCGTCGCTTTAATCGCTTTGACGGCAAGGTCGCGATTGTTCTTCAGCCACTCTTCCTTCACGACCAGCGTATCCTCCAGCATTCCGACGCCGGCATCTTCAAAGTCATAAACGTACAAGTCCTCTTCCTTTACGCCGCTCTCTAGCACAACATGGTATTCGTTGTAAATCGTAGAGACGGCGACGTCCAGCTGCTTGTTAAAGAACTGGTCCATCGTAAAGCCCTGCTTCACCAGCTCAACGTCCTTCTTCGGATCAAGCCCGTTTTTCTCCATGAACGCAAGCACTTGGAATTGCTGGCTGCCCGTCCACATGCCGACCTTCTTGCCCTTCATCTTCGCTGGCTCATCAATGCCGGACTCCTTGCTCGCCACGAAGCGATAAGAGCTCTTCTGCAGTATTTGCGCAATCGAGACGAGCGGCAGCCCGTTGTCACGGTTCACAAGCAGGCTGTCGAAGCTGGTTACCCCAATATCTGCAGCCCCGTTTACGACCTGCTGCTCGATCACGACATCCGGCCCGCCCGGGATGATTTCGACGTCCAGCCCTTCTTCCTCGTAGAAGCCTTTTTCCTTCGCGACGAAAATGCCGGCAAACTGCGCCTGCGGCACCCACTTCAGTTGAATCTTTACCTTCTTGAGCGGTTCAGCAGCCGGCTTGCCGGTCACCGCCGGATCATCCGTGGAAGCTGCAGGCTCATTCGCGTTGCCGCAAGCAGATACAACGAGCAGCGCCAGCATTAGCATCATCGTTAAAGCGGATTGCAGCATACGGCTTTTCTTTGTCATGCAGACCATTCCTCTCCATTATCGATTCTCTATCTAAGAGCTTCTGACAGTCCCTGATCCAGCTTAAATGCCGAACAAATTGTCTTATTTGCCTACAGCTGTCTACCGCTTTCGCTGCGCTACATGCCACGGGATAACCAGCCGTTCCGCGAGCTGAACGAGGTAATACAACAGAATGCCGAGCACAGCCGCAATAACGATGCAGGACCAGGCCAGCGGCATGTTTGCCAGCTTGATTTGGTCGGAGAGCAGGTACCCGAGGCCGCGGGACGAAATAAAAAACTCCCCCACAATCGCTCCGATAATGCTCGTTGACATATTGATTTTGAGTGCGGTAAAAAGATACGGAAGCGCGGTCCGAAGCCGGAGCTTCATGAACACCTGAAACTTTCCCGCCGCATACGAATGCATAAGCTCAATCGACATCGGATCGATAGAACGCAGCCCTTTGAAGGCAGTAACCGCCATCGTTGCCATTGTCATGACAGATACGATGGCCATCTTGGAGGCGACGCCATCACCGAACCAATTGTTCATTACAGGCGCCAGAGCAACGATGGGCACCGCATTTAAGGATGCCATCATCGTGATGCCGCCTCTGCCCATCCGGGGGAACCATAAGGCTGCTACTGCCGCAAGAAGGCCGAGCAGCGATCCGATTAGACAACCGCCAATCATTTCGCTTCCCGTATACAGCGAATAGCTCCACAGAACATCGATATTGTCCCGAATGGAAGCCGCAATCGATGAAGGAATCGGCAGCTGATATTGTTCCAAAGCGAATAGCTTATGAAAGCCTTCAAGCTGCCAAATGACGAGAAACAGCACTCCAAATCCAAGCGGAAGCAGAAAGGCTGGACGTTTGCCCATGCGGCCTGTGTTTATTATGAGTTTCGAAGGCTTGGAGGGGACGTTGTCGACTGAGCGGGCTGCAGTCATTTCCTTCATTCCTCCTCACTCCCCTTCGCACGAAACTCAGGCTGCCAAGGCGTAATCCACCTCTCCAGCGAGCAAATAATCAGATACAAGCATAAGCCAATAGCCATACTAATCAGAACGGTTGACCAGAACATATACACCTGCGACGAACCGTAATACAGAGAGCTAACCATGAGAACACCGATACCGTCCGGAGCCCCCATAAGCTCTACGATAATGGAAGCCGTAATCGCAAGCGGAGCGGATAGCTTAAGTCCGGCGAAGAGCCCCGGCAGCGCCGCTTTCAGCTTCAGCCTCACATACAAGGTCCACGTGGAAGCAGCATAAGAGCGCATTAGCTCAAGCTGCTCGGACTTTACACTATGTAAACCCCGCAGCGCATTTATGGTAACAGGAAAAAAAGTGACATAACCTGCCATAAGTATGCGGGACACTGCGGCATCTTGAATAATGCCGTAAATGATTGGCGCAAGGCCAATAATCGGAATCATTTGCGAGGCAACCATATAGGGTGAAAGCATGTTTTCTACCGTTCGAGATAGGCTCATTACTATGGCCAGCAGGAAGCCGATCATAGAACCTATGACAAAACCGGTAATGGAATTGCCGAACGTAATTGTACCCTGCGCAAGCAAAGCCGGAAAATGGTCGATCAATGTGCCGGCTACCAAGTGCAAGTACGGCAGCTTAGAGGCCGGATTGATCGTCTGCGCAACGTTAGCGATGAACCATGCCGAAGCCTCCCACAACAAGAGCACACCTGCCGCCCATAACGCAATTGCGCCGCCTTGGCCATAGCGTCTAAACCGTTTGCCCATCAAGGAAGCCACTCTCCTCGTAAAAGCAATTCCTGACCTTCCTCGTCATTTCGTTGAAGCGCTCCGTTTCACGAATATGTACAGCATCGCCCTCCTCCCTTGTAATATCCACAATGGAATGGACTCTTCCAGGATGAGCCGAAAGCACGATGATGCGATCTGACAAAAATACGGCCTCGGGAATGCTGTGCGTGACGAATACGATCGTTTTATTCGTTTTACGCTTAATGTCCAGCAGCTCCAGCTGCAGCTTCTCCTTCGTAAATTCATCAAGAGCGGAGAATGGTTCATCCATAAATAAAATAGGCGGGTCTAAGGAAAGCGCGCGGGCAATGGCAACACGCTGCTGCATACCGCCGCTTAGCTGCCAAGGATAATATTTTTTGAAGGAGGACAGCCCTACCATTTCGATAAGCTGCTCAGTCAGCTCGTGATACTGGGACTTTTTTTGCCCTAGCACCTCGAGCGGAAGCTCAATATTTTCTTTAACTGTTCTCCATTCGAACAGGGTGGGATTTTGAAATACGATACCGAACTTTCGGCGGAGGCGAACTTCGCGAGGATGCTCATTTTGAATCGTGATTTGGCCTTCGGTTGGCTCAAGCAGATCGGCCATTAACCGAAGCAGCGTGGACTTTCCGCAGCCGGAGGGGCCGAGGAGCGAAATAAATTCATTCCGATAGATTTGAAAGCTGACTTGATGAAGCGCCGTAACCTCATGACCTTTTTTGCCAAAACGCATCGATACTTGATCGACAATGATTTCTGCCTGTTTAGCAGCTTCGGACAGATGCATGTAATCCCTCCTCATTGTTTATGCTATTTTTTATGTCAGGTACGAGATAGATCGGCTCCTTTATATGTAATATTATATAACACATGATAATAATTACATTATACACAATGGTTAAAAAACAAGCCGTTTATTTAACATAATGTCAAATAGAGCTGTACAAGCCATCAGATAGATTAATAGAAAAGGACTAATTTTCCTTCACATAACCGCCCCTCTCTTGAATATATTGAGTAACAGACAAGAAATAAACGAAGGTTGCTCAAGTTTCTTGCATGCTGAAACGTTAACTTATTGGAATGAGGTGAGGGAAATGGAGTCAGAGCCGCTGTTTGTTGTGTCAAGGGAGGATTGGTCGCTCCACCGCAAAGGCTATGAGGATCAAGCGCGACATCAGGAGAAGGTACAAGAAGCAATAAAGCAAAACCTTCCCGATCTGGTTTCCGACGAAAGCATCGTTTTGTCCGATGGGAGGCGCACGATCAAGGTTCCCATTAAAAGTCTCGACGAATCTCATTTTATATACAACTACAACAAGAAGCAGCACGTCGGACAAGGCGATGGAGATTCACAGGTTGGCGATGTGCTCGGCGTCGACCCGCAAGCCGCCAAGGGGCCGGGAAAAGGCCAAGATGCCGGCGACCAGCCGGGTGAGGACGTCGTCGATACCGAGATCAGCATCGACCAATTGGAGGATATGCTGTTCGAGGAGCTGGAGCTCCCTAATCTGGAGCAAAAGCAAAAGGATCAATTACAAACGACGGAAATTGTTTTTCACGATATTCGCAAAAAAGGCATTATGTCCAATATCGATAAGAAGCGCACATTAATTGAAAACCTGCGCCGTAACGCCAACGCGGGTAAATCCGGTATCGGAGGCATTTCGCCTGACGATCTTCGTTATAAAACCTGGAACGAAATCGTAAAGCCCCAATCCAACGCCGTCATCCTTGCGCTTATGGATACGTCGGGAAGCATGGGGTCGTTCGAAAAATATTGTGCCCGCAGCTTCTTCTTTTGGATGACCCGTTTCCTGCGCAGGAAGTATGAGCATGTGGAGATTGTGTTTATCGCACATCATACCGAGGCCAAGGAGGTCACGGAGGAGGAATTTTTTAACCGCGGTGAAAGCGGTGGCACTATCTGCTCCTCAGCTTATCAGAAGGCAATCGAGGTCATTGACAGCCGTTATCCGACTTCCAATTGGAACATTTACCCGTTCCACTTCTCGGATGGCGATAACCTCACCTCGGACAACGAGCGCTGCGTAAAGCTGATTGGCCAGCTCATGGAGAGAAGCAATATGTTCGGCTACGGCGAGGTCAACCAATACAATCGGAGCAGCACACTGATGTCGGCGTATAAGCATATCAACCATAAAAAATTTATGTACTCGGTCATTAAGGAGAAAGGCGAGGTCTATAAAGCGCTTAAAACGTTCTTTTCGAAACAAGTAAGCGGCGCTTAACGAAAGAAACCCGCCTTGCACAGCAACGTGCTCGGCGGGACCATTCTAATTACACTTTACACTGATCGTGGTAGAAAATGTTTTTTACGGAACGCAGTTGAACTGAGCTGTCATTGCTGCGCTTCGTCTTTTTTTTCTTCTGCGAATCCCTCAATACTCGCTTTGCGTCGTTCATTTTTAGCTTCAAGTGTTTGCTTCTCATCAGCAGAAATTTCACTTGCATGCTCATCAAGATAATCCTCTGTTGCCTGCAATTTAGCTATCGTGTGATCGATATGTGATTGCAGGCGCTCATCGTTATCTGCACGATTATCCGGTTTGGCCATTGTAATCCCTCCTATTCTCTATGAACTCAGCTATTATGATGACCAAAATCACATGGCGCTATGCTCCTGGTCTGCGTCTTTATCCGGGTTCGTTCCTTTTGTTTCTATTCCGAAAAACAGCACGGCTAAAGCTCCGATGACGATCGTAACAAAAAATACCATAAAAACAGAAATGACCGCAATCTTTTGTGCAACCAGCATTCCCACAAGGTAAGGACCGATTATTCCGCCGATACGTCCAAACGAAGCGGCAAAGCCAACGCCCGTCCCGCGAACCGCAATTGGATACAGCTCCGGCGTGTAAGCGTACATTCCTCCCCATGCGCCAAGGTTAAAGAAAGAGAGACAAATTCCCGACAAAATCAGCATCGCCTCCGTTTCGGCATTGCCGAACCAGAGAGCGCTTCCTGCAGTCATTAGAAGAAAAGTAACGAGCACGAACTTACGCCCGTATTTTTCAATAAAGTATGCCGCGGCAAAATAGCCAGGCAGCTGCGCGAGCGACATGATTAGGACATACTGAAAGCTTTTCACCAGATCATAGCCTTTTAGCACCATAATGGAAGGCAGCCATAGGAACATTCCATAATAAGAAAATACGACCGTGAACCACAAAATCCACAGCGTGACCGTTGCTTTTCGGTGCTTTGATGACCAAAGGGACGTCATCCTCTGACCAAACGTCAGCTTCCGATTTTTCTGCGCTTTGAAACTAGGCGCATCCTGAATGGAGCGTCTCAAATATAAAGCATAAACGGCAGGTAATACCCCGATAAAAAAAGCTGTCCTCCATCCAAATTTGGGAATGATGAAGTAGGCGATTAAAGCAGCAACGATCCAGCCGCCTGCCCAAAAGCTTTCAAGCAGCACGACGGCACGCCCCCTCTCCTTAACCGGTACCGACTCCGAAACAAGCGTCGAAGCGACAGGCAACTCCCCGCCGAGACCGAACCCCGCAATGAAACGCAGTGCGCTTAGGACGATAAAGCCAGTCGCCAAAGCGGACAAGCCGCTGGCTATAGAGAAAATAAGGAGCGTCCAGATCAATATCGCCCGCCGTCCGTACCGGTCTGCGAGCAAACCGGAAACAGCCGCTCCGGCAGCCATGCCAATCGCATTTATAGCCATTAGCAGCCCGATCTGCTGGGCGCCCAACCGCCATTCCGCCGCTAAGGCGGTTACAATGAAAGAAATCATCCCGACCTCCATGGCGTCGAAAAGCCAGCTAAGACCGGCACTAAATAATAATTTCCGCTGATTCGGTTCACGCAGCAATGTCATATTTTTCATATCCAAAGCTCCTTGTTTACAGCTCATTTATGACGATTTCAGTGTCTTGCATTCATTCGTTATTATACACATAGTCTTGCCCTTGGAACGATGCTTTAGAGGGACAGAATGTCCCATTCAACAAAAAAACCTTAACCCTCGTTCAGGGGTAAGGTTGGTTAGTGCATTAAGAATTATTATCCGTTACGCTCAGCTGATCCAGACTTTTAAATTCATAGCCCTGCCGGCGTGCTTCGTCAATGATTCTGCCAAGAGCCTCTGTATTGTCCTTAGACACGGAATGCAGCAAAATGATCGCGCCAGGATGCAGCTGTTTAATTACCTCGCTATATGCATATTGGGAGCCCCTTTGCGCATTTACGTCCCAGTCCTTATAAGCAAGCGACCAAAACACATTTATGTAGCCGAATTGTTTACTCGCAGCGAGCACTCGTTCGTTAAAAATGCCTCTCGGCGGTCGCAAGTATTTCATTTCCTTCTGGCCTGTAATGACCTCAACCTGCTCCTTCACCTTGTCGAGCTCCGTCCGGATGCTCCCCTCCGAAAGCTGGGACATATCCGGGTGACTCCAAGAATGATTGCCCACGATATGGCCTTCCGTTACCATTCGTTTTAGCAGCTCCGGCTGATCCTTCACATAATGTCCCGTTACAAAAAATGCGGCAGGCACTTTTTTCTCTTTTAACACATCGAGAATTTTTGGCGTAAAGCCGTTCTCATAGCCGTTGTCGAACGTTAAATAAAGCTCTTTCTGACTCGTATCCCCTAGAAACAGCGCTCCGTGCTTCGTAACGATATTTTTAAAGCCTTCCTCATCTATAGAAGGCAAACGGCCGTTAACGCTTTTCTTAAAACCAAAATGATACGCGCCGGGCTGTCCAAAAGCATAAGCAGGAGTTAATGAGCTCCATATTATTACTGCAAACAGTGCGGCTATCCTCAAATTCAGCTTCAAGTGCAAAGCCCTCCTTGTTCGATTGATGTTTATGGCGATGAACCGATAACTTGCATTTATATTCCCCCATTGCAGCATAAAAAAACCGCTGCCCTCATAAGTCCATCAGACTTTGAAGATAGCGGTTTTATGTGTTATTCATTGATTTAAATAATGGTCGGGACGACACGATTTGAACATGCGACCCCCTGGTCCCAAACCAGGTGCTCTACCAAGCTGAGCTACGTCCCGAGAAAAGATGGTGCCGTCGAGAGGACTTGAACCCCCAACCTACTGATTACAAGTCAGTTGCTCTACCAGTTGAGCTACAACGGCACATCGTATATATCCACCCATATGCGGTGGTTTGTGATGCTGTTCTGGCAAAGCCAAGCTGCATCGTGAGAAAAAGTGGTGCCGTCGAGAGGACTTGAACCCCCAACCTACTGATTACAAGTCAGTTGCTCTACCAGTTGAGCTACAACGGCACATCGGTTATTTCCACCCTAATGCGGTGGTTTGTGATACTGAATCTGGTAAAATCCAAACTGTATCATGAGAAAAAGTGGTGCCGTCGAGAGGACTTGAACCCCCAACCTACTGATTACAAGTCAGTTGCTCTACCAGTTGAGCTACAACGGCATGTGGATGATATCCACCTTTTAATAAGGCGATTTGGTTGCGGGGGCAGGATTTGAACCTGCGGCCTTCGGGTTATGAGCCCGACGAGCTACCGGGCTGCTCCACCCCGCGTCGTTAAAAATAATATGGTGACCCGTAGGGGACTCGAACCCCTGTTACCTCCGTGAAAGGGAGGTGTCTTAACCACTTGACCAACGGGCCTTGAAAAAAAGAGAACGGAGAGAGAGGGATTCGAACCCTCGCACCACTTACGCAGTCTAACCCCTTAGCAGAGGGTCCCCTTGAGCCACTTGGGTATCTCTCCAAATCTGGCTCCCCGAACAGGAC
>NZ_JBWDNW010000032.1:0-53977 GCF_056269405.1 Paenibacillus sp. J2L1-98 | reverse complement strand
CGAGGTTGATAGGTTCGGGGTGGAAGCACAGCAATGTGTGGAGCTGACGAATACTAATCGGTCGAGGGCTTATCCTAAAACGTTTGCATGGACCCATACATCCGGCAGACAACAGCTAATAAGGTTCAGCAAACCTAACTTTCGTATCCAGTTTTCAGGGCGCAACCTGCTAATGCATGCATTGGCAAACGACCCACATAAGTGGTGTCTACGCTGTCTGAAAATAGCATAAGTACTAAATGACGCGGGGTGGAGCAGCCCGGTAGCTCGTCGGGCTCATAACCCGAAGGCCGCAGGTTCAAATCCTGCCCCCGCAACCAAGGTTTTACCTTCGGATTTATCCGAGATTACATACGGAGCTGTGGTGTAGTGGCCCAACATGCCTGCCTGTCACGCAGGAGACCGCGGGTTCGAATCCCGTCAGCTCCGCCACCTTAACAAAAATGAGTTCAAATATATGTTGGGGATTAGCCAAGCGGTAAGGCAACGGACTTTGACTCCGTCATTCTCAGGTTCGATCCCTGAATCCCCAGCCATTTATATGCGGAAGTGGCTCAGCGGTAGAGCATCGCCTTGCCAAGGCGAGGGTCGCGGGTTCGATTCCCGTCTTCCGCTCCAATATTTCACATCCAAACACCTTGCGCTGCGGGGTGTTTTTTTGTTATGAATAAGAGGGAAATGAATGATGAGGGAGGCAGCCATGCGTAAATTAGTATTTTTTGTAGGCGGAGCAGGAGCAGGCAAAACGACGTTAGCGAAGGCTTTGGCGAAGCGGCGGGGTGTGGCGATACTCGATATGGATACGGTGCTGAGGCCGGCTGCGGTTGCGCTCATGACGCAGGCGGGGCTCGATCCGAGCGACCGGGACTCCAGCTTCTACAAAACGCTCTGCCGTGATTTAGGTTACCGTATTACGATGGATGCCGCACTCGAGAATATTGCGATTGGCGGGGATATTTTTGTAATTGGGCCCTTTACAAAAGAAACAGAGACCCCGGATTGGATCGAGCAGGAGCTCTCTGCAATCGGGGCCTCGTTAGTTGATGTTGATGTGAAGGTTGTATTCGTTTATCTAAAGGATGACAAGCTCCATTACGAGCGAATTGTCCAAAGAGGCTCTGTACTTGACCAGTACAAGCTGGACAACTGGAGCGAGTTTAGCCGCTCGCTGGTGAAGAGAGAGCTGAAATGGCGCATTCCAGCGTCCTCTGTTCTTTATTTTGACAACTCTCAAGTTCTGGACGAGCAATCGTTAGCATCGCTAGAGCGGTTCGTATACGGAGGCTCCTTCTAAATCGCTGCGCGGCTATTGAGGCTTACGAGCAGATAGTTCAGCGAAAAGAGCTTTCGTCTTGGCGGCGTCCTTATCATTGAAAATAACGTACAAGCCATCTAATTGGATGAATATGTACGGCGGTGAATTTTTGAATACATAGAGCTTGGAAGCTCCTAGCTTCTCTAACGAGAAATGGCCTCTGGCATATTCGGCCGTGGCCGTGCCATTCGTTCTAAAACCGCTAGGGAGCTCCGCTTCCAGCGTTATTCTTTTCACATCGCTCATATTGAAGCTGTAATCGTACAGCGGGTAATCGATGGAGACGATACCGCTTTCCTCAATCATTAGAGCCGGAGACGAATGGTCGGACTGAGCGGCAAAGGCAGCAAGTGGGATGACGATAGCAAGAGCAAGCACGATCCCGCCGTATTGAATCCATTTTCCGCCTCGCGTGGCCATATTGACGGTTGTACCGATTCCAATGCGCCTAGGCACCATGACAGCTTTATCATTCGGGTTAAAATAGGTAGAGCCGTTGATCCAGTATCCGTCGTCATCGGTCGGAATGCCTTGGCCGTCCGTCTCTGCAAGACTCACTTCTAAAGCGCGCACCTTGTTATGTACGAAGAAGATGCTGCCAAGCGGTATAAGGGATACCATCACGATTCCAATGATCCATTGCGTAAAGCTGAGCGAGCTTTCCGTCGTCAAGATCATATAAGCAACCAACGCGTTAATGCTTTCGAAAGTAGCAAGGATAGGCCAGAGGATGGACCAATAGCGCCGCGCTGCACAGTTGATAGCAGCATCGATGTCGTGGTTTTCGCTGTATACCTTCTTCTTCATTTTGCCAAAAGCGGAGTAAATGACGTATAGGATGACGGTCATCGCGAGTGAAGCGAGTCCGGTCATTTTTAAGAGCACATCTGTGTTCTTAAAAGAGAGGAGGATCGGGACGACGGATAGGAGAGCGGGAATTAAAAACCAATAGGGAGAAGCGAGCATCGATTTTTTTAAGAGTGTTACTTTTGTGTCGATGCGAATGATTCGTTTTTCTCCGACAAACCATTCCTTTTCTCGTTTAAGCGCAGTCGCTTTATGATGGATTTTGTTGAAGGGAAGTTTTGAAGTATAGAGGAAAGCAGCAAACCAAAGAAACATATACATAAGCGCTAATGAGAAATATTGACCAAGCAAGAAGAACGGCGTTAAAGTGGTTAGCGTTATGAAGCCATAGATGGTGTACGATTTTTTGTATTCGGATTGAAGCTGCTTAATGGAAGCATCCTCCAGGGCATGCGAAGGAAGGATTACACCAAACAAAATATGGTTGCTCGGCTTTGCTTGCTTCAGAAACATAACGAGAATAAAGATATACGCGATTACGGCTGGAATGATCAAAAAAAGATTGTTCATGAAAAGCCTCCTATTCTGGTAGGGGATGATGTTTGCTGGCAGCGTCAGTAAAGATGCTTGAGCAAATTCGCATGAATTCGTCTCGCTCGATACCCTTGAGGCTGGCCTCCGATATGACAAGCTTTAATTCGCGCTCCAGCTTTTGGTTGAAGTCGGCTTGCTTGTTCCATACCGTACATACTTTGGCGCCATGCCGCCGATCGATGGAGATGAACCCCTCGTTTTTCAAAAGGGCATACGCTTTGTTTACCGTCATAGCATTGACGCTTAAATCATCCGCGAGCTGCCTCACTGTAGGCAATTTCTCGCCGTATTCGAGTCCGCCTACGCCAATTCCGATGACGATTTGGTTGCGGAGCTGCACGTAGATCGGTATATCGCTATTGTAATCAAGCTTCATAATCATCGGATCACCCCTTGCAGCAAAGTATTATTTGTATCGCATATGGTAATACATAAAGGACGTATTGTCAAAAATCCGGGCGGGATATTTTGGAAAAGTTGTCCCTGAAATGGCTGTAATAAGCAGAAACGTATTTTCCAATCCATTGTAAAATGACATAATGGATTCGCCCAAAAACAACTTTAAGGAGAAACTATTATGACTACGATTATACGATTCGGCATTATAGGTACGAACTGGATTACGGAGAGATTTATCGATGCGGCACGCGAAGTTGAGGGCTTTGCGCTTTCGGCCGTCTATTCGCGTTCATCAGAAACAGGTGATGCTTTCGCAGCGAAGCATGGTATTGCTGCTGTTTTTACGGATGTGGATGAGATGGCGGCAAGCGGCCTCATTGATGCCGTCTATATTGCAAGTCCTAACTCCTTTCACGCGGGACAGGCTATCGCTTGCATGAATCATGGCATTCATGTGTTGTGCGAGAAGCCGATTGCTTCGAACGCACATGAGCTAAAGCAGATGATTGCGGCTGCTAAGGAAAAAGGCGTACTGTTGATGGAGGCGCTAAAGTCGACGCTGCTTCCGGGCTTTAAGGCGGTGCAGGACAACATTCAGAAGCTGGGAACGGTTCGGCGCTATTTTGCGAGCTATTGCCAGTACTCTTCGAGATACGATGCTTACAAGGCAGGAACCGTGCTTAACGCTTTTAACCCGGTGTTTTCGAACGGAGCGCTAATGGATCTAGGCATTTATTGCGTATACCCGCTTGTGGCGTTATTCGGCAAACCCGATGCGATTAAAGCAACCGGCGTTATGCTGGAATCCGGCGTCGATGGCGAAGGCAGCATCGTACTTCAATATGCAGGTATGGATGCAGTCATTATGTATTCGAAAATTACCCACTCCTCGCTGCCCTCCGAAATTCAAGGCGAGAATGGAAGCATTGTAATCGATAAGATCAGCGAAGCTGAAAAGGTTGAACTTCAATACCGTAACGGAACGGTAGAAGATATTTCGCGGAAGACGGGCAGCAAGTCCATGTATTACGAGGCTAAGGAATTTATCGATTTGATAAAAGCGGGACGCACCGAATCATCGGTTAATACGTTTGAAACTTCGCTCACAACGATGGAAATTATGGATGAGGCGAGAAAGCAGATCGGACTCGTATATCCGGCGGATGCCGTAGAATCGAATAATGGTGCAATGGAGCGGTGAATAACCGCTTCTTTTTTTTGGCAGGCAGTCGCAGCCTATTTTTCACAAAAGACATTGACAACGTCATTTGATAATGTCATTATGATAATATCAAATCGAAACAATAAAACGAATCAGGAGATCAGCAACCATGGTCGAAAATGAATCCAACTATTCTGCGGGTCATTACCGTACACCGGATGGCGTCCCAGCAGATATCGTCATTTTTACAATCGTATCAACGGAGAAGCAGTCGGCTAAAAAGGCGCTGCCTGCGCGGGAATTGCAGGTGCTGCTCATTCAGCGGAAAATTTGGCCGTTCGAAGGGAAATGGGCGCTGCCGGGCGGCTTTACGATGGAGAATGAGACGGTATACGACTGCGCGAAACGCGAGCTGCAGGAAGAGACGGCGGTCGAGGACGTGCATATCGAATATTTTAACGTGTACAGCGCACCGGGACGCGACCCGCGTGGCTGGATCATCTCGCATGCGTTTCTGGCGCTCGTAAACGAACGGGTACTTGTCAACAGGGCAGCGGCGGTCGATGCCTCGGACGTGCAATTGTTCGCGGTGGAAGAAGCGCTCCAGATGGACCTGGCGTTTGACCATAAGCAAATTTTGAGCGATGCCCTGCAGGGGATTCGCAGCAAGATGCTTACAACGACGATAGCGAAGGAATTTCTACCGGAGGATTTTACGCTTAGCGAGCTGTATCAGGTTATACAGACGGTTGTTCCGGACTTTGAAGAGCCGAATTTTATTCGCAAGCTAACTTCAACGAAGAGCCGCAGCACGATTATCGAGGAAGCGACGGATGAGGAAGGTGTACCGAAGCAATCGAATCAATACTCGCAGCGGGCGGCGCAATTGTACCGATTTACGAAGGAAGAGCCACGGTTGTCGATCTATAGCTGAATGCTTACGAGGAGAGTGACGACATGTTGAAGCTTAATGGAGTGGAGCTTGGTTTAAAGCAGTTTCCGAATGGCGAGACGCTTGTTAACGGGGATGAGATTCTCATGCATATGGCGGACTTCAACATGATCGTATGGAAGTATGAGGATGACGGTGATCTCATTAAGTTGATGTTCGTCAAGAGCTATTTGGATGACCGGAGAGTAAACTGCGCGCTAACGATTTACTATTTGCCCTATAGCCGGATGGACCGTATAGAAGGAACATCCGCGTTTACGTTAAAATATACAGCCGGCTTGATCAACAGCATGAATTTTGAGTCGGTAACAATTATTGAGCCGCATTCGGATGTGTCGCTGGCGTTGATCGACCGGAGTATCGGGAAGTATCCGACGATTCAACTGCTGGGGCAGGTCGCTTCCGTAGTGGGATTCAATCCTGAGCAGGATTATCTGTTCTTTCCGGATGCAGGCGCACAGAAGCGGTACAGCAAGGTTCAGGGCTACAAGCAGCTGGTAGGCTTTAAGGCAAGGGACTTCCAGACGGGTCAGATCAAGAGCCTTGATGTTGTAGGGAATGTGGACGGTGCAGGCTTTAAGGTAATCATTGTCGATGATCTATGCTCCTATGGCGGCACGTTCATGCTTAGCGCGGAGAAGCTGAAGGAGCTGGGAGCCTCGCATATTTATTTGCTGGTAGGGCATTGCGAGAAATCGATCTACAAAGGAAAAATATTAGGTTCCGGCCTCATTGACAAAGTGTTTACGACGGATACCATACTGGATCAAGCAGAGCATGACAACATTCACATCTATAAAATGGGAGGGCTATAGGATGACTCAAACCTTTGTTTATCCAGCTACGTTGCTTTGCGATTTTTACAAGGTGAGCCATAAAAACCAGTACCCAAAAGGAACGGAGCTCGTTTACTCGACCTGGACAGCGCGTACCAGCCGATTAGAAGCGATTAACGAGGTCGTCGCCTTCGGCTTCCAATCGTTTATTAAACAATATTTAATCGAATATTTTAATAAGCATTTTTTTGCCAGAACGAGAGAGGAGGTAGCGGAAGAGTACAAACGTGTTGTTCAATACGCGCTTGGTGTGGCGGAGCCGGATGCTTCGCATATAGAAGAGCTGCATGATCTGGGCTTCTTGCCCATAAAAATTAAAGCGATAAAGGAAGGTACGCTGGTCCCGGTAAGGGTGCCGATGCTGACGATCGAAAACACGAAGCCGGAATTTTTTTGGCTGACGAATTATTTAGAGACGTTGATGTCGTGCCAGCTATGGATGCCGGCTACGAGCGCGACGCTTGCCTTCGAGTACCGCAAAATATTGGAGGCTTATGCTCTTCAGACAAACGGGGTTACGGCGGACGTTCCGTTCCAGGGTCATGATTTCTCGATGCGGGGAATGGGCGCGCTGGAATCGGCGCTAGGAAGCAGCGCGGGACATCTCCTAGCGTTTACGGGAACGGATACGATACCGGCTATTTTATATATGGAAAATTACTATCACGCTAATATCGAGAAGGAATTGGTCGGCACCTCGATACCTGCGACAGAGCATAGCGTTATGTGCGCGCACGGCCGGGATGAGATAGCATCGTACCGTTATTTAATCAATGAGGTGTATCCAAGCGGTTTCGTCTCGATCGTATCGGATACTTGGGATTTATGGAGCGTGCTGGACGTTGTCATCCGCGGCTTGAAGGAAGATATACGGAGCAGGGACGGCAAAGTGGTTATTCGGCCTGACAGTGGCGATCCGGTAAAAATCATTTGCGGAGACCAGAGCGGGGAGAGCGAACTTGAGCGTAAGGGTGTTATTGAAATACTTTGGGATATTTTTGGCGGTACAGTCACGGAGAAGGGCTATAAGCAGCTCGATAGCCACATTGGCGCTATCTATGGCGATGCGATTACGATCTCGCGCTGCCGTGAAATTTGCGAGAAGCTGGCAGCCAAAGGGTTTGCATCGACGAATATGGTTTACGGCATCGGCTCGTATACGTACCAATACAACACCCGGGATACGTTCGGCTTCGCTTTAAAATCGACATTTACGATCGTAAAAGGCGAGGAGCGTAAAATTTATAAGAATCCCAAAACCGATAACGGCGTAAAAAAATCGCAAACGGGTCTGGTACTCGTCACGGAGCAGAACGGGAAGCTAACCTATACCGATAATTTAAGCGTAGCGGAGTACGAGGCGCGGAGAGAGGAGGATCTGCTTGAGGTTGTATTTGAGGATGGGAAGCTGGTGCGCGATCTTACGCTGGCAACCGTTCGTTCGAACTTATTAAGTTATTTATAATCATGCCGCTCCTGGCAGCCCCGTATAGCGGAAGGTTGCCGATGACAGATGATAGATGACAGATGAAATTGCACAAACTGTTTAAGTTGATTTAATCGAACTAATCCAAGAAGGTGCAGAGAAAAAGGGCATTTAAGTTGGTTTTGCCGACTTAATTGCCCACTTTTTTATTGCTCTTCTGAAATACCCGATTTAAGTCGACAATATCGAACTAATCGTGGATCAACCAGACTGCATCCGAAACTAGTTGCATAAAATCGAACTAAATGAGCTTTCTAACAGCAGCGGTGGAGATCGTTTAGCTCAGAAGGACTGATTGGAGTGTGGTTAGCTAAGGAGTCCTGAGTCAGCCTGACAGCCCAATTACAAATTACTAATTACTAATTACTCTTGGAATTTTCACATATAGGTTGACAAATGCTGGGTGGTCGGATTATTATGATGTAAATCAAATGAAGGGAGGCCGATGAATATGTTCCATCCTAATTTACAGATTAACGCAGGTTCATATAGCAAGTCCATATCATCGGCCTCTGCGGGGCCTGTGACTATTTTCTAAGATATTGCATGCTGTATGCTGCGATGCTTAGGAAATATAGGCGCAAGTTAAGCCATGGACATCAAGAGGTCCATGGCTTTTTTGTGTTCATTTGATTTTAAGGAGATTACCAAGTATGAATGAAACGTATTACCGGAAGGTTCAGCTGCCCTCGGGAGAGGTGCATGTTTATGCGGGACCGGAGCTATTCGCGTCCTTAGATTATAAAGTGTTTGAAATGGCGAACAACAACCTGCAAATTCCGAACCAAGCCTATATGAGCTATACCCCAGACGTGCATGTTGGAGTGGGCACCTGTATCGGTACGACAGCGGTATGGCATGCGAACGACGGCTTCGTATCCCCCTCGATTGTAGGCAGCGATATTGGCTGCGGGATGCGCGTCCAGCTTACAAGCCTCCATAAGGATGATTTGAAAGAGGTTAAGCTGCGGCGGAGGCTGGTCAAAGCGATTGAAAAATATTTGCCGGTCGAGGAGCACGCAAGAGGACATTTCTCGGATATCCGACTGGAGTATGTCGTGAAGAAGGGCTTGCACGGCTTGCCGAAAAAATATATTCCCGATGCATACACACCACGCAAGGCAAGCTCCTTAACGCATGTGGAAAGCAGCCGCTTTTATTTAGATGAGGAAGTACTGAATAAGTTTCCTGAAGTTATTTGGCATCGATCGCATCGCCAGCTTGGCACGCTTGGCGGCGGCAATCATTTTGTTGAGATCCAAGCGGTCGAAATTGCGGAGGAAAACCGTGAAATCGCAGAGGCATGGGGGCTATTTGACGGCCAAGTCGTCATTATGATTCATTCCGGCTCCCGCGCTTGGGGCGGTGCGGTCAGTCAATATTGCGGAACCGATATCGCGAAAATGATGCGTCTTGAGGGAATGGGAACCGCTGATCCTAAGCTGCTATACGCCCCGCTCTCGCACCCGCTGGGGCAAACTTACGTGAATCTAATGTACTCGGCATTAAATTATGCAGTCGTGAACCGTCACTTGATTGCTTATGCGGTCCGGGAGGCCGGCAAGGATGTATTCGGCCCGAAATTCGAAATGCGTACGCTGTATGATCTTATGCATAACTATGGGTGGGAGGAAGAGCATGATGAGCATGCCTACTTCGTTCATCGGAAGGGTGCGACTAGAGCGCTTCCTGCAGGGCATCCCGATAATCCGGAGCCTTATCGCAGCACGGGGCATCCCGCGCTCATACCGGGCTCTATGGGAACAGCTTCGTATATCATGGTCGGCAGTGCTGAAGGAAAAGCGAATTACTACTCCATCTGCCATGGAGCAGGACGAATCCGCTCCCGCAATGCAACGAAGCAGCTGGTGACGGCAGAAGAGGTCGCTGCTGCGATGCGGATAGGGACGGCAGAAGAGATTGTCGTGAATCAGCGTTCGCTTGAGTCGCTTATCGACGAATCGCCTCAGGCGTACAAGGACGTCGATCAAATCATTGAGAGCGTCGCAGGAGCGGGGCTCGCGCAGGTTGTTGCGAAATGCAAACCGCTTGCCACTGTAAAAGGAACATAAATAAAGGGATAAAGGAGGTCCGAACAGAATGCTATTCAATAATCTGGAAGTGCAGCCATTAATAAAGAATGAACGCAATTATCCGCACTCATACAAAAGAGAATATTATTGTTCATCGGACCTATCCGCTGGTATTTGAAGGGAAGCGTGCGCCGGCTTCGCGTTAGCCGCATCGCTGTCAATTTCTAATGCCTGACCATGGACGATTATGTCCATGGTCTTTTTTTTTATTAACAAGCTGATTAAAGGAGTGATCGAATTGAAAAACATACGTGCTGATATTTTACTGGAGCTGGATAAAATCGAGCAGGAGGAGCAGGTTCGCATCCTCTATGCCTGCGAATCGGGAAGCCGGGCTTGGGGCTTTCCGTCCAAGGACAGCGATTATGACGTACGCTTCATCTACATCAGGCCGGTGGAATGGTATTTATCCATTTTTAATAAAAGAGACGTTATCGAGCGGCCCATCAGCAACCTGCTCGATATTAACGGCTGGGATTTAAAGAAAGCGCTGAATCTGTTTCGCAAATCGAATCCGCCGCTGCTTGAATGGCTGCAATCACCGATTCCGTACTACACGAAATACACGGTCGCGAAGCAAATCCGCAGCATTTCTCCATTAACCTTTTCGCCTAAGTCATGCATGTACCATTATCTCAATATGGCGAAGGGAAACTACAGAGATTATTTGCAAGGAGAGCAAGTGAAGATCAAGAAATACTTCTACGTGCTAAGGCCGATATTGGCTTGCGGCTGGATTGAGACTTATCATACGATGCCGCCGATCGAATTCGACCGTTTGGTAGAAGCGCTCATTCCGGAGGGAAGCCGGCTGCGGATGACAATCGAGCAATTGCTGCAGCGCAAGAAAGCGGGCGAGGAGCTGGATTACGAGCCGAAGCTTCACCCCATTAACGACTATTTGGAGGAGCGAATCGCTCATTTCGAACGAACGGCCTTGGCGCTGGGGCTAGGGGCGGGTGCGCAGGATGAACAGCTCGACGCCCTTTTCCGCAGCGCTTTACAAGAGGTATGGGATTAATGGTTATTGCGGCTAATCTACAGGCAAGGGGAAGGTAAAGAAGATGGCTATTGTACAAGTGAAGTCGACGAACCCGGAATTTTCGTTCGTCATCAAGAAAAATCCGCAATCCGGCATGCTGCTCCGTACCGTTCGCAAAGGGATGGCCTACGGCTGGTATACGGATGAAGGGACATTCAACGTTTATTTTAAAGATGCGGATAATGAGGTTTCGTATAAGCAGCATGCGAAGGATCAATTCGAATATCTCAATGTATCCCGCTACAATACGCCGTTGTTTGTGCTGGGAGCGATAAACGAATTTTTTGCGGCGCCGCTGAAGGCGCGGGACTCGCGGGACTCGGAGCAATACGAGCATTCCTTCCATATCAATATGATTCATATTGAGCTCCTGCGGTATATTCATTTTTTTGAGAAGCATCTTACAGACTATTCGTTTGATACGGCGCATCAAGCGCATAAGAGCTATTCGCTTACCATTAAGACGAAGAAGAGTTTATATGAGCTTATGCATGTTGTCAGTGTGCTCTGCTTGTTTCTATCGATGTTCAGTGATGAATATATCGATATTTCCGATGATATTTTGATCAAATATGTGAAGAGCATTCAAATTATAGATACGCCATTCTACATACGGAGCCTGTTTGCCCGCAACTTTCTGGCATCCAGAGACCGGTTCAAGAAATATAAGGAGGAGCTTGAGAAGACGGATCGCTATGCAATCCAATTGGCCTTTGGCGGTACAGCGCAGCAGCGGAGAAGCTATATCGGAAGCGTGCTGCCGTTCGATAAATCGATACTGGACGTAGGCTGCGGAGAAGGCTATTATGCGATTCCGTTTGCTTCCAAGATTGAGGAGGCCAGCTATTATGCCGTTGATATTAATGAACCATTGCTAGAGGCGGTAGAGCGGAAAGCGAAAGCGAAGGCACTCGATAACATCGCAACCTTCTCTTCTATCGATCGCTTTCTGGAGGAATATAACGGCGAGCAGGTGGATGTCGTTTTGACCGAGGTGATCGAGCATATGAGCTTAGAAGAGGCGGGGGCGCTTATCCGGCAAATTTGCGGGCAGGTCGATTTTGATCATTTTGTGCTGACGACTCCTAATGCGGAGTTTAATGCTTATTACGAGCTTAGCGATTTTCGTCATGATGATCATAAGTGGGAGCTGGGGAGAGCGGAGTTTGAGAAGTGGCTGCTTGATGCGATTAAAGGTCAACCTGTTGAAATTAAATTTGTTGCAATCGGTGATGGCGTAAATGGCATTCAGACGACGCAGGGCGCTATTTTGAGGAAGAGGGGGTACAGCGGAAATGGAGATTAGAACGAGAGTTCATACGATATATATGCTGATCGGTTCGACGGAATGCGGTAAAACGACGTTCGCGAACGAAGTGCTGATGCCGCAGCTGCGGTTCAATGACGACGCCAAGGGCGCGAGAGCCAATGTGCAATATATTTCGTCTGACAGCATCCGCCAAGAGCTACTTGGGTACGATTATGATAAATATGATCAAGTGATGCTGGAAGCAAGCGAGCAAGCGTTCCGCCTTTTGTTCGAGAAGCTGCGGCTGGTGACGGCGTATCCGATTAATGCGGAATTTGTAGTTGTGGATACGACGGGCTTGTCGGAGGATTTTCGGGCGAGGGTGAAGGCAATAGCGAATGAAAATAACTATAACCTGGAGGTTGTGCTGTTCGATTACCGGAAGAGGGACGATTATTATACTTCGGAGCGGTCGCAGAAGCTGATCACTAGCCATATTAACCGTTTGCGCAAGGAGGTACTTGGCTCGCTCTCAAGGGAGCGGTACTCGAAAATCCATAAAGTGCGCGCCAAGGACTTTTATTCACCGGCTGATCGCATAGCCAATCCGGATTACAAGGTCGTAATTGAGGATGCCAATGACTATTTGGCTGCTATATTGCCGCTTGATCAGAAGACGATTATAGTGGGCGACGTTCACGAAAGCGTGGATGAGCTGAAAAGCCTGCTCGTTAGCCACGGCTTTCAATTGGAAGGAAATCAGCTGATTGAGACGGGGAAGGTTAGCGGTACGAAGGTATTGCTTGTTGGGGACTGGATCGACAAAGGGAAGCGCACGAAGGAAACGATTGATTTTCTATACGCCAACCAGGATCGCTTTTTGTTCGTGTTAGGCAATCACGAGAGCTTCATCTATAAATTTATGCGCGGAGAAATTAAAGGCGTCGATGAGGAGCTGCGGCAGGCATACTTCGATTCGGCAGAGGTGCTTAGAAACGATGAAGAGCTGCTTCAAAGGTTTAATCACCTCGTATCGCTGTCGAAGCCTTTCTACAAAATGGTAGGCAAGAGAGGGCCGTCCTATTATGTTACGCATGCGCCATGCGAGAACAAGTACATTGGCAAGCTCGATCCGAACTCCGTACGGCATCAGCGTAATTTCCGGATTGACCGCTCAGCGCCGCTTGAGGAGCAGCTGGCGTTTCTGAAGCGGGATGCGGCAGCCAATCAGCCTTATCACGTATTCGGACATGTCGCAGCGAAAACCGCCTTTCGGATTAAAAATAAAATTCATATCGATTCCGGTGCGGTGCACGGTAATGCGCTAACCTCCGTAACCCTTTCGGTTAAACCGTTTTTCAAAACGCAAAAGGCATCTCAAGCGATTATGGAAGGCGAGCTGCGCACCCTCTTCCAGGAAGAGCGCAAGGTGTCGCTGCAGGAGCTGGATGACGAAGAGGTCCGCAGACTGCAGTACTGCTCACGCAATAAGGTCAACTTCATTTCGGGCACGATGGCGCCCGCAGACAAGGATGAAGCTGCGCATGAGCTGGAGTCGCTGAGGAAAGGACTGGACTATTTTGCGGAGCGCGGCATTGCGGAGGTTGTGCTTCAGCCCAAATATATGGGTTCCAGATGCAATGTTTATTTGCACGCTGATCCCGAGCAATGCTTTGCGGTTAGCCGCAACGGCTATAAAGTCAACAAGGTTGACCTTTCGGCTGTGTATGAGGAGCTGCTGCTAAGGTTCGGAAGCTATATGAAGGAAAATGGCATCGCAATGCTGCTTCTGGATGGAGAGCTTCTGCCTTGGCAGGCGCTCGGTGAAGGTCTTATTGACCGGCAATTTAAACCGATCGAGAAAGCGCTTGAGACAGAGCTTGCTTTCCTGAAGGAAAACGGGTTTGAGGAGGCCTTCGCGAAGCTTGCGCACGAATACAAGGAAAGCGGCTTCGAGAAGGATCAGTTCCACCTTAGCAAAGGGGCGCTAAATGAAAAGTACGGTCTTAATGTTTACCAAAGCTATAAGCATGTTCATTCGATATTGGAGAAGCATATGCCGCTTTCCGATCATGTGGATGCTTATGAAACGTACAAGAAGCAGCTTGAGCTGTATGCGGAAGCCGGCGAGCCCTTGTACAAGCCGTTTGCCTTGCTGAAAATCGTATACGGTGACGGAACGGAAACGCTGCCCGATTGGAAAACATCCGAGATGTACCGCTTTCTCTCTGACGACCCGTTCATCACGCTAGAGCTTTCCTCGCCTAACAGCTATGAGCAGGCGGAGCAGTATTTCGCCACCCTCACCGTAGATAATCATATGGAAGGTGTCGTCATCAAACCAGAAATGCCGGAGCCGAACACGGTTTCGTGTATGAAGGTGCGCAATGCCAACTACATGTCTATTATTTACGGGTACGATTACCGCTTCCCGCATAAATACAATAAGCTGATGAAGCAAAAGAGCATCAATCTAAAGCTTCGCACCTCATTGAATGAGCATCGGCTTGGGCAAAAAATGCTGTCTATTCCGTTTGCCGCAATCGCGCCGGACAACGAGCCGTATCAAGCAGCAGTTGCCAATCTATTATTCGAGGTTGCCAAAGAAAAGGAAATTGATCCGCGTTTGTAAAAACGGCTGCATTGGATTAAAATTCTCCACTTATTTGAAAATTTATTATGGAATATATCGGAATTCTATGAAATAATCATATAAGTAAAAAGTCCTAGTAAATAGCAAAGTTGTCGAAAGACAATGACGCAAAGCCAACGGGCCTAAAGGGAGTTTCCAAAGGTGGCTGGGTTGCCATAAGGATGAATGATAAAACGCTTATATCCTCTTCCTCAACTCTTCTAGTTACCGCATAAGCTACACATAGGAAGGGATATTAAGCGATGGAACAAAATATTACGCGCTTTAACGGCAGCGGCAACAGCTTTGACATAGTTCAAAAAATAACTAATCTTGGTTACTGGGAATTCGACCATGCTCGCAATCAAACGGCATGGTCGAATCAAATGTTCAATATTTACGGAATGAACTCCGGCTTCCCGATGAAGCAGGATGATTTCTTTAAACTCGTTCATTCCGAGGACCGCGAGCGCGTCCGGCGGCAATTTTACATATCGGTACAATCCTGTCGAGGAGCAGCACTATAAGTCCATATTCGATAATAATCCGGACGCGGTCTTTACATTGGACTTAGACGGCCGTTTTTTGTCATGCAATTCGGCTCTTGAGCAAATGTTCGGTTATTCAAGAGACGAAATCATAGCAGATCATTTCGATCACTTTGTGCATGCGGAATGCTTGGGTACAACGATTTATTTTTTCGAGGAAACGGTCAGGACGCTTACGTCTCAAAACTATGATACGACGGGCATTACGAAAAACGGGCAAGGGGTCAGGTTAATGTGACCCGTATTCCGATCATTATTAATGATGAGCTTATCGGTGTTTATGGGATTGCCAAAGATATTACGCAGAAAAATAAAATTGAACAATCTCTGAGAGAAGCGGAGCTTAAATATCGCAGCATCATAGAGCAGTCTATTGTCGGCATATTTGTTGCGCAGAAGAACAGCTTCGTCTACACGAACGAGCAGCTGTCAGCAACGAGAAGGTTCGTTACCGAGCTGCTGCTTGAGCTGAAGAAGCGAAAGATTAAAGTATCGCTCGATGATTTTGGAACAGGCTATTCCTCACTCTATTTATTGAAGCGATTAGCGCTCGACACGATCAAAATCGACCGGTCGTTTGTGGAGGAGATGATGACGGAGTCAAGCAATAGAAGCATAGTGGAGTGCATTATCCGACTGGCAGGGGAGCTCAAGATGCAGGTGGTGGCCGAGGGCGTTGAGAACAAGGAGCAGTTCAATTACTTGCGGGAGCAGCGCTGCGATGAAATTCAAGGCTATTATTTTAGCCGTCCCGTCGACCCTGAAAGCATCGTTCAATTATTGAGCAAAAGACCGTTTATGGAGCCCGCCTCGCTTCGGCGCAGTAAAGAGCCGGCCGTTAACCGGAGACAATATTTTCGTATCGACCTTACTCATTGTCTTTTGGCTGAGATGACGATTACGATGTTTAAGGGCAGGAGCATAAGACTAGGTAGCACTGAGGTGTTTGTTAGAAATATCGGTCCGGGAGGCCTCCGGTTTATGGTTGGCGTTAAGCTGCCTGTTAACAGCGACATATTGCTGAAGTTCAAGATCCGGATGGATAATCAAATGTACGTGTTATATGGCTTTATAGTCTGGTACAATGAATTGGACAACGATATTCATGAATACGGCGTGCAATTTCAAATGAAAGAGCAGGATAATGATGATCTCGTCAATGCGCTCAATATTCTCGCCACCCGGCAGCGCGACGGCATTCCGCCTCAAGCTCAAATTTACGTGGGCGATCCCATGCTCCGGATAAAGGAATTGAAAAAGCTTAATTAATAAATGCATAGCGTGAAGGTCAGGAAAGGAGGAGGAGGGTTAGGACATGAACGATATCGTAAACAAATTTTGCATCAGAACATTTGGTTCCACGAACCTCGTGACGGAGATCGGCAAGGTGACGAAGGTCGCGAGCAGAACGATCCACGTCGATTGGGGCATGAAAAAATACGTATACCAGAATAAAGATTTCAGATGGATTCCGCTGACGAAAGAGGAAGTGGAAAATAAATATCCGAAATCGAAGTTTACAGAGGATTCGCTTAAACGGGCATTGGCATTTGGTCTGGAGATCAAAGGCGCGCAGCGTTTACCGGAATAAAGTTTGATGTGAGAAGCATTTTGCATTCGGTTAAGACCGGATGTGAAATGCTTTTTTTTTGTTAGGCATAGTGGTTTGTCGAATCGGTCTTTGGGTAAAAGGAAATAGTAGTTATAGAAAAGGAGGTGTGTACCCTGAAGTTAACGCCGGAACAGCGTATACAACTGCATGGCTTCAACAATTTAACGAAATCGCTCAGCTTTAATATGTATGATGTGTGCTACACGAGAACACGAGAAGAGCGCGAGTCCTATATCGCCTATATCGACGAACAATACAACTCGGACAGGCTGACGAAAATATTAAATACGGTTTCGGATATTATTGGAGCGCATGTGCTCAATATCGCCAAGCAGGATTATGTGCCGCAAGGCGCCAGCGTAACGCTGCTTGTATCTGAAGGACCGGTCAGTGACGGTCCCAATGAATCTTTCGAGGAGTCGCCGGGTCCGCTGCCTGATTCCGTTGTCATGCATTTGGATAAAAGCCATATAACGGTACATACGTATCCAGAATATCACCCGAATGAAGGGATCAGTACGTTCCGGGCAGACATCGATGTGTCTACCTGCGGCGAGATTTCACCGCTTAAAGCGCTGAACTATTTAATTCATTCATTTGATACCGATATTATGACGCTGGATTACAGGGTGCGGGGCTTCACGCGCGACATTAACGGCCACAAGCTGTTTATTGATCATGATATTAACTCGATTCAAAATTACATACCGAAGGCAGAATGCCTCCTGTATGACATGATCGACGTTAATATTTATCAGGAAAACGTGTTTCATACGAAATGCAAGCTGAAGCAATTTGATTTGAACAACTATTTGTTCGGCTATACGAAGGATTCGCTATCGGCCAGGGAGCAAGAGGAAATAACGAGAAGACTGAAGACCGAGATGGACGAAATCTTTTATGGAAAAAATATAAGGAGCTGATTTCTATATGTCTAACTCACCACAAAAAAAACAGGTATTTCCGCCCCAGAACCAAAACAGGCAGCCTGGCATCGAATCGGAGATGAATCCTTTGCCGGTGTTCGAATCGGAGTCGTACTTAGCCGCAGGCAAACTGAAGGGAAAAGTTGCGATTATTACCGGTGGAGACAGCGGCATTGGCCGCGCCGTTGCGGTCGCTTATGCGAAGGAGGGCTGCGACCTTTGTATCGTCTATTTGAATGAGCATGAGGATGCGAAAGCAACACAATCGGCTGTAGAGAAAGCAGGAGTGAAATGTTTGCTGCTTGCAGGCGATATTGGGGATGAAGCGTTCTGCAAAAATATTGTGAAGCAAACCATAGCGGCATACGGAAAGCTGGACATCGTCGTCAATAATGCGGCTGAGCAGCATGTCCGCAAAAAATTAGAAGATATAACCGCTGAGCAGCTGACCGCGACGTTCCGGACGAACGTGTTCGGCATGTTTTATTTGACGATTGCCGCGATGCCTCATTTGAAGGCATCCAGTACGATTATTAACACGGCCTCCATCACCGCTTATAGAGGCAATCCGACATTGATAGATTATTCGTCGACGAAGGGGGCAATCGTTTCGTTCACGCGGGCGCTCGCCGCAAATTTAGCCGGACAAGGCATCCGCGTGAACGGCGTGGCGCCCGGCCCGATTTGGACTCCGCTCATTCCTGCGTCCTTTGATGAGCAGTCTGTCTCAACGTTCGGCTCGGATACCCCGATGCAGCGGGCCGGTCAGCCTTATGAGCTGGCGGCCGCGTATGTCTATTTAGCGTGCGACGATTCAAGCTATATGACCGGACAAATGCTGCACCTCAACGGCGGTGAAATCGTGAACGGGTAAGCTTTCGATAAATGCCGGAAGGAGTGTTGGCGGAAGGCTACAAGAAGCCGTGCTCCTTCGCGTAGTTCCCCCAGTGCGGACGTCTGCCATCGGCATCGATGATGCCGAATTCATCAGACAGCTGCCAGCTTGAAAACACCTGTCCGGATCTTTCAGGCAAATGATTGCTTGCTGCAAGCGCGGCAATTCCCCGGCCAATGAAATACGGCGTTTCCGACTGACTGAAATGCTCGGCATGGGGCTTGCCGCTTTGCACGGCATCAAGCCAATTGGCCTCCGTTACGCCAAAGTGCTCCAGCATTTCCTCCGAGCGGAGAAAGCCGGGCGTTACCGCAACCGCAGAAACCCCGTACGGCTTTAAATCGGCAGCCATTGCTGCGGCAAGGTGGATCGGTGATATTTTGGCCAGGCTATAAAATAAGCTTCCGCGATAGCGGTAATCGATCCCGTCGGTTACTTCAATGATCAAGCCTTTCTCTCTCCGCACCATTAATGGCGCCCCGTAAAAGCTCGTAATGAGATGCGCCTTCACGGCACGCTCCTGCATGATCAGCCCCTTGCTCAAGGAATGCTCCCAAAACGGCTTATCCCATTCCGTTAACTGCTCTCCGCCCCAGATGTTATTGACAAGCACGTCGAGCTGACCGTTCTGTTCCCTGCTTACTTGCTCGAATAAAGCCTGAACCTCCGCCTCTACTGTATGATCCACTCGAATTGGAATGCCAACGCCGCCCAGTGCGGTGACAAGCTCTGCTGTCTCCTCGATCGTTTCAGCCCGGTTCAAATCGGAGGCTTGGCCGCGAATGCTTCTCCCCGTACAATAAACCGTTGCTCCCGCTTCGCCCAGGCTTGCGGCGATTCCACGGCCAGCTCCGCGCGTAGAACCGGCGACTACCGCTATTTTTCCTTTTAATGCCTGCACCTGAATCACTCCCATTCGCTTTTATAGTTTACTCTTTGTCAGTTTAGCAGAAGGAATACGACAACTAATGTCATATATTTATGCTACAATTAAATGAAAGTTGGAATCCGAATTAGGACGGGCAAGGAGACGGATGCATGAGAGCAGGACGATTGATAACTATCATATTATTGATGCAAAACAACGGGAAAATGACGTCCAAAGCGTTAGCGGAAAAGCTGGAGGTGTCTGAGAGAACCATCATTCGCGACATGGAATCGTTGAGCGAGGCGGGCGTTCCTGTGTATGCGGAGAGAGGCTTTAACGGGGGATGGGTTTTATCAGAGGGATACCGGACGAATTTGACAGGCATGCATACCGATGAGCTTATATCTGTCATCGTTGCCAGCCATTCTGTTTTGCTAGGCGATCTGGGCATTGCGAAGCATTACGATGCCGCCGTTCAGAAGCTGCTGGCCGCTTCTCCCGCAGAGGTGAGCAGAGGCGCGGCTCTCGCCAGGCAAAAGATACATATCGACGGAGCGGGCTGGCATCAAATGCAGGAGTCGCTGCCGTATTTGTCCATTGTGCAGGAGGCAGTGTGGGAGGAGCGGCTATTACGGCTGCGTTATCAGAGGGAGGATGGTGCGGTCGAGCGGACCGTCTCCCCGTTAGGGCTCGTTGCCAAGCGGAACGTATGGTATTTAGTAAGCGAGGCGGACGGCGAGAAGCGAACGTATCGCATATCTCGTCTATTGGGAGCGGATATGCTGGAGGAGCGGTTTCAGCGGCCGGCCGATTTTGATTTGGCGGGCTATTGGGAGCAGTCTATGGCGGAGTTTAAGCAAAGACTGCCTCAATATGCCGCGAAGGTCAAGCTGCTGGAATCCACGCTCACGCGGCTCTCCAAGGAGCGTTATGTCAAAATAATCGAGAGCGGGCCATCAGATGAGCAGGGCTGGCTGACAGCAACGGTTGAATTTCAAACGGTAGAGTCCGCCTGCGAAATCGTCCTTAGCTTCGGCTCGCGTATGCAGGCGGTTGAACCGGCCGAGCTGCGCGCAAGGATTATGGCCGAGGCGAAAGGCATGAATGAGCTTTATGGCGTATTGTAGAAAATAGAGGTTTGCGCATTGCTGCGTTATTTGACTATAGCCATGTTCATTAGATACAATTCAAGCTATAGCCAATATTTAACTGGTGGATATGATAGAAGGGAGAATACGAATCATGAGTGGATTTGCAAATCATTTTGATAAGTATGCAGAACTAATCGTAAAAATCGGTGTGAACGTCCAGCAGGGGCAAGAGGTATTCGTGACCGGGGCTGTCGATAACGCAGCGCTCGTCAGACTTGTGGCAAGCAAAGCATATGCGGCTGGCGCGAGCAACGTGCATGTCGATTGGACCGACGATTCATTGTCCCGTTTGAAATATGAGAAAGCGGCGGATGAGGTGTTTACGCGGTTCCCCGAATGGGAGACGGGCAAGCGCAATTCGTTCGTGGAACGCGGCGCTGCGTTTATCTCCATCGTATCATCCAGTCCTGATTTGCTGAAAGGGATAGACTCCAGCCGGATCTCAAATTTCCAGAAGGTTTCCGGACAAGGTTTAAAGGAATTCCGCAGGGCGATTCAGGCTGACAAGGTAAGCTGGACGGTCGTTGCGGCTGCGAGCAAGCAATGGGCCGCTAAAGTATTCCCTGAAGCCGGGGAAGAGGAAGCGGTTGAGAAGCTGTGGAATGCGATTTTTGATTCCGTAAGACTGCATGCGGACGATCCTGTTAAAGCATGGGAAGAGCATAACGCTAACTTACATAGCAAAGGCGAGACGCTGAACAAGAACCATTTTCAAAAATTGCATTACACCGCTCCCGGAACGGATCTTACGATCGAATTGCCGGAGAAGCATATTTGGGTCGCTGCAGGCAGCACGAATGTAAGCAACGTGCCATTTATGGCGAATATGCCGACGGAGGAAGTGTTTACGGTACCGCTCAAAACGGGTGTAAACGGCTATGTTTCGAGCACGAAGCCGCTTAGCTACGGCGGCAACATTATCGATCGCTTCAAGCTGACATTCGAGAACGGGCGTATCGTGAAGGCAGAGGCCGGGGAGGGGCAAGAAATATTGCAGCAGCTGGTCGATATCGACGAGGGCTCTCATTACCTTGGGGAGGTCGCGCTCGTCCCTCACGAGTCGCCGATTTCACAGTCTAACATTTTGTTCTACAACACATTGTTTGATGAGAACGCGTCGAATCACCTTGCAATTGGCAGCGGCTATGCGTTCAATATCGAGGGCGGCAAAACGATGTCTCCGGAAGAGCTTGAAGAGCATGGCGTTAATGCAAGCATTACGCATAATGATTTCATGATCGGCTCCGCAGAGATGGATATCGACGGGATTACGAAAGACGGCACAGTCGTACCGATCTTCCGCAAAGGCAACTGGGCAATTTAACACAAGTATGGAGTAAGGGCTATCTGAAAGAGGCATCTGCTTCTTTTGAATAGCTCTTTTTCTTTTTCCTGGGATTCGTGCCATATAACCGGCGACTTCCCAGCGTGATATATGACATTTGTCATGTCTTCTTATTGACGTTTATGACTACAATGACCTGACACTTTTCTTTACAATATAGTTAGAATACTGCGTTAGACGTCCGGGATACTCTCCATGCGTCATTTTGAGGAGGAAGAATGCAATGACAGAGCCGAAACAAGCTCACCTGAAAAAAGAAGTTGCCCCATTTGAGAAAACGGATTTAAAGTCGAGTATCAGACAGCTTTTTAACACCTTAGTGCCACTCGTTCTGCTCTGGTATGCCGCTTACTATAGTCTTTCGATATCGTACTGGCTTACTGCTCCTTTGGTGCTGCTTACTTCCGGTTTCGTCATTCGGACATTCATCATCTTTCATGACTGCTGCCACGGATCGTTCTTCAAAAGCAAAAAGGCAAATGACATTATAGGTACCATAACAGGCGTACTTACGCTTGTTCCTTATAGACAGTGGAAAAACTCCCATTCCATTCATCACGCAACGAGCAGTAACCTCGATAAGCGGGGCGTTGGCGACTTGTGGATTCTTACCGTAGAAGAATATGCTAAAGCGCCGCTGATCCGCCGCATTGCATATCGGATGTACCGCCATCCGCTCGTGATGTTTGGTCTAGGTCCAATTGGCGTATTCCTTATTCAATATCGTTTTAACGTTAAGGGCGCAAGACGCAAGGAACGGATGAACACTTATTTGACGAATGTATTGATCGTAGGCTTATATGCATTGCTTGTTTGGGCAATCGGCTGGCAAGCTTTCCTGCTTGTTCAAGGCCCCGTGTTTTTCGTATCCGGTCTGCTCGGCATCTGGTTGTTCTATGTGCAGCATCAATTCGAGGATTCCTACTTTGAATCCGAAGACGAATGGAGCTACGTGAAGGCAGCTGTTGACGGAAGCTCTTACTACAAGCTTCCTAAAGTATTGCAGTGGATTACGGGCAACATCGGCTTCCACCATGTACATCATTTGAGCCCGAAGGTTCCGAACTATTATTTAGAGCAGGCGCATAATGCGACGCCGCCGCTGCACAAAGCGACGACGATTACGATAAGCGAGAGTTTGGAGTCGCTCCAATTCCGCCTTTGGGATGAAACAGACAAAAAATTTGTCAGCTTCAAAGGGATCAAGCACCGTCTTCGGAAAGCGAAATCCGAATCGGTTTCAGACCAGCTGAAAGCAACGCGTCCAAGCTTGAAATTCAAGTAGTGTAATATAGAAGCCATGCCGTCACAGGCTGGCTTCTAACTTTTTTGTCTTACAAGGAAAATAAATACTTGAACAAACGTATATGCTAAAATGATTATAACTATAATTGCAATCAAAGCCTGGCATAGGAAAAAGGGTGGACGACCATGAACAAGTGGTATCAGATTTTTCATAAAAATACAGGTTTAAGCCCTTATGTTTGGGTCGTCTTCTGTATTCTGCCTTTTTACTTTATTTTTCGCTCGTCCTCGCCCTATGAGGTCGTTTCCGGCATTATTATGATTATCCTGTTCTTTATTTGTTACCGTCTGTCCTTTGTTTCCAAAGGATGGCTCGTTTATTTCTGGACGAGTGTGCAAATTGCCATATCGATTGCGATGACGATGTTGTTCAGCTACGTTTATTTTTCGATTTTTTTAGCTTTCTTTATCGGAAACATTCAGAATCGGGCCGGATTTTTCACCCTGTACACGATTCATATCGTAAGTACATTCGTAACGGTCAATTACGGCTTCGCTACGCAAAACAGTTTGTTTTTCACACAGTTTCCGTTCATTCTTATTAGCCTGATCGTCGTTATCCTGCTTCCCTTCAATACGTACAACAAGAATAAGCAGGGACAGCTCGAAGGAAAGCTTGAGGATGCGAATAAGCGGATTTCGGAGCTGGTTAAGCTGGAAGAGCGGCAGCGGATCGCGCGTGATTTGCATGATACGCTCGGGCAGAAACTTTCGCTCATCGGCTTAAAGAGTGATTTGGCAGGGAAGCTGATGATCAAAAATCCGGCAGAAGCGCAGGCTGAAATCAATGACGTTCGCCAGACGGCGAGAATGGCATTAAAGGAAGTAAGGGAAATGGTTACGCAGATGCGCGGTACGAGGCTTGAGGACGAAATGTTTCGGGTCAAGCAGATTTTGAAAGCGGCCGAAATTGCATTCGAGCTCGAAGGCGAATGGAAGCTGGGCAATACGAATCTATTGACTGAAAACGTGCTCAGCATGTGCTTGAAGGAAGCGGTAACGAATGTTGTGAAGCACAGCGGAGCAACCACATGCACCGTTACGATACAATCATCGCGCACAGAGCTCTTGCTTACGGTGAAGGATAATGGCGTAGGCATTCCCGAGTCGGCTAGAAACTGCGGCGGGCATGGCCTTCAAGGCATGAAGGAGCGTCTTGAATTCGTGAACGGAAGCTTGGACATTGTCACGAATGACGGTGCGACGCTCATGATCAGAGTGCCGAATGTAATTAAACAAATCTAACGCTTAGCTAACGAAGGGATTGAGGGATATGATTAGAATCGTCATTGCCGAGGATCAGCGCATGCTGCTGGGCGCCCTCGCTTCTTTGCTTGATTTGGAAGAGGACATGAAGGTCGTCGGAAGAGCAGGCAACGGAGAAGACGCGATAAGTCTTGTTCATGAGCTTAAGCCAGACATATGCATTATGGATATTGAAATGCCGGCTAAGACGGGGCTTGACGCTGCCGAGGAGCTGAAGGGGCAAGGCTGCAAAGTCATTATTTTAACGACGTTTGCACGGTCCGGTTACTTTGAACGCGCCCTCAAGGCGGGAGTTAGCGGCTACTTGTTGAAGGACAGCCCCAGCGAGGAGCTTGCCAACTCGATTCGGAGCGTGATGGCTGGACGGCGTATTTTCGCTACCGAGCTGGTCGATGAGGCCTACGGACAAGAAAATCCGTTAACGGAGCGGGAGAAGGAAGTGCTTGTTCTCGTTGCGGATGGAAAGAATACGAAGGAAATTGCGAGCGAGCTCTTCATTACGACAGGAACTGTCCGCAATTATATAAGCGTCATTCTCGATAAGCTTGACGTCAGCAACCGTATCGAAGCGATTACACGCTTTAAGGAGAAGGGTTGGTTTAAATGAAAGTCCATTCATTTGAAGCGGTTTTGGTGAAACCGGAAGCAGTCGGCTCTTGGACATATGTAACGGTTCCTTTTGACGTTGAGGAGCTCTTCGGCCGTAAATCGCAGGTGAGGGTTAAAGGTACAATAAATGGTTTTACCTATAAGGGATCTTTAATGCCGCATGGTAACGGGACGCACTTTATGGTCGTTAACCAAGCATTAAGGGATGCGGCAGAGGTTACAGCTGGCTGCACGGTCAGCATGACGATGGAGCGCGACGATGAAGAACGTGTCGTACAGGTACCGGACGACTTTGCCCTGCAGCTGGAAGCCAATGAGGGCGCCGGAGCTTTTTTTGGACAGCTCTCTTATTCTTATCAGAAAGAATACGTGAGCTGGATCGAAGCAGCGAAGAAGCCTGAAACGAGAATCGACCGGGTTAGTAAAGCGATCGTGAAATTAACAGACGGACGTAGGCTGAAATGATAATGCGCTAGTGAGTCGGCTAAGTCGATCACAACGGCGCATTTTTTTGTTTCTTGGAGTGAGCGAAACGACTTAAGGAAAGAGTACTAGGGAAGGGAGTTAATGGGATGAGTTATTCTAACTTGACACTTCATACGGATAAATATCAAATCAATATGATGTACGCGCATTGGCTGCAAGGTACCTTGAATGAGAAGGCGGTTTTTGAGGTTTATTTCCGCAAGCTTCCCTTCGGGAACGGATTTGCCGTATTTGCGGGATTAGAGAGAATTGTGGCATATATCCGCACGCTTCGTTTTGGAGATGAGGAAATCGCTTATTTGCGTGAACAGGAAGAAAGCTACAAAGAGGAGTTTCTGGATGCGCTGCGCGGCTTCCGCTTCACGGGCAATATTTTTGCGGTAGAGGAAGGGACGCTCGTCTTTGCGAACGAGCCTTTACTTTGCGTGGAGGCCCGTATATTCGAAGCGCAGCTCGTGGAGACAGCCATCCTGAATATGATGAACTATCAGACGCTTATCGCGACGAAGGCTGCGCGAATCAAGCAGGTAGCGCCGGATGGCATTTTGCTTGAGTTTGGGACAAGGCGGGCGCAAGAGGCGGACGCTGCCATATGGGGTGCAAGAGCCGCTTATATAGCCGGCTTCCATGCGACCTCGAATATGCGGGCGGGCATGCTCTTCGGCATTCCGGCTAAAGGGACGCATGCTCATTCGTGGGTGCAGGGGCATGATACGGAGGAGGAGGCGTTTCGCGCTTATGCGGATTCGCTGCCGGATCAGGTGACCCTGCTGGTAGACACTTACAATACGCTCAAAAGCGGGGTTCCGAACGCCATTAAGATAGCCCGTTTACTGGAGAGTCAAGGGAAGCGGATGAATGCGATCCGTCTCGATAGCGGAGACCTAGCGTATCTGTCGCAAGAGGCGCGAAAAATGTTAGATGAAGCCGGGTTATCCTATGTGCAGATCGTTGCTTCGAACGACTTGGACGAGAGCATTATTTCTAATCTCAAGTCGCAAGGGGCGAAGATTGATGTATGGGGCGTCGGAACGCAGCTGATTACCGCTGCGGATCAGCCGTCGCTGGGCGGCGTTTACAAACTGGTTGCTCGTGAGAAGAACGGCAGCTACGAGCCGGTCATTAAAATTTCGGCCAATCCGGAGAAGGTATCGACACCGGGCTTCAAGGAGCTTTACCGAATCATCAATACGCAGACCGGCAAAGCAGAGGCGGATTATATTACGCTCAAAGGTGAGCAGCAGATTAAAAGAGGAGAGCGAATTAAGCTGTTTGACCCCGTTCATTCCTACATACACAAATATATCGATCACTATGAAGCGATATCGTTATTAAAGCCGATTTTTGTACAAGGGGAATTGGTGTATGAACTGCCGGGCTTGGAGCAGATCCGCAGCTATCACAAGAGGCAGTTCGAGCTGTTTTGGCCGCAATATTTGCGTAAGCTGAACGCTGAAGCGTACCGGGTAAATTTAAGCGAAGCGGTATGGGAGTTGAAGATGGAGCTCATAAAGAAGCACCAGCTGTAGCCGGTGCTTTGTAAGGAATAGGCGTGCTTAATGAGGCGGATGGCAGCTTAAGGGGGGGGGAGACGATTTTCGTTTCTTTAGCAGCGCCTTAGGGGAGACGATATTCGTTTCCCTAGCACGCACTGGTATGGCCCATCTCGCCAGTAATTCGATTTTGTCGAACTAATTCGAGCAGTCTCGTGAAAAGAGCCCACTTAAGTCGATTGCGCATAACTAAAGGGCTCTTTTTTCTGCGCTTCGCGTTAAAGCAGTTCTTTAAGTGTATGAACTCGAACTAATGGGCAAGGAACTCCGATACGCTCATTATTAAGCTGCAAAAATCGAACTAAATGACTGGGAGCTGGGAGCATAGACGACAAAGGACATCTGCGGCTAGGAAGTGTGCAGATGTCATTTATTTTAAAAACAACTAGCTTTGCAAGTAATCCATAAATAATTGCAGCCGGGGTGCAATAGAGCCTGGCACAAGCTCATGTCCGAAGTAGCGATATACGGCGATGTCTTTGTCGCAGGTTAAATGATTGTATACGGCAAAGACGGTGGACGGCGGTGTAATATCGTCGACAAGCCCGATCGTCAGCCAGGAGTAGCAGCTAATACGCGGGGAGAGGTTCATAATATCGAAATAGCTTAACGTTTCCTTCGCATTTGTTTCGATTGCCGGGCTGCCTGAATGGCGGCGGAAGTAGTCGTTAAGCTCGCTGTACGGTCCGCGCGGCGTCGTATCGATCGCGCGTTCGAAGTTCGATAAGTACGGGTGATCAGCAACCGCCAGCTTAGGCACATTCGATAGCGCAGCGGCTGCGAGAGTGATCGCGCCGCCTTGGCTGCCGCCCGTTACGGCGATGCGAGCGGCATTAACCTCCGGCATAGCTGCCAATATGTCGATGGCGCGTACCGCATCCATATAAACGGCACGGTAATAATACTCATCCTTATTTTGAATGCCCTTAGCCATCCATCCGGCAACATGACCGTTCGACGACACCACATTGTCCTCGCTTTCGCCATGCTGGCCCCGGCAGAACATTTTCAGAACGGCATAGCCCTTCAAAGCCTGATTCACCGTATCGTGAATATCTCCGTCAACACACCAATTATAGCCATGGAAAGCGACGATGCCCGGAAGTGGATCTGCTTGCTCGGGCAAGGCGAGAATGGCTTCGATCCTCGCATCATTAAAGCCTTGGTAGAATACGCGGTAAACCTTCAAGCCCTTTACCGGATAGCTCAGCTCAGTCCGCTCATATGCAAGAGGCACCTTGGCGAGTTCGGCCAGCGTTGCGTTCCAGAAAGCATCAAAATCATCTCGCCGTGTTAGAGCAGGCTTATACTCTCGCAACTGATCGAGGGGCAAATCATACGGCTGTGCCATTTCATTAACCATCCTTTTTATTTAGATTGAACAACTAGAATTGAAGCTAGGATGATGATAGCAATTGTGAACTGAAAGCGCAACCACCATAACTGCTGTACAATTCCGACAGTGCTGCAAAACAGCGGCAGGCAATTGAAGTGCTACCGAGGTTTGACAATAGATGACACATCATATACCATAAAAAATGATGGTTCATCTTTATGCTAACATAAACAGAATCGTTCATTCATTGATAATGGCAGCTCAAGCTGTTGATTAGCAGCATACAAACTGAAGCAATAAATATGAATGTATGAAATATTTATTGGAAAACGGGTGATTGCAGTTGGATGAAAGTAAATATTCCCGGGCAGAAGCACTGCGTTATGTCATACTGGCTACGCAGCGGCAGGGCAATCGGGAGCTGAATGATTTGCTGAAGGAGAACGGTCTTACGTCCTCGCAAGCAGAAGTGTTACGTATTTTGGAGGATTGGAAAAACCTGTCTCTCAAAGAGCTTGGCCAGTTGTTGATCTGCGAAGCCGGCAGTCCGTCACGGCTTATCGAGCGGATGACACAGGATGGTCTTATTGAGAAAGTCGTTGATCCGAAGGATTCACGGTTCGTAATTCTTCAATTAACAGCTAAGGGGGCCGAGAAAGCGGGCACTGTTGCAAGCATCGAAAAACAGCTGTACGAAAAGCTTTTGGACATTTACTCAGACGAGGAGCTAGAGTTGATTTGTTCATTATTGCTTCGTTTTCTGGATGGGCATCCTTTGACGGACACGTTAAAAAAACGGGGATACATGCTAGGACACACAATTAATTAAAGTTGTCAGGTTGGCGTCGGAAGTTTCAACGGCGCCATTTTGTTTGGCTTAATTCTCTTCTGTATGATTATGCGCTTGACAATAGATGACACGTCACTTATATTGTAAATAGATGACACATCATTTAATTAAGGGGGTAAGAAACGATGAGCAAAACAAAAATTCACGTCCTGCATACAGGAAGCGTCAATGTCGACCGCGCATTGCCCTTTAAGGAGAAAACGCTGCATCCTTTGCCATTCTCAGGCTGGTTGCGGCCTAATCGCTGGAGAATGTGGGTTCCCGTCTCTGCGTATTTGATTGAACATCCGAGAGGTCTCATATTGGTAGACGCCGGCTGGCATGAAGACATGCGCTTGAATGTGCGTAAACATCTGGGCTTTCTGGCAAGTACGATGATCACGGGAATCTTGCCTCCAGGTCAATCCGTCCGGGAACAGCTGATGCGGCTGGGCTATAGGGACCGGGATCTTGATTTTGTAGTTATGACTCATCTTCATTCCGATCATGTAAGCGGACTTAAACATGTAGCCGGTGCAAAACGTATCATTGTTTCCGAATTAGAGTGGAAAGCGGCAAATAACGACGCCAATTACATCCCCTCTATGTGGGAAGGCATAAACGTTGAAACGTTCCAGATGAAGTCCATTCCGCATGGTCCTTATAAATCCGGTCTCGACTTGTTCGGAGATGGTTCGGTCTATCTGGTGTTCACACCCGGACATAGCAAGGGCATGGTTTCTTTACTTGTAAAAACCGATGAGGGTTGGGTATTGCTTGGCAGTGACGTCGGATATGCGAGAAAATCTTGGGAGGAGCATATATTGCCGGGTGTTACAACAAGTGTCGACCAAGCTGATAAATCGCTGAGATGGCTGAGTGATTTTTCCGGAAGAGACGATTGCAGAATGGTTATCGTCAATCACGACATCGAGATTGCGCCGCAAGTTATTATTTAAATAAGCTGGTCAGAGGTAATGACCCGTGCAGACGCACTCTCGTTACGAAATTCGAAATACGAGGAAGCTTATATTTTAGGCACATTAACAGTTAACGTGAATGACGCACATATTTACGATCGATATTTTGATTTGTTAAAAAAACAGATTGAACGAACTAAAAGATATATATGATAAATTAACGGTGATAGAGAGCCGGATAAACATGCTCGAGAAGGCTGCCGTGTTTTTTACAAGGAGGATATTGTCAATTAACGATTACAGTTGTATAGAGTATGTAATATAAATGATATGGATTAATTAGGAGGATAAATAACGCAGGAAGAGACGTCATGTGCGGTCTGCAAAGATCGGCAAGACGTCTCTTTTTTGCGTTCGTATATCCGAATAACGCAGTCCAATTCGTTAAACTCCGCTTTTTTCCCCCCATTTAATTGTCTTTAGAAAATAGAGAAGTAGCGCAGACGCCGATATAGGCTTATTCATAGGGAAGCAGCTGGAAAAAAGAGAAAAGGTTGAATATTTCCCGTTGAGCGCAGCGCAAAAACCGATTAAGGTCAAAGCAATCCAACAGCTGCATGGCGTTGGAATTCAGTGCAGGCGGATGCTGACGGGGACAACTACGGCGTTAGTCATGACTGCCTGCGAGGAGGCTGCGAATGACTGTGCTTGCTGGTACAAAGAGCTATATTTTCGAACAAAATGATGTTTTTCCGAGCTGCCATGCTTCTACGCTAACTCATTTATGCGGCGGAGACCTGCTGGCGGCATGGTTCGGTGGAACCTGCGAGGGCGATCCGGATGTAGATATATGGATTTCCCGCCGTCATAAGGGCATATGGTCGCCTCCCGTCAAAGCGGCGGAGGAAGAGGGACTGCCGCATTGGAACCCGGTTTTGTTTACGGATGAGGACGGAACCGTTTATTTGTTTTATAAGGTTGGCCATACGTTCACGGAATGGTATACGCGAATAATGGTTTCAACGGACGGAGGGCAGACGTGGTCGCAGCCAAGAGAGCTTGTTCAAGGAGATCGCGGAGGCAGAGGACCCGTACGGAATAAACCGATTATTTTGCAAAATGGAACCTGGGTGGCGCCCGCTTCGCTGGAGCAGCAAGCATGGGAGGCTTTCGTCGACGTGTCTTCCGACCGGGGCGAGACGTGGACAAGCAGCTGCATCATCCGGGCACCGATCACACGGGAGCCGGGCAAAGGCGTCATTCAGCCGACGCTCTGGGAATCGCAGCCGAATTTTGTTTCTATGCTGCTTCGCAGCACGGAAGGGTTCATTTACCGCAGCGATTCAATCGATGGGGGAATATGCTGGCGCGAGGCCTATGCGACCTCGCTGCCTAACAATAACAGCGGAATCGATCTTGTGAAGACTGCTGGCGGCATGCTTGCGCTCGTTCATAATCCGGTCGGGGCTAACTGGGGACCAAGAACGCCGCTTGTTGTCAGCCTCTCGGAGGATGACGGCTTAACCTGGCAGCAAGCTCTCGTGCTGGAAGAGGGAGAAGGCGAATTTTCTTATCCGGCTATTATCGAAGCGGGCGGCAAGCTATATATCACTTATACGTGGAATCGGAAGAAGATTGCCTTTTGGGAGCTGACATTGTAATGGGGACATTCCGTATTAGCGGAAGCAGCTTTATGTTTGACGGTAAACCGATTCGAATTGTATCTGGCGCCATTCACTATTTTCGGGTCGTTCCCGAATATTGGGAGGATCGGCTGCTGAAGCTTAAAGCATGCGGATTTAACACGGTAGAAACGTATATTCCGTGGAATTTGCATGAGCCTCAGCCGGGGCAATTTTGCTTTGACGGTCTGGCGGATATGGAGAAATTTATTCATATCGCCGCGGGGCTGGATTTGTTCGTGATCGTTCGTCCCAGCCCGTACATTTGCGCGGAGTGGGAATTCGGAGGCTTGCCGGCATGGCTGCTTGCCGATTCGGATATGCAGCTGCGCTGCAGCTATAAGCCTTATTTAGAGAAAGTAGACGCTTATTTTGACGAATTGCTGCCGAGGCTGGAGCCTTTTCTTTGCACGAAGGGCGGGCCGATTATTGCTATGCAGATTGAAAATGAATACGGCAGCTACGGCAATGACCGTAAGTATTTGGATTATTTGAAGGAAGGGATGCGGCAGCGGGGAATCGATGTGCTGCTGTTCACCTCGGATGGTCCGACCGACGCTTTGCTGCAGGGCGGCTCTGTCCCCGGCGTTCTGGCGACCGTTAATTTCGGGTCGAGGCCTGATTCCTCATTCGCGAAGCTGCTCGACTATCAGCAGGACCATCCGCTCATGTGCATGGAATATTGGAACGGGTGGTTCGATCATTGGGGAAAGCCGCATCATACGCGGGACGCAGCGGATGTGGCCGCCGTATTTGAGGAGATGCTGCAGGCGAATGCCTCCGTCAACTTTTATTTATTCCACGGCGGGACGAACTTCGGCTTCTATAACGGAGCGAACGCTCAGCTTCGCGATCACTATGAGCCTACGACGACAAGCTATGACTATGATGCGCTGCTCGATGAAACGGGGCGGCCGACGGATAAATATTATGCCGTCCGCGAGGTGCTTTCAAGTTATATGGTATTAGATGAGCTGAAGCTTCCTGAGCCTGCGCCGAGAAGGGCATACGGAAGGGTCAAAATGACCGGACAGGCGGATTTGTTCGGGCATCTGGATGCGCTGTCCACAGCCATTTCGTCGCCTACGCCGCTGCCTATGGAAAAGCTGGGGCAAAGCTTCGGCTTTATCGTTTATACGACTTGGATATCCGGGCCGAGGCCGATGGAGCAGCTGCATCTGCAGGAGGTGCGGGACAGGGCACTCATTTACTTGAATGGTCAATTTATCGGAGTCATTGAACGTGCGAGCGAGGAGCAAACCGTTTCCTTCGAGGTTCCGGCTGGCGGGGCCGAGCTCCGCATCGTGGTCGAGAACATGGGAAGAATCAATTACGGCCCTTATTTGAAAGACCGCAAAGGGATTACGGAGGGCGCCCGGCTCGGCTTTCAATTTTTGTTCGATTGGCTGATCCACCCGCTTCCGGTGGAGGATCTGTCTCCGCTTACTTTTGATGCGGTATCTGTACAGATGCATCCTGCCTTTTATAAGGCTGACCTTTACGTTGACCGGCCGGAGGATACGTTTATCCACATGGGCGGCTGGACGAAAGGTGTCGTGTTTTTGAACGGGTTCAATTTAGGACGCTATTGGGAAAAAGGGCCTCAGCAAACGCTTTATGTACCGGCTCCGTTACTGCGTCAAGGAAATAACGACATTGTCGTATTCGAGCTGCACGGAACGGATGAAACCGCAATTACATTCACGGATTCGCCGGTATGGAATAGCTGAGAAATAGGACAACCAGGAGAGTATGCGGATGAATAAAATAGTTATCTTTTACGATAAATCGTTTCCCTATGATGGCGTTCGACCAAACGGGGAGCAGCTGGCTGCTCTTGCCGAATTCGGTACGGTGGAAGGTGTGCAAGGATTAGCGGATGCGCTGCGAACGGCACAAGGCCTGGTGCATCTTCACGGCCGGTATTTTCCAAAAGAAGATTGGCCCGCTTTGCTCGAATACTTCAAGCAGGGAGGAGCTTTGCTGCACATGGGAGGGGCGCCATACCGTGTTCCCGTTTACTTAGAGTCGGGACACTGGCGTGCAGAGCCCGAGCAAACCGCCTACCACCAGCAGCTGAACATCCATGAGATGCTGCCGGTGGATGCGGGCCCCATCACGGAATATGCGGCGAATCCGGATATTCCGTTGTTCCAAGACAAGCAGGCGATGTTTGCGATACAGCCGACTGTAGGTTTTGTGCTTCATGCGACAAAGGCGGACGATCAGCCGGGACAAGGCGGTTCAAGCGGGCCGATGGATGCGCATATTTACCCGCTGCTGAGGGGCATTTCCGCATCCGGCCGCGAGATAGCGGCACCTTGCGTGCTGCTGGAAAATACGAAGGGAGCTTTTGCCGGCGGCCGGTGGCTGTTCATCAACCAAACGCTGGAGGATCGTTTTTGGAGCGGGGGCGGGGCGGCAGCCATCCGGGAATGGAGCGCCTTTTGCGCGAGGGGCGTAACTGAAATTTGGTTTAAGCCGAACTACGGCTGCTACGAGCCGGGCGATCGGCCGACATTGACGCTTCAGCTGCAGGAGCTGGGCAGGAGGAGCGCGGCAGCATCTGTCCCCGGCGAAAGCGTGCGTCCGCCGGAATGGCATTTTCATATTACGGTGACGAAAGATAGCGCAAGCGGAGCACTTCCGGTATGGAGCGGCGAGTCAAGGCTGGAGAGCTCGCGAGAGCTGGTATTCGCGCGCATTCCTGTGCCGATAGACGTGGAGCCCGGTTACTATACGGTTAATTGTGCTGCGGTTTCGAGTCAAGGGGAAACGCGTATTTACCGTCAAGGCTTTTGGGGCTTTGACGAGCAGCTGCTGCAAGAGGGCGAAATGCTGACATGCGATCGCGATTATTTCCGGAAAAACGGCCGTCCGCTGCCGATTGTCGGCATGACCTATATGACCTCCGATGTTGCGCGCAAGTTTTTGTTCATGCCGAACGTGTCGGCGTGGGACCGGGATATGGCTCAAATGAAGCGGGCGGGCATTAATTATATTAGGACCGGCATTTGGACGGCTTGGCGGCAGGTCATGTTCGTTGACGGGCATCCGTCCGAGGAAGTGCTGCGGTCGGTCGATGCCTTCTTATTGACAGCCAAAAAGCATGACTTGGAGGTCACCTTTACTTTTTTTGCTTTTACGCCGGAAGCTTGGGAGGGCGTCAATCCATACCTTGATCCGAGAAGCGTCGAAGCTCAAAAAAGATTTGTTGCGGCCATCGTATCGCGTCACGCCAATTCCACGCATGTGCATTGGGATCTCATTAACGAACCGTCGATGTTCCACCCGGACAAAACGTTCAGCGGACCGCAAGCGTGCGGCGACCGTTACGAGCAGGAACGCTTTATCGAATGGCTGCGGCTGAGACATCATGATGACATTCGGCTGCTTCAGGAGCGGTGGAATATGACTCCGGCCGAACTGCCGTCCTTTCAAGCGATAAAGCCGCCGCGCAAGGAGGATATCAATTTCAATACAACGGCGATTCATCCGAAAAAGAACGGGCCGTGGCTGGATTATTGCTTGTTTACGATGGATATGCATAATCAATGGGCGCGGGAGCTCGGTGCAACGATTCGGCGCATACAGCCGAAGCAGCTCATTACGGTCGGGCAAGATGAGGCGCTTGCCGGCCAGAGGCCCTCTCCTTTCTTTTACGAAGAGGCGGTAGATTATACAAATGTTCATTCCTGGTGGCTGATGGATGATCTTGTGTGGGATACAGTATTCACCAAGACGCCGAATAAGCCGAACCTCGTGCAGGAGACGGGCATGATGTACGTTGAAACGCCGGACAACAAAGCGAAGCGGTCGGAGCAGGAACTCAGAAATATTTTGGAACGGAAATATGCCTATGCATTCGCTACGGGAGCGGCAGGCGCGGTGCAGTGGATTTGGAATATTAACTTTTATATGCATAACGTGAACGAATCGAATATCGGCGCGGTCAGAGCGGACGGCACCGAGAAGCCGGAGGCTGACGTCTCCTATGATTTTGGCCAATTTATTGGCAGGATCGGTCATTTATTCGAGGAGCGGCGCTTGGAGGAGACCGTTGTTATTTATCCTTACTCCAATGACTTCTCCGCCCGCAGTCTTGCCCTCTCTGCAACGACAAAGCTTACGCGAACGATGGCTTATGAGCTGAAGCAGCCGTTCCGTGCGCTTGGCGAGTATCAGCTTGACTCGCTTTGCAGGCAGCCGCCAAAGCTCATCATTGTCCCGAGCGCGCATAATTTCAGCGGAGATGCGCTGGGCAGACTGCTGGATCATATCACGGAGTATGGAGGAACGCTTCTGTTTACGGGACCGGTCAGTATAGACGAGTATTGGCGTCCCACAGACCGGATGATTGGCATGATTGGCGAAACACAGGTAGGCAACGTGCTCCGGGAGGAAGTATTGGAATTGGAAGGACGGCTCATTCCCGTGTCTTTCGCAAATACCCGGATTGCAGAGGCGGCCAAAGAAACGGCCCAAGCCGCTTCCGCCGCATCATCCTCTGCGCCGCTTACCTTCAAGAAGCTCGGGAAAGGCAGCTTTCTTTGGTGCCCGCTGCCGATCGAGTTAAACGAGCGTTCGGATGCTCTGACTCAGGTATACGATTATGCCATAGGTCTGGCTGGAGTTGCCGCTGAGCTTTTATGGCTCAAAGGCGGCGAGCTGCCGGGCGTATACGGACGCAAATTGGCTTTCGGAAAAGGGGCGCTGTACATTTTTGTTTCTGAATATGCAGTTAAGGCTGAAGTGGAAGTAACCGATCCCGAGACTGGCATCTCGTATGGCTTCTCATTGGAACCGGAGCGAATCGTAATGTTCGCGGCCGATCGAAACGGACAGCTGCTTGCTGTATATCGGCCGGACGAGATTGTAATTACGTTAAACGAACGATAAGGATAACAAAGCAGAGAATGGAGGGGAATACGTTGACGGAACTTTTAGCGAGGCCAAGTAAGCAGCAATTGGCTTGGCAGGATTTGGAGATGGGCATGTTTTGCCACTTTGGCTTGAATACGTTTTGCGACCGCGAATGGGGAGAAGGGGGCGATTCTCCGGGAGCGTTTAATCCGGCGGAGCTTGACGCCAGGCAGTGGGTAATGACGGCCAAGCGCGCAGGCTTTAACTACTTCATGCTGACAGCCAAACATCATGACGGCTTTTGCTTATGGCCGACGAAGACAACCGATTATTCGGTTAAGTCCAGCCCATGGCGAAACGGGCAAGGAGATGTCGTGCGGGAGTGCGCCGATGCTTGCCGTGAGGAAGGGATGCGCTTTGGCATCTATATTTCCCCTTGGGATAGGCATGATCCCCGTTATCCGGATGAGGCGGCGTACAACGACGTCTATTGCGCGCAGTTAACGGAGCTTCTAACCGGATACGGGCCGCTTGTGGAAGTGTGGTTCGATGGCGCAGGCTCTGAAGGAAGGCAATACGATTGGCCGCGAATTATGGGTCTTGTGAAGCAGTATCAGCCGGATGCCATGGTGTTTAATATGGGGGCGCCGACGGTGCGCTGGGTAGGCAATGAGGACGGCGAAGCTCCTTATCCGTGCTGGAATGCGGCGGAGGCGGCGAGAGTGAGCATGTTCACGAACGACATGACGGCATGGCTGCCGGAAACGCCGGAGTGGGTGCCTGCCGAATGCCCGGTTCCGATACGCGGCAATCATTGGTTCTGGCACCCGGACGATGAGACGCCGCTTCGTTCCTTGGAGGAGCTGATCGGCCTATACGAACGCTCCGTCGGCCACGGGGCGACGCTGCTGCTGAATGTTGCGCCAGATATCAAGGGCCTGTTCCTGGAAGAAGAGGTTCAGCGCGTAATCGAGCTGGGAGACGAAATAAAAAGGAGATATGCGTACCCCCTCGCGAAGAGCAGCGGCGGACGTTCGGTGTCGATTCGTTTGAAGCGGGAAGAAGACATACAACGAATGGTCATCATGGAGCAGATCGAGCACGGTGAAAGAGTGCGCAGCTACGTTGTGGAAGCGGAACGCGAAGGAGAATGGATCGAGATCGCAAGAGGCAGCGCAATCGGTCATAAGAAGATTGATTCGCTGACCGTGCCGATTCGGACCTCGCACATTCGCCTAACGGTATTGGAAAGCGTCGGCGAGCCGTATATTCGTTCTTTTTCCGTTTATAGCGGCCTATAAAACTACTAATTTGATGCTGAGAGGTGACTGAAATGCAAGAGGTGACCAATATGCAATTGCCAAAAGCCGTTCAACAATGTATCGAGCAGGCGGATACCGAGCTGGCCGATAACCCGAAGCTGCTGCGTATGTTCAAGCAATGCTTTCCGAACACGCTGGAGACGACGACCCGCTTGATGGAAGACGGCTCAACCTTTGTTTTTACCGGCGACATTCCGGCGATGTGGCTGCGCGATTCCAGCGCCCAAGTAAGGCATTACCTGCCGCTTGCCGCGCAGGATCAAGAGCTGCAGCGTGTGATCGAAGGATTGGTCAAACGCCAGCTCAAGTATATTCAAATTGATCCGTACGCGAATGCTTTTAACGAAGAAGACAATGACAACCGTTACGAGGATGATTTAACGGAGCTGAACCCGTGGGTTTGGGAGCGGAAGTACGAAATCGATTCGCTTTGCTATCCGATTCAGCTTAGCTACTTGTATTGGAAGCAGACGGGAATTGCTGCTTTATTCGACGATACATTTTTGGAGACGATGAAGACGATTATCCGCCTATGGCGTACGGAGCAGAGGCATTTTGAGCAATCGCCTTACCGCTTCGCAAGGACGACAGGCCCGAAAACCGATACGCTGCGCAACAATAGAATGGGCATGCCGGTCAATTACACGGGAATGACATGGTCCGGCTTCCGGCCAAGCGACGACGCGTGTACGTTCGGCTATTTAATCCCGGCAAACATGTTCGCTTGCGTCGTGCTCGGTTATATGGAAGAAATTGCAGACCGGATTTATGGCGATGAGCAGGTAAAGAACGAGGCGGTAATTTTAAGAGAAGAGATCGATTACGGCATCCGGACGTACGGTATTTACCGGCACCCGGAATTCGGCGAAATGTTTGCTTATGAAACCGACGGCTTCGGCAATTACAACCTGATGGATGATGCTAATGTGCCGAGCCTGCTTTCGATTCCTTATCTCGGTTATGCGGACATGGACGATCCTGTTTATATCAATACGAGAAAGTTTATTTTGAGCAAGGACAATCCGTATTATTATGAGGGCAGTCATGCGAAGGGGATCGGCAGTCCGCACACTCCGAAACATTATATTTGGCATATAAGTCTGTCTATGCAGGCTTTAACGTCTTCAGATAACGAGGAAATCGCTGAAATTGTCCGGACTTTAACGGGTACCGACGCAGATACCGGATACATGCACGAGGGTTTCCATGTGAATGATCCAAACGAGTATACGAGACCTTGGTTTGCGTGGGCAAACAGCCTGTTCGCGGAGCTGATCTATAAGCTGATGCGGGAACGGCGTCTTAAGGAGCTAGTTCGCTAGGGTAGCGGCTGACGTCGAGGGAGCTTCGCAATAACAGCGGTCGGACGGTTGAAGAAAATAAGGCGGTATTCCAGCTCCATAGGCACGGGTAAAACAAAACGGGAAAAGGCTATGTCTTGTCAATCAAGGCATAGCTTTTCTTTGCAGCATACCTCCATTAAACGTTCGAACACTTTTGAGAGATTTAGTGTCAATTTGTGAACGTAAATCGACCCTATCAAATAAATAGAGCGAAATAGTTTCGGTTTGTGAATTTAAAGTAACCTTTTTGCGCACCACCACCCTGAAATGCTGTATTAGTTTGACAAAGCAGCACTATTCCGCATGTTTTGCTCCTAGCTGATCGATTAGTTCGACACGAATTGGAACTAATTGAATCTAGTTCAACGAATTCAAACTAATTAAATATTATTACCAATTGAATCTCATCCAGCGGGTACCACGGATTCTTCTATGATCAGGATGTAGGAAAAAGCTCCAGCAGCCGTAAAGCATAGGGCTTCAGAGCGAGAAAACAGTCTTTTTTCGAAAAATGCAATCTTTTAGAAAAAGGAGTACTTTGCAGCTTCCGTGTTTACAAAGCCTAAACGAAAAAGGGGATTTTGTTGGAAAGATGGCAATTGCGGGCGCTGCAGCTTTTATATTATACATGAAGAAGATTAAGGCAACAGCCAATGGCTGAGCAAATGAATTTTCGCGAACATAGAGGAGGAGCATGAATAATGAGCAACCTGGAGACGCAGCTGCAAGAGGAGAATCATACGGAACAAGAAGCAAATGAAGTGGAGAACGGCGTTCATAATTTCAGCAGCGAGAAAGATTGGGTAAAGCCGGAGGATCCGCTTATTCTTGAACGGCTCGAATGGTTTAAGGATCAGAAGCTCGGCATTATGATGCATTGGGGGCCTTATTCACAGCTCGGACTCGTAGAATCGTGGGCGCTCAGCGATGAAGACGGCGATTGGTCCCGCGACGGCATTGATTGGGGCGTTGACAGCGAGGAGCTGAAGCGCCAATATTTTGGTTTGAACAAGACGTTTAATCCCGTTCGGCTGCAGCCGGAACTATGGGCGGAGCTTGCCGCAGAGGGCGGCTTCAAATATTTGATATTTACGACGAAGCATCACGACGGCTTCTGCATGTGGGACACGCATACGACGGATTACCGGAGTACCGGACCGGATACGCCTTTCCATACGCATAAGTACGCCGATATTTGCAAAAATGTATTCGATGCCTTCCGGGACAAGGGACTGGCCATTTCGGCTTACTTCTCCAAGGCCGATTGGCACACGCCTTATTATTGGACGCCGGGGATGGAGCGCGGCACGTCTACTTGGCGCGGCCCTTCGTACGATCCGAAGCAGTATCCATGGCTGTGGGAGAAGTTCGTACAGTTCACACATGAGCAAATGATGGAGCTGCTCACTAATTATGGACGGATTGACGTGCTGTGGCTCGATGCCGGCTGGGTGAGAGACGGCGGCAGAGTGCCGCAGGATATACGCCTCGGAGAATTGGTCGATCGCGCGCGCGAAACGCAGCCTTGGCTGCTGTCGGCAGACAGAACGGTCGGCGGTCCTTACGAAAATATCGTGACGCCGGAGCAGACGATTCCGGACGGTCCGATGAGCGTGCCGTGGGAAAGCTGTATTACGCTCGGCACCTCCTTCTCCTTCCGCTATGAGGACAAGTATAAATCGCTGCGCCAGGTGGTTCGAATTCTGATGGAGGTCGTCTCCAAGGGCGGAAACCTTGCGCTTAATGTAGGCCCGCAGCCGGATGGCAGGCTTCCAGAGGGAGCAATTGCTACGATTAAGGAATTGGGCGCTTGGATGAAAACATACGGCGAGGCCGTTTATGGAACGAGAATTTGTGCTCCTTACTTTACCGGCGGCTTTGCATTCACCCGAAAGGAAGACCGCGTTTACGCCGCCTATTTGTATCCTTCCGAGAATACGGCGGTCGAGAAGCAAATGGTTATTCCGTATCGTGAACCGGTAGCGGCCGTCGAGCTGGTAGGTACTGACGAGAGCCTGCCGTTCGAGAGGACGGAGTCGGGCTTAATCGTTCAGTTGCCGCCATCCGAGTATGCAGGCAAGGCGCCTGTGGCGCATGTGTTCCGGCTGCTTGCATAATTAACCGGTTACCCGGCAAGTCGATTGAAACTGACGCCCATATCGCGGGCGTCAGTTTTTTGGATATGGAAATTATGTATCTTGTCCTGCTCATTTGAATAGGGTACGCTTACAGATAGATAAATAAGGGGAAGGGGATACAAGGTTGAACAAAATGTGGTTTCGCCGTTTGTTGTTATCGTATCTACCGGTCTTTTTTATCGTGACGATGATTTTGTTTGTCGTATTTTTCCAAACCTTAAATGAACAAAATCGAAGAGAAGCGATAAAAGCAAATGATTTCTTGGCACAGCAGGTTATTCTCTTTACAGATAATTCATTGAAGGCAATCGATTATCAGGTCGTTCGCGAAATATTGACGAATCCCGATATCAGCCGTTTTTTCAGCAGAGACAGCATGGATGTGGCTGCTAACATACAAGCGTTAAAAGTGATGGATGAATTGAAATTCAATTATCCGATCATTGATTCGATCTATTTTTTGCGCTTTAAGGACGGGTATATTTTCGGGGATGTCCCCAGATCGATCGATGATTTCCAGGATAAGTCATTTATTCAGCGATATGCGGAACAAGCAAGCGGGGCAAAGTGGACAGGGGAGCGGAAGTACAAAGCGTTCTCCGATTCCGACGTCGATGCCCAAAATGTCATTACCTTAGTAAGAGCGGCACCGTACAATATGGGCGTTAAGCAGGGCTATTTTGTCGTGAACGTCAGCTTAACCAAGCTGAGGGATACGGTCGGCCGGATGTATAACTCCGATAGAAGCTTTGTCAGCATGATTGACAAGGAAGGCCATAATTTGCTCGGCGATGAAATAGATCCGTCTGCTACGGGTCCGGTATTAGCGAATTATACGTCCCCATATACAGGCTGGGAGATTAATAGCGGTATTTTGGACAAGAACGGCTTGAAATTGGTGCTCACCTTTTATAATGTGTGGGTCGTATTCGCGATGGCTGTCGTTGTGTTCGGCATTTTATGGGTTATTTACGTGACGAAACGGAATTATAAGCCGATTCAGCAGCTCGTGTCGCTCATACAGACGTATTCGTCGAAGAGCGAAGGAACAGGAGCGGCGACCGAAAGCGAATTTATTTTTATTCAAAATACGCTTGAAAACTTAATGAGCGAGACGAAGCAGTACCAGCAGCAGTACCGGGAAAAGCTTATTTTGCAAAAAAAATATCATTTTCATCAGGTGCTTGAGGGGGCCGTGCAATTAAGCGACGAAGCCTGGATTTCCGAGCTTAAAGGCTATGATTTGGACGTAGCGGGGAAAATATCGACCGTTCATGTCATTGAAATCGATGATTATTCCGCATTTACCGATATTTATAATCAACGGGATCAATCGCTGCTGAAATTTACGTTATACAGCGTTATCCATGAGACGGCCAAAAATCTTGGCGTTGCCGTCTGGGCGGAATGGACGACCGAGCGCCGGGTATCCTTCATCCTATGGCTGCCGCCAGAGGCGGATGCGATGGAAAAGAATGAGGTTATTATACAGGAGTGCAGGACCTGGATTGAACAAAATGTCAGCTTTAATATAACGATCGGGCGCGGAGAACCGGCGAATACGCTGGAGGAGCTGCGGGGCTCTTACGAAATGGCCAATTATTGCTTGCAATATAAAGCTGTTCTGGGCAGCAACCGGGTCATTGCCATGGAAGATACGGTAAGACCGCAGAAAGAAATTCAGGAGTATTTCAAAACCATTTATTTGCTCTCCCAGTCACTGCGCCTTGCCGAAAATGACTGGTTGAAGCATTTGAACGTATTCTTCGATCAAATCCGGGATTCGCTGCTGCCCCGTAAAGAGATCGAGAGTCTTCTGCAGTTTTTCGTTCATCATTTGGAGGGCGAGGTACTCGAATTATCGAAGGAATATCGTAATATTTGGCGGGCCGTTCAGACGGATTTGCGCGAATTAGCGAAGCGGTGGGATAATCTCGACGATCTTCAGCAGGGCTGCAGCAGCATCTTCGCAATGATGAACGAGAAGATGCAAATGCAGCGGGATTCGCATAGCAACAAAACGCTTATTATTGAAATACGGACGTACATCGAAGAAAACTATGCGAATTCCGAGCTGTCGCTCGATTTTCTGAGCACGAAGTTCCAGGTAAACTCCAAATATTTAAGCAAAATGTTCAAGGAGGAGTTTGGAGAAAATTTCGTCGATTTTCTAATCGGCCTCCGAATTGATAATGCGAAGCAGATGCTTCTGGAAACCCAAAAGCCAATGCAGGAAATCAGCAACGAGGTTGGCTATTATAATTACAATTCCTTCAACCGCGCCTTTAAAAATGTCGTTGGACTGTCTCCGCGGGACTTTCGGAAGCAGCTTGGGGAAGTCAATTAATTGCTAGTGGATTTATTTGCTAAAGAGCCTTAAGAGCGCAGCGTTTCCGCGTTCTTGAGGCTCTTTTTGGCGATGCGGCAGGGAGCGGTTTGATTACGTCCATCGTTATGGGAATTATGCAGCGTTTGTGAAAAATGCATGAATCAGCGTAACTGCTGCGTTTTTGCGCTTATTTAGAAAAAGGTGATGTGCAGGAATCTTACGAATTGATGAAGTTTTCGTAAACGGGCTAGAATCGGGTTATGGGCCGGGACATAACCGGAAAGGAATTACGAGCTTCGTTAAATTGTTGCAAAGGAGAGCTGCGAATGAATCATGCACAGGTGAACGCGTTAGAGAAGACGGAGCTTCACGAACTACCATTCAAGAGTAAGCTTACGACGTGGAAAAAAATAACGAGACATTGGGAATTATACTTTTTGGTTTTTCTGCCAGTCCTCTATTTAATTATTTTCAAATATGTGCCGATGATCGGCGTGCAGATCGCCTTTAAAGACTTTAACGTCGTGCAGGGCATATGGGGCAGTCAGTGGGTCGGACTTAAGCATTTTGAAACGTTTTTCACTTCTCCTAACTTTTGGCTGATCATTAAAAACACGTTAGGAATCAGCTTCTATTCGCTGCTTGCAGGCTTTCCGATTCCGATACTGCTTGCTCTTGCTTTAAATGAAGTGCGAACGGGCAAATTTAAGAAATCGGTGCAAATGGTTACTTACGCGCCGCATTTTATTTCTACAGTCGTTATGGTTTCGATCGTTATGCTGATGCTTACGCCGCATGTCGGCGTCATCGACAGATTATTTTCTTTCTTAGGCTGGGAAATGACCAACTTCATGGGCGTTCCGGAATTTTTTAAATCGATCTATGTATGGTCGGGGGTTTGGCAGGAGATGGGCTATGCTTCCATTATATATATTGCGGCGCTCGCCAGCGTCGATCCATCGCTGTACGAGGCTGCAAGAGTAGACGGCGCCTCCAGATGGAAAAAAATCATTTATATCGACCTTCCGTCGCTGCTTCCCATTACGGTTATCATGCTTATCCTTAGCCTCGGAAGCGTAATGGGCGTCGGTTTTGAGAAAATCTATTTGATGCAGAACCCGCTCAACTTAAGCTCTTCCGAGGTTATATCCACTTATGTGTATAAAGTGGGGCTTGTCGGCGCTAATTTCAGCTTTTCATCGGCGGTCGGCTTGTTCAACTCTGTTATCAATTTGATTTTGCTGCTCACGGTCAATTTCGTCGCGAAGAAAATTTCAGAAACAAGTTTATGGTAGGGGAGGGATGAACATGACAACGGCAAAAAAAATTAAGGAACCATTTGGCGACCGACTGTTTTTGTTAGGTATTTATCTCTTTTTGACTCTGCTTATGCTAGCTGTACTGTATCCGCTCCTCTATATTATAAGCTCATCCTTAAGCTCTCCAAGAGCTGTCGTATCGGGACAAGTATGGCTGCTGCCCGTGGAGTTCAGCCTAAAGGCGTATAAATCGATCTTTCATAGCTCGCAGCTTATGTACGGATACTACAATACCATTATATACACCGTTTTCGGTACGTTGATCAATTTGCTGTTCACCGTGCTGCTTGCTTATCCGTTGTCGGTGAAAAGTTTTTACGGCCGAAATTTTGTCATGATTCTAATGATGATTACGATGTTCTTCAGCGGCGGACTCATTCCGACTTATCTTCTCGTCAAAGATTTGGACATGCTGGACACACGCTGGGCGATGTGGCTGCCGGGCGCATTCTCGGTATTCCAGGTCATCGTGGCGCGAACGTTTTTTCAGTCTTCCATTCCAAGCGAATTGTCTGAAGCGGCGCAAATTGACGGCTGCAGAGATACAAGGTATCTGGTCAGCATCGTGCTGCCATTGTCAAAGCCGATTCTCGCCGTATTGACTCTCATGTATGCGGTAGGCCACTGGAACGCGTACTTTGACGCTCTTATTTATTTAAGATCGGAGAAGCTGTTCCCGCTGCAATATGTGCTGCGTAACTTGCTTATTCTGAATGCGTCAGATCCGGAGATGCTTGCGAACACCGCTCAGAAGATACGGGAGCAAGGGTTCGAGCAGGCGCTGAAATACGCATTGATCGTCGTTGCTTCGGTGCCGGTGCTCATTATGTATCCGTTCGTGCAGAAACATTTCGTGAAAGGCGTTATGATCGGTTCATTGAAAGGTTAAGAGGGTTTTCATTTATACTAAGGGGGTGATGCGGCGAGCCCGAAGCGCGCGGGCGGGTTTTGGATCAAGAAGCGATGTTTGATTAACTACCATTTTAGGAGGGGTCCAATTGAAAAAAACATTTTTCAGCATGCTTGCACTCGTCATAAGCCTTACATTGGTATTGTCAGCTTGCGGTAAAAGCAACGAGGGTAATAGTACAACAACGAACGCCGGAGAGAAAAATACAACCGAAGAAGCGGGACCGGTTACGATGACATTTTTTGCTCCTCAAGGCAAAGCGCCCTTGGAAGACAACAGCTATACGAAGCACGTAGAGGAAAAATTTAATGTCAAAATAAAATGGGATCTCGCTCCTGCGGACGCGCTGACGGACCGCCGTCAATTGCTGCTTGCAAGCGGCGATTATCCGGAAGTATTCCTGGAGGGAAAATTCTCGCACACGGATTTGCTGACTTACGGCAAGCAAGGCGTGTTCCTTCCGTTAAATGATTTGATTGATAAGTATGCACCGAACATTAAAGCGATGATGGAGAAGAAACCGTATTTTAAAGATGCGATCACGGCAACGGACGGCAACATTTACGCCCTTCCGCGCTTAAATGAATGCTACCATTGCACATTCTCGCAAAAGTTTTGGATGAATAAAGAGTGGCTCGATAAGGTGGGTTTGCCGGTTCCGACTACGACAGACGAGCTTTATACGGTACTGAAAGCTTTCAAAGAAAAGGATCCGAACGGAAACGGCAAAGCCGATGAAATTCCGCTTACAGGCGCGCCGAACAAAAACGTATGGAACGGGAACATCGACGCTTATTTAATGAATTCCTTCATCTATAACGATAACGGCAAATATTTGACTTTGAACGACGGCAAAGTAGACTTTGCAGCTAACAAGGAAGGCTGGAAGCAAGGCTTGATCTTCATGAACAAGCTGTACAAGGAAGGCCTGATTGACCCGGCTTCGTTTACGCAAAATGATCAAGCGATCGGCCAGCTCGGAAACCGCGAGGGAGACGAAATCGTAGGCTCGATTACGACGGCGCTCGTCAGTTACTTGGTTAATCCGTATGATGATAAGCTTACAAGACATAAGCACTGGGTAATCGTTCCGCCGCTCAAAGGACCGGAAGGCGTGCAGCTGGCCGGCGCATCGCAAGGCATTAGCGAATTCCAATTTGCGCTGACGAACAAAGCATCCGAGGCGCAGCAAATCGCTGCGATCAAAATTATGGACTATGCTTTCAGCGAGGAAGGCGCGATTAAGAGCGAATATGGCTCGGAAGAAGGCATTGGCTGGAAAACGGCAGAAGCCGGCGAGAAAAATATCGACGGTCAACCTGCGAAATACAGCTTTAAGGGACTTCCGGAAGCTGATCCGAACGCCATTCGCAATGACAGCTGGGTTCTGATGGGGCCGAAGGATTTGACGAAAGAGTTCCGCGACTTGTTTGCGGTAGGCCAGGACCCGCTCGCTGCGGACGGTTACGAAACGCGTCTTGCGCAAGCGACTAACGCATTTGCCCCGTATTCGCCAAAAGAAATTTACCCGTCCGGCGTCTTTATTCGTCCGGAAGACACCGATGCCGCTTCGCAATTGACGACATCGATTCAAGACTATGTAACAACCAACATGGCTCAATTTATTATCGGCAGCAAAGATATTCAGAAGGATTGGGATGCTTACGTGAAAGGCTTCGAGGGCCTCAACCTTGCTAAGTATATCGAAATTTACGGCAATGCGATCAAAAAAGAAGAATAGGAATAACTAATTGTTTGCAGGAAGTATAACCTTCGGGTTTACTTCCTGCTGCTATATACGGACCATGAAGGAGAGTCATCCATGAGCTATATGAATTCGTCGCTGCCAGTCCCGGAACGGGTAGAGCATTTACTAAAGGAAATGACATTAAACGAGAAAATTGGCCAGCTGCTGCAACCGTTTGGCTGGAAAACATATGCGAAGGAAAATGGAAAAGTCACGCTATCGGAGGATTTCCAGGAGCAGGTGAAGAGCGGCGGGATCGGTTCGTTATACGGCGTGCTGCGCGCCGACCCATGGACGGAGGTTACGCTTGAGAACGGACTCTCGCCCGAAGAAGGGGCAAGGGCGATCAATGATATCCAGCGTTATGTGATCGAAAACTCGCGGCTCGGCATACCGATTTTATTTGGAGAGGAATGCTCGCACGGCCATATGGCAATCGGAGCGACCGTCTTCCCTGTTCCATTATCCGTAGGAAGCGCTTGGAATGTCGATTTATACCGCAAGATGTGCCGGGCCATTGCTCTGGAGACGAGAAGCCAAGGCGGAGCGGCTACGTATTCGCCGGTGCTTGACGTCGTGCGCGATCCGCGCTGGGGCCGGACGGAGGAATGTTTTGCCGAGGACCCTTATTTGATCGGAGAGCTGGCGGTCGCGGCAGTGGAAGGACTGCAAGGAGAACGGCTGGATGCGGAGGACAGCGTGATTGCGACGCTTAAGCACTTTGTGGCTTATGGCAGCTCCGAGGGCGGACGCAATGCGGGCCCGGTCCATATGGGCATGCGCGAGCTGCATGAATCGGATTTGCTTCCCTTCCGCAAGGGTGTGGAGGCAGGCGCGCTCTCGGTAATGACCGCTTACAACGAAATCGACGGTATTCCCTGCACATCTAACGCTTATTTACTAAAGGAGCTGCTGCGTGAGAAGTGGGGCTTTGACGGCTTTGTCATTACCGATTGCGGCGCCATTAACATGCTGGCATGGGGACATGACGTCGCCGAGAACGGCGAGCATGCGGCAGTGCTCGCACTGCAAGCCGGCGTCGATATGGAGATGTCGGGCGAAATGTTCGGCAAGCATCTGGCGCCTGCTGTGGAGCATCAATTGTTAGAAGAAAGCGTACTGGACGATGCGGTCAGACGCGTATTAAGCATGAAATTTAAGCTTGGGCTGTTTGAAAATCCATACGTCGATCCTGCGAAGGCGGCTGAGGCGATCGGCTGCTCCGAGCATGTCCGGCTCGCCAGACAAATCGCGCAGGAGGGCATCGTGCTGCTGAAAAATGCGGAACAAACGCTGCCGTTAAAGAAGGATACACGCAAAATAGCTGTAATCGGCCCAAATGCCAACCATATGTATAACCAATTAGGCGATTACACCTCGCCCCAGCAGCGCAGCCAGATCGTTACGCTGCTGGACGGCATCCGCAATAAGCTGGGGAGCGGTGCCGATAAACAAGTGCTGCATGCGCCAGGCTGCCGCATAAAAGGCGATTCCAGGGAAGGCTTCGAGCAGGCGCTTGCTTGCGCCGGGCAGGCGGACGTTGTCATTATGGCAATCGGCGGATCAAGCGCGCGGGATTTTGGCGAAGGCACAATTGATCTGCGGACAGGCGCATCGGTTGTCACCGGGAACGCATGGAGCGATATGGAATGCGGCGAAGGGATAGACCGAGCAGGACTTGAGCTGCTTGGCGTTCAGCTGGAGCTCGTTCAGGAAATTTATAAATTAGGAAAGCCGGTTATCGTCGTCTATATTAACGGCCGTCCGATCGTCGAGCCATGGATTGACGAGCATGCTCATGCGATCGTCGAGGCGTGGTATCCCGGGCAAGAGGGCGGAAACGCGATTGCCGATATTTTGTTCGGCGATGCGAATCCTTCCGGCCGTCTCACGATTTCCGTGCCCAAGCATGTAGGCCAGCTTCCTGTCTATTACAACGGCAAAAGAAGCAGAGGAAAGCAGTATCTGGAGATGGACAATAAGCCGCAGTATCCGTTTGGCTACGGGCTTAGCTATACCGAATTCCGTTATGACGGCCTGCAGGTTTCTCCGCAGCAAATCGGTCCGGACGAAGAAGCTTCCGTTCAAGTAGAGGTGACGAATGTTGGTCATACAGCAGGCTCGGAAGTCGTGCAGCTGTATGTGACGGACAAGGTCAGCTCGGTAACACGGCCGAATAAGGAGCTGAAGGGCTTCCGCAAGGTGCATATCGAACCGGGCGAGACCAAGACGGTTACATTCACTTTGTCGCGGGAACATTTGCAGCTTATCGGCCGCAATTATGAACCTGTCGTAGAAGCCGGGGAGTTCGCCATTATGGTAGGAAGAAATGCCGAGGATTATATAAGCGCGAATCTAACGGTAAGGGATGAGGGGCAGACATGCATAGAATAAACCGTTTTTTGAAGAAGCTGGCAAGCATGCAATGGAAGGAGACCATTCAGCTGCCCGAATGGGAAATGAGAAAAGCCCGTTATATCGTACCGGGCGTCTATGAATACGAGTCGGAGGATTATTTCGTTCAGACGATGGACCCTTTGAACAGCACACAGGGCGTGACCTATTTTTTGCGGAAGCAGCTTGAAATTCCAGATGCTTGGCATGCTGATCCCATCGGCCTGATCGTAGACGGCGGGGGCGAAGGCATGATGATGGTAAACGGCGTTCCGTATCACGGAGTAGACCGCAACCACTCCTTCGTCCCGCTGCATCTGGATGGCGCCTTGCGTAACCCCTATATCGAAATCGAGCTGTATGATCCGATTCCGGAGCCGGCCGATCCTTTAAATGCGCAGGCGACGATCAATCCACCTATTTCCTATATCCGCATCAAGCTTGTTCGGGTCAATAAGCCGCTGCAAAGCCTTCTATATAGTGTTCAAGCGGCCTATGAATCTGTGCTGCTGCTGCCTGAGCAGGATTTAAAAAGGCTGCGGATCAGGGATGCCCTGTATGAAATGATGGACGAGACCGAGCGGCAATTGGATATCGGAAGTATAGACGGCGATTGGCTGCACATATTGGAGAACCGGCTTGCCGAGCTGGTCAAAGCGTTCGCCCCTGCGCCGGGTGCGAACGGCACGATGCATATGGTTGGCCAGTCTCATATCGACATCGCGTGGCTATGGCCCGTGCGGGAAACTGTCCGCAAGGTGAGCAGGACCTTCTCCACGATGAATACGCTGATGAAGGAATATCCGGATTTCGTTTATACGCAGAGCCAGCCACTGCTGTATGCTTTCGCAAAGGAGCACTATCCCGAGCTCTATGAGCAAATTAAGCAAAGAGTCGCCGAAGGCCGCTGGGAGCTGGTAGGCGGCATGTGGGTCGAGCCGGATTTGAACATTCCGAGCGGGGAGTCGCTTGTGCGGCAAATTTTGTACGGACAGCTCTTTTATAAAGAGGAATTCGGCAAAACCTCTAACATCGAATGGCTGCCCGATACGTTTGGCTATTGCGCATCGCTACCGCAGCTGTTGAAGCTGGCAGGCGTCGATTATTTTATGACGACGAAGCTTAATTGGAACGACACCAATCGCTTTCCATATGATCTATTCCACTGGGTCGGTATCGACGGCACGTCTGTCTTATCCTATTTGAGTCATAGCTTGAACGTGCATACGAGACCGAAGGACATACATGAACATTGGGAAGCTTACCGGCACAAAGACAAGCTGGATGAGCTGATGATGCTTTACGGCCATGGAGACGGCGGGGGCGGCGTGACTAGAGAAATGGTGGAGCTTGTTGAGCGCTCTGCCATGATGGTCGATTTGCCTGACAGCCATTTCAGCACGGCGGCCGAGTTTTTCGGAAACGCCTGGGAACGGCGGAAGGAATTTCCGAAGTGGCATGGCGATTTATATTTGGAACTGCACCGCGGCACCTATACGACGCATGCACGCAATAAACGCAGCAACCGGAAAGCGGAGGTGCTGTACCGGGAGGCTGAGATTTGGAGCAGCCTGGCAGGGAGCGCCTTCGAAGCTGGACAAGCGGAGAAGGTGCAGGCGGCGCTTCATGAGGGCTGGAAGCTTATTTTGCTGAACCAATTCCATGACATCATTCCGGGAACGGCTATTCCGGAAACGTACGTGACGTCTGCGGAAGAGTACGAGCAGGTGTTCAAGCTTGGCAATACGTGCTTGGAGCAATCGCTGGCGGCACTCGCGGGGAGCGTAGCTGTTCAAGGCGAAGGCGTTCCGTACCTCGTATTCAACAGTCTGGGTTGGACAAGAAATGAAGTCGTATATATCGACGTTAAAGAAGAGCAGGGGCATTTTGCGGCATTCGATCAGGACGGCGAACGGCTGGACAGCGATTTGATGAGGGATGGAGCCGCTTCCGGTAAATTAACTTTGGCAGTAAGCGTGAAGAGCATTCCAGCCTTCGGTTATACGACCATATGGCTGAGAGCGACACAGCCGGCGGAGGCGGGGACGGCTTACCCTGCGAAGCTGGACGACACTTGGGAAACGCCGCATTATTTAATCGAATTTAATGAAGCAGGCGAAATAGCACGCTGGTACGATAAGTCTGCAGGGCGCGAGCTGATTTTGGCCGGGGAGAAGGCGAATGAATTTCAGCTTTTCTTCGATAAACCGTTATCCTGGGATGCATGGGATATCGATCCGAGATTTGAAGCGCAGTGTGCAGGCTCCGTCAGGCTGCTCAGCAAGGAGGTTGTCGTCCAAGGAAATACACAGGATGTGCTGCGGTTTGAGTGGCAGCTGAACCGTTCCGACATCGTGCAGCATATTATTTTTTACCATGATCAGAAGCGGGTCGATTTTAAAACCAGCGTTGATTGGCAGGAAGAGCATAAGCTCCTGAAGGTCGCTTTCCCGGTCGATATTGTTGCCGGCAAGGCAACCTATGAAATTCCGTTTGGCGTACTGGAGAGACCGACGCATACGAATACGAGCTGGGAACAGGCGCAATATGAGGTCTGCGGCCACCGCTTTGCGGATTTATCCGAGGGCAATTACGGAGTAAGCCTGTTGAATGATTGCAAATACGGCTACGACATTAAAGGCAGTACGATCAGGCTCTCGTTATTGCGCGCCCCAAGATGGCCTGATCTAACCGCAGACCAAGGCGAGCACACATTTACGTATTCGCTGTATCCTCACGAGCAGGATTGGCGCAGCGCTCATGTCGTGCGCAGCGCGCTTGAGCTTAACCATCCGGTGCGGGTAGCGGGAGACTGGGCTGGGGCTGCCGCTGAAGCGGGACAACGCGGAAGCATCGGTAATAAGCTTCCTGTTCAGCACGAAATGATGCCGTTTGAAAGCAACCATGTCATATTGGATACAATAAAAGCTGCCGAGCAGGGAAAGGGAACGATATTCCGCTTATATGAGTCAGCCGGAGGACGGGAGAAGGTCACGCTCCGTCTGCCGCTGGCCGCAAGGGAAGCGTTCGTCGTCAATTTATTGGAGGAGGAGCTGCAGCGGCTGGACATTCGGGATGGGGCTGTGCAATTGGAATTTAAGCCGTTTGAAATTATTAGCGTTCTAGCTCGATAATATAATGCCTTGAGGCGTAATTGGCGAATAAGGAAATAGGAAAAGCGAAGTTAGCGAATAGCGCTAACTTCGCTTTTTTTGATAGGTAGAAATGATGGGAGAGGGGTGGGGGCGAGTCGGCTTTAGCTGCTCCTCGTCGGCGTGATTGTGACCCGTTTGAGGGTGCGCGAGTGCACCGTAGATCTAGTTTTTAGCTCTATTTATGCTGTTATGGTTAGTTTGGGGGAAATAGAGCTATTTTCTAGATCTATTTTTCTTCGTCGGCGTGATTTTGGGCCGTTTGAGGGTGCGCGAGTGCACCATAGATCTAGTTTTTAGCTCTATTTATGCTGTTATGGTTAGTTTGGGGGAAATAGAGCTATTTTCTAGATCTATTTTTCCTCGTCGGCGTGATTTTGGGCCGTTTGAGGGTGCGCGAGTGCACCGTAGATCTAGTTTTTAGCTCTATTTATGCTGTTATGGTTAGTTTGGGGTCAAGTCCATATTTATGTGTAAAATCTCATCCGTGTTATCTGAAATGATGCTAACGAGTTTTACGCCATTCGTGGTATGAAGACATATCCATGAATTTACGGCTAGA
>NZ_JBWDNW010000052.1:0-5238 GCF_056269405.1 Paenibacillus sp. J2L1-98 | reverse complement strand
TACTAGTTGAACTAAAGTTCTTCGTTAGCTGAACATAATACTGTTCTTATTAAAATACTTTTTAACGTCCTCGGTAAATCCGTAATCCTCAATCCATTCGAAAATTTCATCTTCTAATTTTTGTATTTCTTCCTTTTCGATCTCATCTTCTGAGTAAAGGTAAATATCATCCAAACGCCCTATAGCTTGAAAAAGATTGCTTTCCTTTTCATTGGACTCCTTTATTCCTTCATCAGTATCCCTAAGACTGAATTCATCATGTAGACGGTTTAACTGGTGTGCGCCCTTTTGTAGAAAATACATCGCCATAAGCAATCTGCGTTTTTCTTCATCCGTCATTTGGTTGTATTTCACATTATTCGCCTCCATTACGACAGCCGATTTGTACCATTATTGACATAGGAGTATTAAACTAATCTGCCCGTTAGTGTAATGAAAAAGGAGCATCTGCGGATCGCAAACTGCTCCATGGTGGTTGAACTATCGTACCCGTTAGCGTAATGAATCATGCTGTGTATGGCTTTAAGCGTTATCAAGTTGTACTCTTCTTAATTGATACTCAATTGGCACTTCATTATAAAAAAAGAATGATTCAAAAACCCTTATTGCATCCTTATAAGTTAAGATTTCATTCCTCTGAAGTGTTATTGCACCACCGCTATAATTAATTGAAGTAAGTGATTTGTCTTCTCTTTCTTTACCTAAACAGTAGTGATTATAAGAATTATTATTTGAAAGCCTAAATTCAATATCATCCTTAATTTCGCTCCTGCACACTGAACGAAAGTATCATTGTCTTTTGAAAGAGTACAAAATGAATTAGTTCTTGGGTGAATATTTAATAAGTAGTCATTAATGAAATTAATGTTTTTCCATCTTTCTCGTATTGAAAGTATAGATTCATTTTTTGTCCACCATCTTTCCGAATATCGCAGATAACGTCATTTTCAATCTACGCAAGTTGTAGTATTCGCGAAGTGATTAAACTATCCTCCCGTTACTTCAATGAAAACAGGGAGCAGTACCTCGGTGGTGTTGCTCCCTGTTTTCATTGAACTATCGTACCCGTTAGCTCAATGATTGTCTGAAAGAATTATCTGTGTTTTGGTGCTTGGTCGTGGGTTTATCGGGATTGATTGATAATCTCCTGTCGTTCTAATATCCTCAGGTGGTAACGCAATCTGTACATCATAAATGCCGGGCTTGCTATAGTTATTAGCAATGAAAATCCACTTATCTTCGACGACTTGACCAGGCTCCAATTTAGACTTACCTAGATCAGCTGTGCAATCTCCGTATGGTTTTATTGCCAATCTTGTAGTTGATTCCTGGTGAACAATATTAACAACCGCATGGTTAGGACAACTAGAGCTTCCGGAAACATAGGTTAAAGCCTCTTTTCCCCGATTCGTCAAGGTTGTGAAAACTTCAATTTCTTCATTCATTCCAAAGTGGTTATTACTCAGCTTGATTTCATACGCTAGGTCCCCAATTGTTTCCTGATGTAGAATTGGACCTGATTCTTCTATTTCCTTAGAACATCCCGTAGCAAAAACAATACTGAATACAAGTACAAGAAATACTTTCTTCAAAACCATCTTCCTCCCGCTGTATTAGTGCTGCATTATAGACGCGTTTTGAGAGGAAAAAGTTGAATCGACGAGTGAGGAATTACTGGAACTAGTCTGTCCGATGACGTACCTGTCTAATACTTTTTCTTTGGTTTTGATGTCCACAATCTGTCTACAATTTTAGGACACAGAAAAACCCAGCCCTCATTCGAACTGGGTTGGTGGAGGCGAAACGTGGCTGCAAAACCACAATTCGCCGTAGGTTCATCTCGTAAAGGCATCCAGCATCTTTGCTGCTTCCGCTCGAGTTAGCTTATTCTGGGGCCTGAAAGTACGATCACTATAACCGTTCACCCATCCATAATACCTTAATTTCATCACATAAGGTAAACCCCATTCCGGAATATACTTGTCTTCGACTGGCTGAAAAGCATCCAGCGGTTGGGGTAGACGACTAAGTTGCGGTGTCCGCCCCATCATGGCCACCGCTTCTAATCGGGTGATCGTTCTTTCCGGAAAAAAATGTTTCTCCCCGTTCATTTCCTCACCTTCGACCCATCCCTCTGCTACCGCACGATCGATATACGGTTTAGCCCATGAATCAACCGCCACATCTGCAAAATTAGAATTCTCCGCATGATCTTTTGTATCGGCTGCAACAACCAACATCTTCACAAATTCCTGTCGCGTAATAGGTGAGTTTGGCATAAAGCCCCCTTCAGTACGCCCCTTAAGAATTCCCATGTGAAACATTCTTTCGATATAAACATGTGCCCAAAGGGATTTAGGCACGTCTGAAAAGGCATTAATACGATCGATTAAAATTTCTCGTGTAATGATCCTAGAATTGGCTGATCCTTTTTTTCTAACATGAAAAATCAATTGATGCAGTCCTTCAGGCAATTCCATGTGATTGAGAAGAATGTTAACCCTGTTGCTGTTCCAAGACTCGATCGGAAATGGCTGCTCTCCTATACCTTCCATTTCAATCTCTACTTTGTCCCCCACTTCTACCGCAATAACCATAGGCTGAGCCATGTTTGGATGTGAGTCTAACGAAATGATTCGAAACATGGGCAGTTCTACATCCGACACTGACAAATCCGGTCCATTAACAGCTATTTGAATCGGATATTTGCTACTTACCCGATGATTATTCGTAAGGTACTCCGTAATTAGATCATACTCTCCGGATGTTAATATGGAAACATTCACGGGCCCTTGAACAGGACCCCCTTGGTACAAAACATTCCCGTCCTTACTATCCTTTAACGAAATATAAAAGTCATTGGTTACATCTACATGAAGTGGCGTTAATGTAAGAATTCCCGGCTCTGCATGAATTTTAATGATACTGGTTGCTGCAGGTTTCGTTTGGGGATTAAACAAATTCAAGATAACATTATTAAAATATGGAATATCTAAAGTTTTAAGTGTAACGGAGGTATCGATCGAATAGTCGATACCATTCCTATCATTGATCAAATGTCCTTTAGAGTTTAGTCTCATTGTGTAGGTTTCATTACGTTTTAACGGTGTGTACATCGCCCCCATACTTAAGTTCAACGTTATTTGATTATCTTTTAAATCTGGGATACAGGATCCGCCACAATACCACCACACCACCTTATTCCCCTGACTATCAACTACTGCTATGAAATCAGAATAGTCGTCAATATCATGATCGAAAGTTAGCACGAGCCGTTTTGCCCCGCGATCTATATGGCCTCCGAAAGGAACATTAGTAAATACACCATTTTCATAGGTTTCCATTTTCACTAAATGCAGCGGTAGCGTATTTGATGTTTCACTTTCTGCATAAACTTTGCTCTTTGGAGATAATGAAGCAATCAAAAATATGGTAAATAAAACCGATAGAAAGACAAAAATCCTACGTTCACTACTCATGCTGTCTTTGGATCCCTTCTGTTAATAGATTGAGTATATTATATCATCGTTCCAGTCCCTATTGACTACTTTCTCCTACTCACCCGCTTTTGTGAAATGACACCAATACAGTAGCTATGTAGAAAAGGTGATCGTCTAGTAAGAGTATGTGAAGCTCATAATGAAGATTTACAAGCTTATTTTCTATAAGATTAACATCCCCATAAATTGGTATGCTTTTCGTTTACATACAAAAAATGGGTTTCTAGAGCAAAGAGGCTACCGCGCGGCAGCCTCTTTGCATTCAACTCCCTGGTACGATATAATTTTCTCACGAATGCTCGCTTATTCGCAGGATTTCGCCCTGTTGGTAAGGGGTGAAAGATTAGACGGGGAACTCCGTGTTAGACTTCGGCAACATGAAGGCGCACGGGAATAAAGGGAGAGCACAGCTGCCCTAAATAATTCCATTTACTGCACGCTTTCTCCACGCCGCCCCTGGAGGTTCTCACTCCCATGTCTCAACGGGTCATTGCCCTTTCATTCCTTCGTTACGCCTGTCCAAGGGGTGGAGGCCGGTCTTGCTATCGTTACGGGTCTGCGCCCTTTGGTTCAATGTATCCGGTACTCCGTGCTTTCTTTGAAATCCTGCGAATAAGTCAAAATTCGTACAACGAAACGGTAAAATATAGATTAAGCTGCTAGCTGAATAGGCAACGTTTTAGGAGGGTTATAAGCTTCGCCGCTGCGAGCCATTCCGGCTAAAATTCTGGCTAATTTGCCACACAGCTTCATAATGGACCTCATTTTCTTCATCTTCTTTATCTGTACATTGTAGGCATGCATAGCTTTAAACTCCGGATTGTTCGCGACTAAACTCATCGTCATCATGAAGATGAAACGTCGGAGACGAGAGCGTCCACGTTTGCTAATCTTCATCTGTCCGGTCCATTTACCTGAGCTTGCTTCTGCAAGGTTGAGACCAGCATGACGCAGTAAGGCATTACCATGAACAAAACCGCTTAAATCGCCCGCCTCACCTAGAATACCGGCTAACGAAATGGCACTAATCCCTTTGACAGCAAGCATGGACCCCACAAATGGAATGCGTTCCAAAACGGCGATAATCTCTGTTTCTACCGTTTGCAATTGCAGGCAAGCAAGATCGTACTCATCGAGCAGCTGCTTCAGGTGGAGCTTATAGGCATGTGTGGCTTGCTTAGAACCCACAGATCTGCAAGCCAATGAGATAAGAGCTCGAGCTTTTCGATCACCCGAATGCCGTTTCATAAGCGACTTCCAGCCTCGTAAGATATCTTGAGGCTGTAATTTACACAATTCTTCGGGCGTTGGGAAAAGACGAAGTGTGGCCAATGAACCGATACACATAATGTTTTTGAAAACTTGTCGCAGTTCAGGGAAAACAACGTCGACCCAGCGATGGATTTGGTTCTTCGCACTAATGAGTCTCGTTACGACAGAGTCGCGGTTTGAGAGAAAGACACGTAGTTCTTCAAATGCTTCTGGTGTGTTGCGAGTGAATGAGTAGTAGCCGTTTTTAACCATGTCTGCGATAACGAGAGCATCCTTTTTGTCACTTTTGGATGGCGTATTGTCGCGGTTCTCCTTATTCTTTTTTACGAGATGTGGATTGACTAGAACAACTTCAAACTGACGATTTGAGAGCCACTTGGATAGGTTAAGCCAGTAGTGTCCGGTAGGCTCCATGCCAACAATGGCTGCCGTTAAAGTGTGAGCGGTTTGCAGCGACTGGATCCAC
>NZ_JBWDNW010000053.1:0-4299 GCF_056269405.1 Paenibacillus sp. J2L1-98 | reverse complement strand
GAACGGTTACAAGCAAAACTAAACGGCCTCAGTCCGATGGAATTTAGGACCAAGGCCGCTTAATTGATTTTTGTTATTTGTACTGTCTACTTGACGGGGTTCAGTTCACGTTCTGATCGGCTGCCGTCATGTCTTTAATGAGCTATCGTACCCGTAAGGTTAACCCCGACGTATAATTTCTCCGAAGATTTTGGGTTGATTTTTAGCAAAGGCTTTTATCAACTCGTCATTAATCAGGGTTACAGATTCTTCCCAAGGATGGCTAAAATAACACCATTTTAAATCCTTTGGAAAGAAAATATAGTAGTCACCGTTAGGATAAAACGGTATTGTCCAATCAACTCTACGTTAGGCAAATGTGGATTGTACAGTCCAACAATTTCCTTTCCGGTTTTCGCAACATTCATATATTCGATGCTGTAATATAGTAGGTATTCGAATAAGGGAAGGGACAGGATTAATATGTTTTTGAAAAGGGTTATCGTCATTGCGGCATTGCTCAGCCTATTGCTTCCAACTCAGCTTTATGCCGTTTCTCCTGAGGAGGACCTGACTATGGTTGAGCTGGTCAGTCATTTTGCCGATATTGACAGAAAGCAAACGAACAAGATTCGGTTTACCGCCGACCAAGGTCGCTTCGTAATCAAAATCTACAATGTCCGAGTTCCAAACAAAGTTCGGCTGCTCGTCAAAGATACTGAATCAGGCGATGTCGTAATCGATTCTAATCAGCCATCAGATAGTATCACTGATATTGTGTTGCCTAGAGACGGTATGTACGACTTATACGTGGAGTATTTGTTTAATGGAGATTTATTCAAAAAGGATCCTGTCTATATAACTCTTCATGGCAGTAATCTTATCGTTCCCGAGACGGATACGCCGTGGTTGGATATTCGCGATTTTCTTCTGTTTGAAACGATACAGGGACCATTCAATTTGGACATACGGAGCCTGAGCAAGCCCGTAGATTCCGTTAAAGTGTCGCTCGACGGGCAGATTGTCTCGGATGCGAATGCTGACACGCCGGTCGTCATCAATCCGCAAAGCTTGAAGGACGGATTCCATCGTATTGAAATCGTTGCTGAGTATCGTGCAGATACCGTTAATGAAAGCGTGCTCGTCCGCGAATTTCTAGTGGATCGTACGGATGCTTTCGCGGATGTACCAAAATCACATTGGATCCACCATACAGTGGAGGTTATGAATCATTTGAATATCCTGAGCGGACGCGACAACCGATTGTATGAACCAAATGCACTGATTTCACGGGAGGAATTCGCCAAAATCGCTGTACTAACAATGGGATTAGAACCAAGTGAGCAGCCGAACCGCTCTTTCGATGATGTCCCAGATAAGTCATGGTCAAGACCTTATATCAACACTTTGATGGATGCCGGACTCGTTATAGGCGAAGAGAAGGAAGGAAAGTGGTTGTTTCATCCAAAACGGACCATAAGTAAAGTGGAAGCCGCAACTATAATAGGCCGTACGAGCAAGTTTGCCGATATGCCATTTTATGGTGACGAAAAACTGGTTACCGATTTCCACGAGGTTCCTAAATGGGGGCAATTTTCAGTCATACGATTAATCAAATCTGGATGGATATCTGGTTATCCGGATGGAACATTTCATCCTCGAAGTCCCTTGACTCGAGCGGAAGCTGCAAAGCTTTTGTCTCATTTTATCGGGCTATAGGACTTTGCTGATGAGACCAAGATAATCTGTTCCTGGTTCCCATGTGGACGTCAGCTGTTCGATATCATGAATCATCGTATCCCAATTGCAAATAAAATCCATGTCGGATATTCATGCATTTGCGGAATACCTGCCTTATGATATTACACCTACCGAACCGTAATCTTTTCTTTACCGATCTCTACAAATGCGAAAGAACACGCCCACTTGTCTGAAGTGGGCGTGTTCCTATTCGAATAATTCGTCCATTAGCGTGTCAATTTCTCGCTTAAGCTTTGTTTCTCAACAACTCGTGCTCTTGACTTGTAGGCGGTCTCGATCGGATGTAAATTACCATAACAAAAATCCCGCACTCCAATAGCAAGAGGCGGGAATTAGATGTCTATCACATTTATATTCAGCCCTTCATTCACGAATTTCATATCGTGGTCTCTTGAAACAAGGCATAAGTTTTCATTCACAGCCGAAGCAATATGTACTGAATACTTTAGATCGGAGAGATTTTTGGAGATGCTTGCTGCCTAAATAGCCGGAGTTGATATATTAGATGAAAATTTTTATAAAGTATTATATTAAAGTGTCAAAGCATAAAAGTATGAACGACAACCATCCATGTCCAGTTCCATAGACTGAACGTAGGGCAATCGGTTGAGTGTACATAACATAACCCTTTAAACCTTTTCTCTTAATCATATAACAGTCAATACTCTCGAAAAAGGTAAAGTGTAATTATATACATCGCTTCGTTATTCTACCCATTCGTATTATGAGGTCACTGCTAACTCTTAACTACCTAACCAAGTAGCCACCACGCTCTACTGCCAGTTAGCCGAATAGGCTACCGACAACGGCAGCCTGTTCACATTGTGCTATCGTACCCGTCCCCGCATATTAATAACTCATTTTTCATAACCGTAAGGGGGTCCGCCAACCAAATAAACGTAAAACCCACGCTTAAGACATTAATTACGTATGCTCCTGTTACCATACGGGGGACAAAAGGCAAAAAACAAAGGAGTGTTTTTATAGGGGTCTTGCATCCTTGCCGAGTCCCGTTAAAATTTCCGATGGAACCAGGTGTTTCTCCGGGGAGTAAAAATGGCCGCGGGGTGATCCCGCGGCCGACCATTAAGCTCCGTAAACAGAGTAATAATCTTCAGTGATTGTCATATCTGATGCTCACATATACGATAACCTTCTTATCCGGACTATAATCATTGTCCGTATGTCCCTTAACTCTCCACTCTGCAGTGTAACCTTCGGGTACCTTGGCAGCACTGTACTCGGCACCATCCGGGTGCTCCGTCTTAGGACCGCAAGATGGGTTATCATCGTCCACGGTCGCCAGACAAAGGTCATAATCTTCCCCTTCCGGAGAAATCATGGAGACATTAACAATCCCATGATAGCCTTTAGGGGGGGGCCATGATCCACTCAACTCTTGGCCCGGAGACGAAATGTACCCGTAGTATAACGAAAACTCGTAATTGTACCGACCGTCTGAATAAGTTTTGGAATCGGAAAGCTGAAAAGAACCGGGAGCCGTATATGCGGCAGTATTGACCGTCACTTCTTGTTTCACACTTTGGTTGTCATAGGCATCGATGGCGACTAGAGAAAAGAGGTAGGACGAATTTGGAGACAGCCCCTTCACTTCATAGCTGTTTACGTCCCCGTCCAGGGCAGCCAGCAGCGCATTGTCTTTGGATACAAAATATTTGTATACACCCGTATCATCTGTGGCCGGCTGCCAATTCAGCCGTACGCTGTTATAGGTCACATCGGTAACCGTCAGCACGTCGCCTTCAGGCCACTGAGGCGGTTCAGGAGTGGTGGGACCGGACTCGCCAAGTCCAAGAACTTGCACGGGAGTAGAATGGTATGTCCTTGCTGCATCGCCCAGTTGGCCAGAACCATTCCATCCCCACGCCCAGACTAACCTAGTTCGTTATGGCGTTGAAGTAAATGGGGAGAAAAGCTGCAAGCAATCGCTCCACTGTGCTATTATATACCTTAAAAACATAACGAGCCCTTTATCCAATTAGGATAAAAGGCTCGTTATATAAATCGGGATGACACGATTCGAACATGCGACCCCCTGGTCCCAAACCAGGTGCTCTACCAAGCTGAGCTACATCCCGTAAGATATGGCGTGCCCTAAGAGATTCGAACTCCTGACCTTTTGATTCGTAGTCAAACGCTCTATCCAGCTGAGCTAAGGGCACATATTATGGAGCGGAAGACGGGAATCGAACCCGCGACCCTCGCCTTGGCAAGGCGATGCTCTACCGCTGAGCCACTTCCGCTAATGGTGCGGTCAAGAGGACTCGAACCTCCACGGCTGTTACACCACTAGAACCTGAATCTAGCGCGTCTGCCAATTCCGCCATGACCGCATTTATAAACTAAAGTGAGCCATGTAGGACTCGAACCTACGACACCCTGATTAAAAGTCAGGTGCTCTACCAACTGAGCTAATGGCTCGTAACAAAATGGCTGGGGATTCAGGGATCGAACCTGAGAATGACGGAGTCAAAGTCCGTTGCCTTACCGCTTGGCTAATCCCCAACATTTTTAAAATTTTCTTTTGAAAAATGGGGC